>JAABQG010000017.1 GCA_011391595.1 Hydrogenophaga sp.
GGCCCTGTGCGCGGCCTACGTGGCGGCGCAGAAGCCGGCGGACATTCTGTTCCTGGTGTCTGCGGCGTTCTCGTTTGCTGCGGCGGCCTTCTTCCCGGCATTGACCCTGGGCATCTTCTGGAAACGCGCCAACAAATGGGGCGCCTCGCTGGGCATGATCGCCGGCCTGGGCGTCACGTTCTACTACATGGTGACCACCCAGCCCTGGCTGTACAAACTGACGCACGGCGGTGTCGCGCTGACGCCTGAAGTCCTCAAGGCCAACACCTGGTGGGACATTGCACCGATCTCCGCCGGCCTGTTCGGCGTGCCGGTGGGCTTTGCGGTGATCATCATCGTGTCGTTGCTGACCAAGGCGCCAGGCAGGGATATCCAGGAACTGGTGGAGCATGTGCGCTTCCCCAGCCTGGACGGAAAGGTCTCAGCCGGTAGCGCCGCGCACTAAGGGCTGACTGACAACAAAACCCCCCGTCACCTGAGGTGACGGGGGGTTTTCTTTTGTGCCTGCGTGGCCGTGTCGCTGCCTGCGAACCCGCGATGTGAATGGGGTCGGCCTCAGGCCTTGAGCGCCGCCGCGACGAATTCAGCAGCCTTGGTTTCGGAGCGCATACCGGCCACCACCCGCCTGATTTCGAGGATGCGGGCCGTGAACTGGTCAATGCTCTTGCACTTTTCGAGCTGCAGGCACAGCGGCTCGCTGCCAGGCCCGAGCAGGTTTTCCAGCAGCCGGGTCGCGCGGCGGATGGCGTCCGGCAGCGCCGCTTCAGCCAAGGCGCCGGACACTTTTTCCGCCGCAGCTGAAGGCACCGGCGCCGGCGCCTGGGGGGGCGGGGGCGGTGGCGCATTGACGATCTCGACGTAGCCAGAGTCCAGCAACTCACCCAGCACCTGTCGCGCTTCATCGGGGTTGGCCAGCGATTTGACCAGCGCTCCGACGGGCTTTGCGCCATCGACCAGGATCAGCAGCATGCGATGTTTCTGCCCCATGGCCCGATCCCTGACCTTGATGGCGTTGACACCGGACTCGGTCTTTCGCAGCAAGTAAGTCAAAGCCAGATCAGTCATTATTTCCTCCAGATGCTGGCAGGCCAGCTGAGTCGCCTGCCACCGCTACGGTTTCAAGAGCCTTTGTTGCTCTGCATTCTATTCAATCCCCCCTGTCTGGCGAGGTTGCGCGCCTGTTTTGCCGTAAACAGGCTTGCGAGGGCTGAGGCCTGATTGTCCGCGTGTCTTGAAAACGACACTGTTCCGCTTGGTGACGGCTGGAAAGCGCTGTCTACGGCGCCCGGTCCGACGCTGATCACCCCGCCCACTGGGTTTCATGTGAGGCAGAATTAGTGTCAGGCCCTGATGGGCGACGGACGCAATGGGGTGAAACGAACATGAAATATGTCAAGACCGAGGCTGGCCAGCGGGCCCTCAAGGAGCGTTCGCAACAGCTAACCTCGCGCCAAAGGTCGGCGATGATCCTGTTCGACGGCAAGAAGACGGTTGACCAGGTGCTCGCCGCGACGGCGGACCTCGGTGTCGTCTCGATTGACATTGATCATCTCGTGGCTCTGGGGTATCTCTGCGTTGCCGAGGGTCCTGTGCCGCCTGTGGGTTTGCCAGCGGCGACGTTGGCTGCAGTTCCGGCGGTGCAGGCGCCAGCCCTCAACAAGTCCGAACGTTTCGTCTTGGCCTGGCCCATTGCCATTCGCCTGGCCGGCGCCTTGGGGCTGCGCGGCTACCTTCTCAAGCGCACGGTGGAGGCTGCGGCCGGGTACGACGACCTGGTGGCCCTGCTGCCAAAGATTACCGACGCCGTGGGAACGGAAAAGGCCCGCGAACTGAGAAAAGCACTTCGGGTCTGAGCGTTTTCGAGTGCGGCCAGCCCTGTCCGGGTGGGTCGGGCGGCGGAACCCGACGCCGATGTCCCCACGCCGCGCCGTGTCCGGCTTCCTGCCTAGAATCTTTGGCCTCCTTCCAGAAAGTACCCCCGAATGACCCAGGGAACCATCCGCATCCGCGGTGCGCGCCAGCACAACCTCAAGAATCTTGACCTGGACATCCGCACCGGGGAACTGACCGTCGTCACAGGGCCCAGTGGCTCCGGCAAGTCGAGCCTGGTCTTTGACACCTTGTACGCCGAGGGTCAACGCCGCTACGTGGAAACCTTTTCTGCGTATGCCCGACAGTTCCTGGACCGCATGGACAAGCCGGCCGTCGACAAGGTCGAAGGCGTGCCGCCGGCGATTGCCATCGACCAGACCAATCCGGTGCGCAGCTCCCGTTCCACGGTGGGCACGATGACCGAGCTGAACGACCACCTGAAGCTGCTGTTCGCGCGGGCCGGGCAGCTGTTCGACCGGCAGACCGCGCAGCCGGTGCGGCACGATGTGCCCGAAACCATCTACGCCGAATTGCTGCAACGCGCGCGGCAGGGCGACCTCCGTCTGGCGGTGACTTTTCCGGTGGAGTTGCCCGCCAACACCAGCGCGGCCGAGGTCGAGCAGTGGCTGTCGGCCAGTGGCTTCACCAAGGTGCAGGCCGAACGCGAGGTGGCAACGCCGACCGGGCCACGCAAAGTGCTGGACGTGGTCGCCGACCGCTTCCGGATCGGTCACGTGGAGAAAGCGCGTGTGGTCGAGGCCATCGAGGTCGCGCTCAAGCGAGGCGCCGGTCGGCTCAACGTCTACAGGCTGCAGGATGAGTTGAGCCGCCCCGACGCCGGGCCGCCCCAAGGCGGCGCAGCCCCCTCGGGGGGCAGCGAATTGCACGAAGTGAAGAGCGTGGGGGCGTATGACCTGTGGCGCTTCTCCACCGGCCTGCATTGCCCCGACAGTGACCTGCGCTACACCGACCCGATTCCCTCGGCTTTCTCCTTCAACTCGGCGGTGGGCGCCTGCGAAACCTGCCGCGGATTTGGCCGCGTGATCGGCGTGGACTACGGCCTGGTGATTCCCAACGACAAGCTCACCTTGCGTGCCGGCGCCATCAAGCCCATGCAGACGCCGGCGTGGAAGGAGGCACAGGACGATCTGATGCGCCATGCCGAAACGGCCGGCATTCCGCGCGACACACCCTGGAACAAGCTCACGCCCGAGCAGCAGGGCTGGGTCATCAACGGCTCGCCCCACTGGAACGGCAAGTGGAACCAGCACTGGTTCGGCATCAAGCGCTTCTTCGAGTACCTGGAGAGCAAGTCGTACAAGATGCACATCCGCGTGCTGCTCTCCAAGTACCGCAGCTACACCCCCTGCGGCAGCTGCAGCGGTGCGCGCCTGAAGACCGAGAGCCTGCTCTGGCGCATTGGCTCGAAGGAAGATGCCGACGCCGTGATGGAACCGGCCCGACGGTTCATGCCAGCCGGGGTGAGCTGGGCCCGCCCCCAACTTGAAGCCCTGCCAGGTCTGTGCCTGCACGACCTGATGCTGCTGCCGCTGGACCGGCTGCGCCGCTTCTTCGAATCGATGACCCAGACGCCGCGTGTCACGGCCAACGAGGGCGAGACTCAGGCGTTGAAACTGCTGTTCGGGGAAATCACCACCCGCCTCAAGTACCTCTGCGACGTCGGTATCGGCTACCTCACGCTGGACCGCCAGAGCCGCACCCTCTCAGGCGGCGAGGTGCAGCGCATCAACCTCACCACCGCTCTGGGCACTTCGCTGGTCAACACCCTGTTCGTGCTGGACGAGCCCAGCATCGGCCTGCACCCGCGCGACATGCACCGCATCATCAAGGCCATGCAGCGCCTGCGCGACGCCGGCAACACGCTGGTGGTGGTGGAGCACGACCCGGCCGTGATGCTGGCCGCCGACCGCATGATCGACATGGGCCCCGGCCCCGGCGAGCGCGGCGGGCAGATCGTGTTCGACGGCACGACCGACGCGCTGCGCAGTGCCGACACGCTGACCGGCGCTTACCTGGGCGGGCGCAAGCAGGTCGGCATGGGCTTCAAGCGCATGGTGACCGACCACACGCCACGCCTCATCCTTGAAGGCGTGCGCGAACACAACCTGAAGAACGTCACCGCCGAAATCCCGTTGCAGCGGCTGGTCTGCGTGACCGGTGTCAGCGGCTCGGGCAAGTCCAGCCTGATCCAGGACGTGCTGGCCCCGGCGCTGCTACGCCATTTCGGCAAGGCGACGGAATCCGCAGGCGCGCACGACCGCCTGCTGGGGGCGGACCACCTGAGCGAAGCCGTGTTCGTGGACCAGTCGCCCATCGGCAAGACGGCGCGCTCCAACCCGGCGAGCTATGTCGGCGCATGGGACGCGGTGCGCGAGATCTTTGCCACCGCGCCGCTGTCGCGCCAGCGCGGCTACACCGCTAGCAAGTTCAGCTTCAACAGCGGTGACGGGCGCTGTCCGACCTGTGGCGGCTCCGGCTTCGAGCATGTGGAGATGCAGTTCCTAAGCGACGTGTACCTGCGTTGCCCGGACTGCAACGGCCAGCGCTACCGGCCCGAGATTCTGGAAATCACCATCGAACGCCAGCCGCTCGGTGCGATCCATCCGCGCGCCATGAACGTGGCCGACGTGCTGGACCTGACCGTCAGCGAGGCCGCCGCCGTCTTTGCCCACGACCGCGACGTGATCCGCGCCTTGCAGCCCATCGTCGACGTGGGTCTGGAGTACGTCAAGCTGGGCCAGCCCGTGCCCACGCTGTCGGGTGGCGAGGCGCAGCGCCTGAAGCTGGCAGGTTTCCTGGCCGAGGCGGCGCGCAGCGGTTCGAAAGGCGCCAGCGCCAGCCGACAGCCGCTGGCGCGCAAGGGCACGTTGTTCCTTTTCGACGAGCCCACCACCGGCCTGCACTTTGACGACATCGCCAAGCTCATGCGCGCGCTGCGCAAGCTGCTGGACGCCGGCCATTCGCTGGTCGTGATCGAGCACAACCTCGACGTGATTCGAGCCAGCGACTGGCTCATCGACCTCGGCCCCGAAGGCGGTGACGCGGGCGGACTGATCGTCGCGCAGGGCACGCCCGAGGACGTTCGCCTGCATGCCACCTCGCACACCGGAAAGGCCCTGCGTGACTACGACAGTTCGCTGGGGCTCGGCAGTCACCGCGTCGAAGACGGCGTGCCGGTGCAGCGGATCGCCCGTGCTCGCCGCCTGGCCACGGTGGCCGACGAGGCGATCCAGATCGTCAACGCCCGCGAGCACAACCTCAAGTCGCTGAGCGTCAACATCCCGCGCGGCAAGTTCAGTGTGGTCACCGGCGTCAGCGGCTCGGGCAAGTCCACGCTGGCCTTCGACATCCTGTTCAACGAAGGCCAGCGCCGCTACCTGGAGAGCCTGAACGCCTACGCGCGCAGCATCGTGCAGCCGGCGGGCCGGCCCGAAGTCGATGCGGTCTATGGCATCCCGCCGACGGTGGCGATCGAGCAGCGCCTGTCGCGTGGCGGACGCAAGAGCACGGTCGGCACCACCACCGAGGTCTGGCATTTCCTGCGCCTGCTTTATGTGAAGCTCGGCGTACAGCATTGCATCCACGATGGCGCGGCGGTGCAGCCGCAGACGCCCGAGCGCATCGCGGCACAGCTGATGACGCAGTTCCGCGGCCAGCACATCGGCCTGCTGGCGCCGCTGGTCATGAACCGCAAGGGCGTGTACACCGAGCTGGCCGACTGGGCCCGCCCGCGCGGCTACACCCACTTGCGCGTGGACGGCAACTTCCTGCCGACGACAAACTTTCCGCGCATCGACCGCTTCAAGGAACACACCATCGAGCTGCCGGTGCTCAGCCTCGACGTGAACCCCGAGAACGAGAAGCTGCTGCGCGACGCACTGGGCCGTGCATTGGAGCATGGCAAGGGCGTGGTCCATGTGCTGAGCGAATTGACCGGCCTGCGTGCCGCGATGATCGCTGGCACGCCGACGGCAGGCATCGGCAAGTTGCTGGCCTTCTCCACCCAGCGTGCCTGCCCGGTGTGCAGTACCAGTTATGCCGAACTCGACCCGCGCCTGTTCTCCTACAACAGCAAGCACGGCTGGTGCCCCGACTGCGTGGGCACAGGCGTGAGGCTCACGAAGGAGCAGCGCAAGGTCTTCGACGACTCGGTGCGCGACGACGACCACAAGGGCCGTGAGCAGACCTTCGCTGAACCCGAGGCGGAGGACGTGACCGACGCCGCCTGCCCGACCTGCCAGGGCACCCGGCTGAACGCCACGGCGCGGGCCGTGCGGTTTGGCGCTATGGAGAGCACAGGTGTCGCCGGCATCGGTATCACTGACCTGGCCCGCCTGGCCGTCACCGACATCCGCCGGTGGGTCGAATCCCTGGCGCTCACCGGCCGCGACAGCGAGATTGCGCGCGATCTGGTGCCCGAGATCAAAAGCCGCCTCGAATTCCTGGAAGAAGTCGGTCTGGGCTACCTCACGCTCGACCGCGGCGCGCCCACGCTCAGCGGTGGCGAGGCCCAGCGCATCCGCCTGGCCGCGCAGCTCGGCAGCAACCTGCAAGGCGTGTGCTACGTGCTCGACGAGCCCACCATCGGCCTGCACGCGCGCGACAACCAGATCCTGCTGAACGCGCTGAAGACGCTGAGCGACAAGGGCAACACGCTGGTGGTGGTGGAGCACGATGAAGACACCATCCGCCGCGCCGACCACATCATCGACATTGGCCCCAGCGCCGGCAAGCGCGGCGGGCGGCTGGTGGCCGAAGGCAGCGTGGGTGACATCACCGGCGCGGAGGACTCCCAGACCGGTCGGTACCTGCTGCACGCGATGAAGCATCCACTGCAGGCGCGACGGGCGGTAGCGGGGCGCGGGGCAGCGGATTTGGGGTCGGATCCCAATTTCCCCCCAAGACCGTCCAAGAAAACCGCTGCGTTATCGAAATTGGGCTCTGACCCCAAATTCACGGACCACGAAGTCCAAGCTTGGATTACCGTCACCGGTGCCAACCTCCACAACCTGCAGAACGTCAACGTCGACGTCCCCCTCCAGCGCTTGGTTGCCGTCACCGGCGTTTCCGGCTCCGGCAAATCGACGCTGGCCCGCGACGTGCTGCTGGCCAGCGTGCAGGCGCTGGTGGCGCAGCGATCCACCCGGGCCGGACGCGATGCGATGGACGCGGGGCAGTTCCCGGCGCTGACCGGGTGCAGTGGCCTGACCGGTTTCGAGCCCATCGACCGCGTGCTCGAGGTCGACCAGACGCCCATCGGCAAGACGCCGCGCAGCTGCCCGGCCACCTACATCGGCTTCTGGGACACCATCCGCAAGCTGTTTGCGGAGACCCTGGAAGCCAAGGCCCGTGGCTACGCGGCAGGGCGCTTCTCTTTCAATACTGGCGAGGGGCGCTGCCCCAGCTGCGAAGGGCAGGGCATCCGCACCATCGCCATGAGCTTCCTGCCCGACGTGAAGGTGCTCTGCGAAACCTGCCACGGCGCGCGCTTCAACCCCGAGACGCTGGCGGTGACCTGGCGCGGCAAGAGCATCGGCGACATCCTGCAGATGGAGGTCGACGAAGCGGTGAATTTCTTCGCTTCCATGCCCAACATCAGCCACCCGCTGCAGCTGCTGAAGGACGTGGGCCTGGGCTACCTGACGCTGGGCCAGCCCTCGCCGACGCTGTCAGGCGGCGAAGCGCAGCGCATCAAGCTCGTCACCGAACTGTCCAAGGTGCGCGACGACATCGGCCGGCGCGGGCAGAAAGCCCCGCACACCCTCTACGTTCTGGACGAGCCGACCGTCGGCCTGCACATGGCCGATGTGGACAAGCTGATCCGCGTGCTGCACCGCCTGGTCGATGGCGGCCACAGCGTGGTGGTGATCGAGCACGACCTGGACGTGATCGCCGAGGCCGACTGGATCATTGACCTCGGCCCCGAAGGCGGCCAGGCCGGCGGGCGCGTGGTGGCCGCCGCCACGCCAGAAGCCGTGGTGCGCTCGGGCACACACACCGGGGTGGCGCTGGCGTCGGTACTGGCCCGGGGGTGAGGATGCTCCTGTATCAATAGCTGTGAACGTCCATTCCATGATGGGAAAGACCTGTTTTTTATCTGAATCAGGGCGTGGAACCTGGGTGACAGGCTGTCAGGGCTTTCCAGATGGCTTTCGAGCCCGGGTTCCGGTTGAATAGGGTCCACGTCACCCATTCGATCAGGAGAACCCCATGAAACGCCGCCACCTCGTCCAGCTCGCCGCCGCCACGCTCGCCGCACCCGCCTTCACGGCGAGTGCCCAAGCCTTCCCGACCAAACCGATCAAGCTGATCATTGCCTTCCCCGCAGGGGGGCCGACCGACATCACCATGCGCGCGCTGGCCGACAGCGCCAGCAAGATCCTGGGCCAGCCGGTCATCGTCGAGAACAAGCCCGGCGCGGGCGGCACGCTGCCGGCGCAGGCGCTGCAGACCGCCCCGGCGGACGGCTACACCCTGGCGCAGATTCCGCTGGGCGTGTTCCGCCTGCCTTACACCACCAAGATCAACTGGGACCCGGTGAAGGACATCACCTATGTGCTCAACGTCACCGGCTACGCCTTCGGCCTGGTGGTTCCGGCCGATTCGCAACTGAAGACCTGGACGCATTTTGTCGCCTGGGCCAAGGCCAACCCGGGCAAGCTGACCTATGGCTCCACCGGCACCATGACCAGCCCGCACCTGACGATGGAGCTGATCGCGCAGAAGCTGAATCTGGAACTGCTGCACGTGCCGTACAAGGGCAGCGCCGACCTGATGCAGTCCATCCTGGGCGGCAACATCATGGCGGCGGCGGACTCCACCGGCTTCGCGCCGCAGGTCGAGGCTGGCAAGCTGCGCGTGCTCAACACCTGGGGCGCCGAGCGCCTGGCCAAGTTCCCCGACGCGCCGACGCTCAAGGAACTTGGGCTGGACCTGGTGCAGAACTCCCCCTTCGGGATCGGGGCACCGAAGGGCACGCCGCCGGCGGTGGTCAAGCGCCTGCACGACGCCTTCAAACAGGCCATGGAGCAGGAGAGCTACATCACCGCGCTCAAGCGCTACGACATGGTGCCCATGTACATGAGCAGCGTCCAGTACCAGAAGTTCGCGCAGGAGACGTTTGTGAAGGAAAAGGCGCTGGTCGAGAAGCTGGGGCTGGCCAAGCCGCAGTGACATTTCGCTCCACTTTTAGGAGCTTAATGTGACCATCCCACGATGGGATAGAGCTGTTTTAGCTTGAAATTGCCACCAGAATGGCTTGACTGACCGCGGCGAACCCCGCCCCGCGCTCGCCAAGGGTGACATAGGTCGGCAGCGCCTGCATGCGGGGCGCGGCCAGCCGGATGTTGGCGACGCCCACGCTGTGGCGGAAGTGGCGGAACATCGCCTCGTCGTTGCCCGAGTCGCCCACGGCCACCCAGTGGTCGAGTTCGCTGGCCAGGTCGCGACCGAGCAGGGTGCGCACGGCCCACACGGCGCCGGTCCATTTGTCGCCGGGGCTTACCGCGCCGTGGGTGTGGATGCTGCTGCGGGTGGTGTGCAGGCCCTCGGCGTGCAGCACGGCCTCGATGGCGTCGATCTGCGCCGGCGCCAGCGTTGCGAACTCGGCGTGGTCAAAGGCGATGTCGGTCTCGCGGCCAGCCGAATCCCGCGCCAGGCTCACGCCAGGTACTTCGCGCAGCACGCGCTGCGCGGCCTGGCGCAGGCGTTGCATATGGGCCTGCCGGGTGCCGGCATCCAGTTGATATATTTTTGATAGCGAACCATCGCCTTCCGACGCTGGAAAAGGACCGTTTTTGTCTGAAACCAACGCCACGGCGCCGTTTTCGGCGACGATGGCATCCACGGGCCAGGCGCGGGCCTTGGGTTCCGACCACCCCACGGGACGCCCGGTGATGGCGATCACCGTCAACCCGGCGCGGCGCAGCGCGGCCAGCGCGTCCAGTGCGTCGGCGGTGATGTCGCCGTGGGTGGTGAGCGTGTCGTCGATGTCGGTGAAGACGCCTCGGATGCCGCGTCGCTCGGCCAGTGGCCAGTCGGACAGGGGGCGCATCAGCACAGCGTCAACGGCCGCCGCGCCGGGCCGCCCCAAGCAAGGCCAGCCCACTCGGGGGGCAGCGCAGTACGCGAAGCGACAAGCGTGGGGGCAACATCAGCCTGCGCTGCCCAGGCTCAATCCCGCGTGCTCGCGCAGCGGGTGAAAATGGATCTTCGGAAAGCGCTCCTGCGCCAGCCGCACGTCGTAGGGCGAGGTGCACAGGTAGGCCAGCGTGTTGGCCGCGTCCTGTGCCAGACGGGTCGGGTAGGCGTTGGTGAACTCGCGCAGCTCGGCGGGCGAGTCGGCGGTGATCCAGCGCGCGCCGGTGTACTGGCAGCCTTCCAGCCGTACGTCGCAGTCGTACTCGCCTTTCAGCCGGTGCTGCACCACCTCGAACTGCAGCTGGCCCACGGCACCCAGCAGCATCGGGCCGCCCATCTCGGGGCGGAAGACCTGGATCGCGCCTTCCTCGCCGAGCTGCTCCAGCCCGGTCTGCAACTGCTTGGTGCGCAGCGGGTTCTTCAAAATCACCGTCATGAACAGCTCGGGCGCGAAGAAGGGCAGGCCGGTGAACTGCAGGCTGGCGCCGTCGGTGATGGTGTCGCCGAGCTGCACGCCGCCGTGCGTGGTGAAGCCGATGATGTCGCCCGCGTAGGCTTCCTCGACGGCTTCGCGGCGCTGCGACATGAAGGTAACGACAGACGTGGGTCGCAGCTCCTTGGCGGTGCGCTGCACCTTGAGCTTCATGCCCGGCGTGTATTTGCCTGAGGCCACGCGCACGAAGGCGATTCGGTCGCGGTGGTTGGCGTCCATGTTGGCCTGCACCTTGAACACCACGCCGGAAAAACCCGGGTCGTCGGGGAGCACGGTTTTCTCCACCGGCTGCTTGTTGACCACCAGCGAGCTTTTGCGCGGGCCGGGCGAGGGGGCCAGGTCCACCAGCGCGTCCAGCACCTCCATCACGCCGAAGTTGTTCACGCCCGAGCCAAAGAACACCGGCGTCTGCTTGCCCGCCAGGAAGGCCTCGCGGTCAAAGGCCGGCGAGGCGCCCGTGGCCAGTTCCATGCTTTCCATCGCGGTGTCCCAGTCGTGCCCGAAGCGCGCCTGGAGCACGGCGGGGTCGGTCAGCGGCATGGTTTCGAAGTCCTGTGGGCGCCGCTCCTTGCCGCCGTCGAACACCGTCATGGCCTGCGTGCGCAGGTTGACGATGCCGCCGAAGGTCTTGCCCTGGCCCACGGGCCAGGTCATGGGCACGCAGGGCATGCCGAGTTCGCGCTCCACCTCGTCGAGGATGTCCAGCGGGTCGCGCACCTCGCGGTCCATCTTGTTGACGAAGGTGATGATGGGCGTGTCGCGCTGGCGGCAGACCTCGATCAGCCGGCGCGTCTGCGCCTCCACGCCGTTGGCCGCGTCGATCACCATCAGGGCTGAGTCCACGGCGGTCAGCACGCGGTAGGTGTCCTCGCTGAAGTCCTTGTGGCCTGGGGTGTCGAGCAGGTTGATGACATGCTCGCGGTAGAGCATCTGCATCACCGACGAGGCGACAGAGATCCCGCGCTGCTTTTCTATCTCCATCCAGTCGGAGGTGGCATGGCGCGTGGCCTTGCGCGCCTTCACCGAGCCGGCGATCTGGATCGCGCCGGAGAAAAGCAGCAGTTTTTCCGTCAGCGTCGTTTTACCGGCATCGGGGTGGGAAATGATGGCAAAGGTCCGGCGGCGCCGGGTTTCAGAGGCGAAGGACACGAGGGTTCCAGAAGGTGAAGGCGGGGTGGTGGACCCCCGGGCGCAAAGGAGGGAAGGCCTTGGCCTGCAGGGTCAGCCGGTGGCCGGTTGTGGGGATTTTACCGGGGCAGGCCACCGTCCGGGCGCGCCCTTCTATAATCTGAGGTTCCGAGGAGCGTTGCAGCGTCCCCAGCACAAGGCGGGGCGTGAGGCTCGGAACCCATTCATGCAACGACGCTCATCCACTGAACAAGTGTGGTGAGCTTTTTTCTCCCCCTGTCAGTGGTTTTTCCTCAACTTGTTTGGAGCAAACCATGAACGCCCGAATCGATTCTTCCGTTTTCACCGACTGCGTCGTTGCCGACCTTTCGCTCGCCGACTGGGGGCGCAAGGAAATCCGTATTGCCGAGACCGAAATGCCCGGCCTGATGGCCATCCGCGAGGAATTCGCGCCGAAGCAGCCGCTCAAGGGTGCCCGCATCACCGGAAGCATCCACATGACGATCCAGACCGCCGTGTTGATCGAAACGCTGCAGGCGCTCGGCGCGCAGGTGCGTTGGGCTTCGTGCAACATCTTCAGCACCCAGGATCACGCCGCGGCGGCGCTGGTGGTCAAGGGCACGCCCATCTTTGCCTACAAGGGCGAGACCCTGACCGACTACTGGGACTACACCCACCGCATCTTTGAGTTCGGCGCCAAGGGCGCCGAGGGCGAAGGCCCGAACATGATCCTGGACGATGGCGGTGATGCCACGCTGCTGATGCACCTGGGCAAACGCGCCGAGAAGGACCTCTCGCTGCTGGACAACCCCACCAGCGAGGAAGAAACCTGCCTCTATGCCGCCATCCGGGCCAAGCTGGCGCAGGACCCGACCTGGTACAGCCGCAAGAGTGCCGAGATCATCGGCGTGACCGAAGAAACCACCACCGGTGTGCACCGCCTGAAAGAGATGTCGGCCGCCGGCACGCTGATGTTCCGTGCCATCAACGTCAACGACTCGGTCACCAAGAGCAAGTTCGACAACCTCTACGGCTGTCGTGAGTCACTGGTGGACAGCATCAAGCGTGCCACCGACGTGATGATTGCCGGCAAGGTGGCTGTCGTCGCCGGCTATGGCGACGTGGGCAAGGGCTCGGCCCAGGCCCTGCGGGCGCTGTCCGCCCAGGTCTGGGTCACTGAGATCGACCCCATCAACGCACTGCAGGCGGCCATGGAAGGCTACAAGGTCGTGACCATGGAATACGCCGCCGACAAGGCCGACATCTTCGTTTCTGCCACCGGCAACAAGCGCGTCATTTCGCACGAGCACATGCTCGCGATGAAGGATGAGGCCATCGTTTGCAACATTGGCCACTTCGACAACGAGATCGACATCGCCTCGATCGAGAAGTACGAATGGGACGAAATCAAGCCGCAGGTGGACCACGTCAAGTTCCCCGACGGCAAGAAGATCATCATGCTGGCCAAGGGGCGGCTGGTGAATCTGGGCTGCGCCACCGGGCACCCCAGCTTCGTGATGTCGGCAAGCTTCGCCAACCAGACCATCGCCCAGATCGAACTGTTCACGCACAGCGATTACTACGAGCAGGGCAAGGTTTACGTGCTGCCCAAGCACCTGGACGAGAAGGTGGCGCGCCTGCACCTGAAGAAGGTCGGCGCCATGCTGACCGAACTCAGCGACGAGCAGGCCAGCTACATCGGCGTGCCCAAGCAGGGCCCGTACAAGCCCGACAGCTACCGTTACTGAGACCGGATGCGCATTGACCAGCTCCTGGGCGAACGCGGTCTGGCCACGTCACGCTCGCAGGCCCAGCGGCTGATTGCCGCTGGCGTGCGGTGGCGGCTCGACCGCGACGCGCCGTGGAAACTTGTGGCCAAGAATGGTGACGAGGTGCCCGGTTCGGCAGAAGTCGAATTGCTGGACACATCCGAAGCGCGCTACGTGTCGCGGGGCGGGCTCAAGCTCGAAGGCGCGCTCAAGGCCACTGGCTTGCAGGTGACGGGGCTGCGCTGCCTGGACATTGGTCAGTCCACGGGCGGCTTCACCGACTGCCTGCTGCAGCACGGCGCGGCGCAGGTGACCGGCGTCGATGTGGGCTCGAACCAGGTGCACCCGAAAATTCGCGAAGATGTCCGGGTCACCTGCATCGAAGGGGTCAATGCGCGCGAGCTGGATGCTTCTGACTTGATAGCTGACGAAGACCATACGACGCTGGACGAAGGCCATTTTCGTACTGAATTTGACATGGTGACCGGCGACCTGTCGTTTATCTCGCTCACCCTGGTTCTGCCAGCGCTGGTGCCCTTCCTCAAGGCCGACGGCACGCTGCTGATGCTGGTCAAGCCACAGTTCGAGCTTCAGCCCGGGCAAGTGGGAAAGGGCGGGATTGTGAAAGACACCGCGCTGTACGCAGTGGTTGAACAGCGCATTCGAGATGCCTGCGCGGCGCTCGGGCTGGTGGTGCGAGGCTGGTTCGACAGCCCGATCGCCGGAGGTGACGGCAACCGCGAGTTTTTTGTCTGGGCACGCAAGCCGGCAGCCAGCGAGATTCTGGGGAAAGAGACATGAATTTGCCTTTGAGTTTTGAATTTTTCCCACCGAAGACGGCCGAGGGCGCCGAGAAGCTGCGCGGCGTGCGCCAGCAGCTTTACGCGCTGGCGCCCGAGTTCTGCTCGGTGACCTATGGCGCGGGCGGCTCCACGCAGGAGGGCACCTTCACGACGGTGCGCGAGATCCTTTCCGAAGGCGTGGCCGCGGCTTCGCATTTCTCTTGTGTGGGAGCGACCCGCGATACCGTGCGCGAACAGTTGCAGGTCTTGAAGGCCATGGGCGTCAGGCGCCTGGTGGCCTTGCGCGGGGATCTGCCCAGCGGCTACGGGGCTGGCGGCGAATTTCCGTACGCGAGTGATCTGGTGGCCTTCATCCGCGCTGAAACCGGCGATGACTTCCGCATCGAGGTGGCCTGCTATCCCGAGATCCATCCGCAGGCGAAGTCGGCTGAGGCCGACCTGCAGGCCTTTGTGGCGAAGGTGCGCGCCGGCGCCGATTCAGCCATCACCCAGTATTTCTTCAACGCGGATGCCTATTTCCGTTTTGTGGACGATGCGATCAAGCTCGGGGTGAGCACGCCGGTGGTGCCCGGCATCATGCCGATCACCAGTTCGACCCAGCTCATGCGTTTCTCCGATGCCTGCGGCGCGGAGATTCCACGCTGGATTCGCCTGCGGTTGCAGGGTTTTGGCGATGACACCGCGTCGATCAAGGCGTTTGGCCTGGACGTGGTGACCGATCTGTGCGACCAGTTGCGCTGCGCGGAAGTGCCGGGGCTGCATTTCTACACCATGAACCAGAGCGCGGCGACGACCGAAATCGTCCGACGGCTGGGGCAGGCAGGAGATCGAACATGAAGCGGCCCGGGCTGGGTGTGCTGCTGTGCGCGTTGCTGACCGGCCAGGCCGGCGCGACCGACGCATCTGCCGAGCCGTCTGCGGCGCCGACCGTGGAGAGCGCGGTGACCACCCTGTCCGGCCTGCCGACTCCGTCAGATCCCGAGCACCAACCGGACGCCATGCTGGGAACCGGTCTGCGCGCCGAGGTTCCCGGAGAGGCTGCCATCGGGCTGGCGTTACAGCGCGAGATCAAACGGGGAAAAGCCTCGTGGTACGGTAAACGATTCCACGGCCGACGCACCGCCAGCGGTGAGCGGTTCAACATGTACGCCCTTACCGCGGCACACCCCAGTCTGCCGTTCGGCACCCTGTTGCGGGTGCGACACCTGGAATCTGGCCGCGAGGTAGTGGTTCGGGTCAACGACCGCGGGCCCTTTGCGCGCGGGCGCATTCTCGATCTCAGCCATGCCGCCGCCGAAGCGCTGGGCATGATCGACGCCGGCGAAACGAAGGTCGCCCTCCACCACGATTGAGCATCGCCTGCCAGCGGTCGGCCAGCAGCGTGGCGCGCTATCGCACAATCTCTGCCGTTTCACCCATTCCAACCAGGAGACTCCCCATGAAAATCGAAACCATCGCTGTTCATGGCGGCTACACGCCCGACCCCACGACCAAGGCCGTGGCCGTGCCGATCTACCAGACGGTCGCCTACGCATTCGACGATACGCAGCACGGCGCCGACCTGTTCGACCTGAAGGTCGCGGGCAACATCTACAGCCGCATCATGAATCCGACCAACGGCGTGCTAGAGGCGCGTCTGGCGGCGCTGGAAGGCGGCGTGGGCGCGCTGGCCATGGCCTCGGGCATGGCGGCGATCACGGCAGCCATCCAGACCATCGCTGAAACCGGGGACAACATCGTGTCGGCGTCGACCTTGTACGGCGGCACCTACAACCTGTTTGCCCACACTTTTCCGCAGCAGGGCATTGAAGTGCGATTCGCCGATTCACGCGACCCGGCGTCGTTCTCGGCGCTGATCGATGCGCGCACCAAGGCGGTGTATTGCGAATCGGTGGGCAATCCGCTGGGCAACGTCACCGACATCGCTGCGCTGGCGGCCGTGGCCCACGCGGCGGGCGTGCCGCTGATCGTGGACAACACCGTGTCCAGCCCCTACCTGTGCCGGCCCTTCGAGCACGGGGCCGATATCGTGGTGCATTCGCTGACCAAGTACCTGGGGGGCCACGGCACCACCATCGGCGGCGCGATCGTCGATTCAGGCAAGTTCCCGTGGGCCGAGCACAAGACGCGGTTCAAACGCCTGAACGAGCCCGACGTGAGCTACCACGGCGTGGTCTATACCGAGGCGCTCGGCGCGGCGGCCTATATCGGCCGGGCCCGCGTGGTGCCCTTGCGCAACATGGGCGCGGCGCTGAGCCCGATGAATGCTTTCCAGATTCTGCAGGGTATCGAGACACTGGCGCTGCGCATGGACCGGATCTGCGAAAACGCCGTCAAGGTGGCGCAGCACCTGCAAGACCACGCCAAGGTGGCCTGGGTCAACTACGCGGGCCTGCCCGACCACCGCGACCATGCGCTCGTGCAGAGGTACATGGGCGGCAAGGCCTCCGGCATCATCAGCTTCGGCCTCAAGGCGGCGGACAGCTTGGAGGCCGGCGCCCGCTTCCAGGACGCGCTGCAGCTGTTCACCCGGCTGGTCAACATTGGCGACGCCAAGTCGCTGGCCTGCCACCCGGCGTCCACCACGCACCGCCAGCTCAATCCGCAGGAACTGGCCAAAGCCGGTGTCAGCCGGGACATGGTGCGCCTGTCCATCGGCATCGAGCACATCGACGACCTGCTGGCCGATCTGGACCAGGCGCTGACGGCGGTTTGAGCGGCTGCGGCGGATCAGCGCTCGTCGTAGCTGACGACCAGGCGCTCGCTGGTCGGGCGCGCCTGGCAGGACAGCACGAAACCCTTGTCGGTTTCCCAAGGTTCAAGGGTGAAGTTCTTGTCCATGGTCACGCTGCCTTCCAGGACCTTGGCGCGGCAGGTGCAGCAGACACCGCCCCGGCATGACCAGGGCAGGTCGAGCCCGGCGGCCAGCGCGACATCGAGCACATGCTGGTCGGGCGCCATGTGAAGCTCATGGGGCTTGCCGTCCAGCACCACTGTCAAGGCGATCTTTCCAACCACAGGCGCCTTGTGTTTTGACAGTGCGGCCTGGCGATCGGCGGGCGCGAGCGCTTCCAGGGTGGGTGAGGTGAATCGTTCGCTGTGCACCCGGTTGGCCGGCACACCGGCGGCCAGCAGGGCGGCCTCGGTGGCTTCGATCATGGCTTCGGGCCCGCAGACGAAGACCTCGTCCATGCTGCCCACCGGCAGGAGCGCGTCGATGATCGCCTGCACCTTGTCGCCGTCGATGCGACCCTGCAGCAGGTCGGCCTCCTGCGCCTCGCGCGAGAGCACGTGGATCAGCGTGAGGCGGTCGGGGTAGCGGTCCTTCAGGTCCTGCAGGGCTTCATTGAACATGACACTGGCCATGCGGCGGTTGCCATAGACCAGGGTGAATTTCGACTCGGGCTGTTCTTCGAGCGTGCTGGCCATGATCGACAGGATCGGCGTGATGCCTGAACCGGCGGCAAAGCCGACGCGGTGCAGCGCGCGCGGGCGGCTGGACACGAAGCGGCCGTCCGGCGGCATCACGGCCAGGGTGTCGCCGCCCTTCAGTTCTTTCGCGGCCCAGTTCGAGAAAACGCCGCCCTCCATCGGTCGGATGCCAATGTCCAGTTCGCTGCGCCGGCCCAGGTCGCTGCGGGTGCTGCAGATGGAATAGCTGCGGCGCACGTCGGCACCATTGATGGTGGCGCGCAGCGTCAGGAACTGGCCCGGCTGAAATTCAAAGCTGTCACGCAGTGTTTCGGGAATCGAAAGCGTGATGGCGACGGCGCCTGCGGCTTCAGGACTGATCCGCGCGACGGTAAGGTCGTGAAAACGGGGGGCTGCAGACATGGTGGATTCGCTCGCGGCGCGGTTAATAGGGTTTGAAGTAGTCAAACGGCTCCATGCAGTCCAGGCACCGGTACAGGGCCTTGCAGGCGGTGGAGCCGAAGTGCGAGGTCTCGGTGGTGTTCTGCGAGCCGCACTGGGGGCAGGGCACGACCTCGGGCGTTGCGGCGCGCGCCGAGAAGCGGACGACGCTGGAGGCATCGCGGCCACCCGTGGCACTGCCGCATTGCGGCGGTGCGATCCCATAGGCGCGCAGCTTGTCCTTTGCCACATCGCTCATCCAGTCGGTACTCCAGGCCGGCGCGAGCTGCGTCACCACGCGGGCGTCTATCCCGTGGGCGGCCAAGGTGTCCCGCACGTCGTCCTCGATCTGACCCATCGCCGGGCAGCCGCTGTAGGTCGGTGTGATCACCACCTCCAGGCCACCGACGCCGTCACGTATTTCGCGCAGGATGCCGAGTTCGCGCAGCGTGACCACCGGGATCTCCGGGTCGGTCAATGCTTCCAGCGCGGCCCAGATCTGCGGGTGGCTGCAGACGGGCGTCTGTGCGATTGAGGAGCTCATTGGGAAAACGGCGAAACGGACTACCAGGCGGCCTGCGGATGCGCGCGCGCCAGACTCTGCATTTCGGCGAGTACGAAGCCGAGGTGCTCGGAGTGAACGCCCTGCTTGCCCCGGCTGACATAGCCTTGATCAGTCGGGCGCTTCAGGGTGGCTTCGCCGAGCGCGCTGTCAACCAGCGTGTTCCAGTCGGCCTGCAGTTCGCGAGGCGCCAGGCCGGCCCCACTGCTGCTGGCGGAAAACTCCGCGGCACTGTCGGTCCAGAACTCCTGGGTGTAGGGCATCAGGTGATCCAGCGCGGCCTGGGCACGGGCATGCGACGCATCCGTGCCGTCGCCAAAGCGCACCAGCCAGTCGCGCGAGTGGCGCAGGTGGTAGCGCACTTCCTTGAGCGACTTGGCGGCGATGGCCGCGAGTTGTCGATCCGCAGAGTCCTGAAGGCGCTCCCACATCAGCGCCATCAGGGCGCTGTAGAGGAAATTGCGCACGATGGTCGTCGCGTAATCCCGGTCCCCTGAAGCGGTGGCTGCCAGCGGCGGGCTGTGTGGCAGTTCGAGCAGGGTGTAGTTGCGGAAATCCGGCACATCACGGAAATAGGCCAGGGAGTCCTCGGTAGCGCCATTGCCTATCAGCTGGGCCGCGTGCTGGTACAGCAGGCGGGCCTGGCCGATCAGGTCCAGGCTGTTGTTGGCCAGCGCCAGGTCTTCTTCGAGGATGGGGCCGTGACCGCACCATTCCGCATTGCGCTGCCCGAGGATCAACGCGTTGTCGGCAAGTTGCAGCAGGTAGTCTATCGGTGCCCCCACGCTTCCCACTGCGTGTGATGCGCTGCCCCCCGAGGGGACGCTCGCTTGCTTGGCGCGGTCCGGCGCGGCGCTCGGTTCGGTCGTCTGCATCACATGTGCCCCACTTCGTCGGGGATGTCATAGAACGTCGGATGGCGGTAGATCTTGTCTGCGGCGGGCTCGAAGAACTCGCCCTTGTCACCCGGGTCGCTGGCGGCGATGGTCGCCGAGGGCACGACCCAGATGCTCACGCCTTCCTGGCGTCGCGTGTAAACGTCACGGGCCATCTGCAATGCGTGCTGCGCGTCGCTGGCGTGCAGGCTGCCGCAGTGCTTGTGTTCCAGGCCCTGCTTGCTGCGCACGAAGACTTCCCAGAGCGGCCATTCTTTCAGCGCTGGGGCGGGGCTGTTCGGGTTGCTGCTCATGCGGCCTCCTGGAGGGTGCGTTGTTGCTGTTTGCGGGCATGCGCCATGGCGGCGTCTCGAACCCACTGTCCGTCGTTGTGCGCCTTGACGCGGGTGGCGAGGCGCTCCTTGTTGCAGGGACCGTTGCCGTTCACGGTGGCCCAGAACTCGTCCCAGTCGATGGCGCCGTGGTCGTAGTGCTGGCGTTCCTCGTTCCACCTCAGGTCCGGATCGGGCAGCGTCACGCCCAGCACTTTCGCCTGCGGCACCGTGGCATCGATGAATTTCTGGCGCAGGTCGTCGTTGGAGATGCGCTTGATGCCCCAGCGCATCCCCTGGGCACTGTGCGGGCTGTCGTTGTCGGGCGGGCCGAACATGGCCAGGCATTTCCACCAGAACCTGTTCACCGCGTCCTGCACCATGGCTCGCTGCTCGGCCGTGCCCCGCATCATCACCAACAAGGCCTCATAGCCCTGGCGCTGGTGGAAGGATTCTTCCTTGCAGACCCGGATCATGGCGCGGGCATAGGGGCCATAGCTGCAGCGGCACAGCGGGATCTGGTTCATGATGGCCGCGCCATCGACCAGCCAGCCCACCACGCCCACATCCGCCCAGTTCAGCGTCGGGTAATTGAAGATGGAGCTGTATTTGGCCTTGCCGCTGTGCAGTGCGTCGAGCATCTGGTCTCGGCTCGTGCCCAGGGTTTCGGCCGCGGAATAGAGATACAGACCATGACCGCCTTCGTCCTGCACCTTGGCGATCAGGATGGCCTTGCGCTTCAGGCTCGGCGCTCGGCTGATCCAGTTGCCTTCGGGCAACATGCCGACGATCTCGCTGTGGGCGTGCTGGCTGATCTGGCGCACCAGCGTCTTCCGGTACGCCTCGGGCATCCAGTCCTTGGGCTCCACTTTTTCGTCTGCGTCGACTTTGGCGTCAAACCGGGCTTGCAGCGCGGTTTCGGCTTCAGTGGGTGGGCGGGCAACCGCCTTGAGGCCGGCCGATTTGGTGTCGTCGGAGGTGTCCGGGACATTGAAGGATTGCGTGTACATGCCTTGTCTCCTTCGCCTGCAAACTGGGGCGAGGGAGGCAGTATATCAATTAGCCGACCGATCGGTCGGTTAATTCGGGTTTGTCCTGATCCTGCACGCCTGACCGGTCGCCTCAGCCGCCCGCTTCGAGGGTGGTGCCCTTGCCAGGACCGCGCCCGAGGACCTGAAGCATGGTGGCCAGAGCGGGCTGCAGTGCGGCTTTCAGGGTGTGCGGCGGGTTGATGACGAACATCCCACTGGCACGCAGGCCCGGGCGCCGGCGTTCGCCGGGCACCGCCAGGGCAGGGGCGGTCGCCTCGTCGGACCCAATGGCCAGCGTGGCATGCAGCCAGGGCTTGCCGGCCTGCGTGGCCAGCGTTTTCAGGCGTCGCGGCAGATCGTGCGCTTCCGGTCGGGGGATGACCGGGTACCAGACCATGTAGGTGCCGGTGGCAAAGCGTTTCAGGCAGTCCTGGATGCAGGCGCTGACCTGGGCGTAGTCGGTCTTGAGTTCGTAGCTGGGGTCGATCAGCACGAGGGCGCGCCGGTTGGGTGGCGGCAGGACGGCCTTGAGACCCTCGAATCCGTCCTGGCGCGCCACGGCAATCTGTCGGCCGGCCTTCAATTGGGCGACGTTGGCCGCCAGCACCTTGCTGTCGGTGGGGTGCATTTCGAACAGTTTGAGCTTGTCCCGAGCCTCGGTGCGCAACAGGCTGTGCATCACGAACGGCGAGCCCGGATAGACCTTGAGTCGCCCGTCCGGATTCAAGCTGGCGATCAGGTCCAGGTAGTCTTTCAACGCGGGTGCTTCCGATGCAGCGGCCGTTTCCGGCCCTTTGCCGCCGGGTTTTGCGGGCTTGGGCTCCGGCGTCTTGCCGGGGGGGCGCAGGCTGGCCATGAGCTTGAAGATGCCTTCGCGTGCTTCGCCGGCCGTTTCGGTGAAGTCGCTGTCCAGGCGGTACAGTCCGGCGCCCGCATGCGTGTCAATCAGCGTCAGGCCTGCTTCCTTTTGCGTCAGGTGCTTGAGCGTGGCAATCAACGCGGTATGTTTGAGCACGTCGGCGTGGTTGCCGGCGTGGAAGGCGTGACGGTAACTGAACATGGCGGCATGGTAACCGGTCGGCCATGCGCGCGATCGATGCTTGCCAAGCGTGAAGGAAAATTCGTATAATACTTGGCTTCGCAGCGCATTGTGACTCCGCGGCGAAGTCTGTCATTCACGCAATGCAAACCAGTTTGCCGGGCGTGATCGGCAAAATTGCCACCTAAGAGGTTCTCAACAGAAGAACGCCGACCGTGGAAAAGAGTTCGCCAAACCAACTCAGTAGAGAAAACTCATGAAAACGTTCAGCGCAAAACCCGCTGACGTGACGCACGAGTGGTTTGTGATTGACGCGACCGACAAGGTCCTCGGACGAGTAGCCAGCGAAGTTGCTCTCCGTTTGCGCGGCAAACACAAGGCCATTTATACGCCTCACGTCGATACCGGTGACTTCATCGTCATCATCAATGCAGCCCAGCTGCGTGTCACGGGGGCCAAGTCCCTTGACAAGGTGTACTACCGGCATTCGGGTTACCCCGGCGGTATCACTGCCACGAACTTCCGCGACATGCAAGCCAAGCATCCCGGCCGCGCGCTGGAAAAAGCCGTCAAGGGCATGCTGCCCAAGGGCCCGCTCGGCTACGCGATGATCAAGAAACTGAAGGTCTACGGTGGCGCTGAGCACCCGCATTCCGCCCAACAGCCCAAAGTGCTGGAAATTGCAGGAGCCGCCAAATGATCGGTGAATGGAACAACGGAACCGGCCGCCGCAAATCCAGCGTCGCCCGGGTCTTCCTGAAAAAGGGCACCGGAAAGATCACGGTCAACGGCAAGGACATCCAGGACTATTTCGGTCGTGAAACGTCCATCATGATCGCCAAGCAGCCCCTGGTGCTGACCAACCATGTCGAGACTTTCGACATCCAGGTCAATGTCCACGGCGGTGGTGAATCCGGTCAGGCTGGCGCCACGCGCCACGGCATCACCCGTGCCCTGATCGACTACGAAGCGACGCTGAAGCCCGCGCTGAGCCAGGCCGGTTTCGTGACGCGTGATGCGCGTGAAGTCGAACGGAAGAAGACCGGTCTGCACGGCGCACGCCGCGCCAAGCAGTTCTCCAAGCGCTAATCCGCTTTGCTGCGCCGACAAAGCCGCCCGGGTTCACGCCCGGGGCGGCTTTTCTTTTTGCGATACTCAGCCCTCACCGAGTCTTCAACACATGCGCTTCAAGTTGCTCCGTCGCCGGTTGACCATCAGCGCACCGCGCGTGGCCATACGCAGCGCCATGCCTTGGCCTGTTCGCTGGGTACTCGCGGCAATCGTGCTGGGATTTTGCGCCGCCATCGCCTTGTGGGCCTTTGAATTCGGCAAGGGCATCGCCGGACTCGAATCCGGTGCGAAAGAGGAACTGGCCCGGTTGCGGGAGGAGGTGAGCCGCCTCCGCGATGAACGGGACCGGGCCCAGTCGGTGGCCAACACCGCCGGCAGCCTGTTGACGACGGAGAAGTCGGCCCAGGAACGGCTGGTGGCCCAGATCAAGCGGATGGAGACTGAAAACAGGGAACTGCGCGACAATCTCGGTTTCTTTGAAAAGCTCCTTCCCACCGGAGTGGCCGATGGCATCAGTATTCGGGGGCTGCAGGCGGAGGTACTTTCCAGCGCGCAAATCAGATGGCAGGTGCTGGTGATCGTGGCGGCGAAGAACGCACCCGAGTTCAACGGCAAGCTCGAAGTCACTTTTGAGGGCTTGCAGAATGGAAAGCCCTGGTCAATGACTTTGCCCGGTGGCGCGCAGGCGCTGCAGGTGCGCCAGTACAAACGACTCGAAGGCGTCGTGGAACTGCCGGTCCAGTCCGTGGTAAAAACAGTCTCTGCCAAGGTGATTGAAGGCAGTGCCATCCGTGCGGTGCAGACGGTCAAGCTTTAAGGCCGGTACCGTGCCCGGACCCCAGCCACCTTTGCGAGAACTTGCGGAACAGCCCAAGTGCTCCACGGCGTGAACTTTGCTCTGTCCCCAACCATTCAGGAGATGCCATGTTCGGGAAAAAGAAGCAGCCCCCCATCAAGAGCCTGATTGCCCATGGAAGTCGCATTGAGGGCAATTACATCTTTTCGGAGGGACTGCGCGTGGACGGCGAGGTCGTGGGGGACATCCGCGCCCATCCCGATCACCCCAGCATCCTGGTTATTTCAGAGTCCGCAACCGTGACCGGGGCCGTCCATGCCGATCATGTCATCGTCAATGGCCGGGTCGTGGGGCCGGTGCATGCGACTGAACTGCTTGAGTTGCAACCGAAGGCCCATATTGAAGGGGATGTCACCTACAAGGGACTTGAAATGCACCAAGGCGCCCTGATCGCCGGCCAATTGCAGCCCTTGGTCGGTGCCGGCGAAAAACCCACACTGAAACTGGCGGCAATCAACGACTGACTGAATTCCCGAGCATTTTGATGTAGTATTCCGTTAAACCTTCCATTGGAGCCCGCCATGAGTGCCGTCGCCGAAAACGTTCAGACCGAAATGCCCGCCCCCATCCTGTTTACCGACAGTGCCGCCGCCAAGGTGGCTGACCTGATCGCCGAGGAGGGAAATCCCGACCTGAAACTGCGCGTTTTCGTGCAGGGTGGTGGTTGCTCGGGGTTCCAGTACGGTTTTACCTTCGACGAAATCACCAATGAAGACGACACCACCATGACCAAGAACGGTGTGTCACTGCTGATCGATGCCATGAGCTACCAGTATCTCCTGGGTGCTGAAATCGACTACAAGGAAGATCTGCAGGGCGCGCAGTTTGTGATCAAGAACCCGAATGCAACCACCACCTGCGGTTGCGGGTCGTCGTTTTCGACCTGATCGACCGACCGGGGCTTCGCTCCGGCGCGATCTCACCGGGGGTAAATCGCCCCGAGTACGCGGGCACCCAGGGTGCCCGTGACGCTTTTCAGGCTCCCGGTTTCACGGTGCACCGTCTTGCGGGCCAGCCAGGCAAAGGCGGCCGCTTCCACCTGCAACGGTGGCAGGCCATGGCTCGCCGACGACGTTACCGCAACACGCGGCAGGGCTGACTGGAGGCGTTGCATCAGTGCGGTGTTCAAGGCGCCACCGCCGCAGACGATCAGCGTCCTGCTGCTTCCTGCGTACGTCTTCAGGTCAGTCGCACAGGAAGCCGCGGTGAATTCAAGCAGCGTGGCTTGCACGTCCTGCGGCCTGGCTTCGGCGAAACCCGCCAGCCGCTCTCGCAGCCAGACGGGGTTGAACAGATCGCGCCCGGTGCTTTTTGGCGGCGCTCGCTGAAGATAGGGTTCTGCGAGGAGGGCTTCAAGCAGAGCCGGCACCAAGGTCCCCCCGGCGCCCCACTGACCGCCCTTGTCAAAGGGCTGGCCCGTATGCCGCTGGCACCAATAGTCCATCAAGGCGTTGCCGGCGCCGCAGTCGAAGCCGATCACCCCGCCATCGGCGCCCAGCACGCTCAGGTTCGAGATACCGCCCACATTCAACACGCAGAGGGTCTCGCCAAGGCGTCCGAATACCTCGCGGTGAAACAGCGGGACCAGCGGTGCGCCCTGGCCGCCTGCCGCGACGTCCCGACTGCGGAAATCGGCAGCCACGTCAATGCCCGCAAGTTCAGCCAGCAAGGCGGGATTGTTGAGTTGCAGCGTGTATCCCGTGCCGTCGAACTCCTGTGGCCGATGGCGCACGGTCTGCCCATGCACGCCGATGGCCGTGATGTGGTTCGAAGTGAACCCCGCCGGCCCCAGCAGGGACGCGACAACGCCAGCATAGACGCGGACCAGCGCATTCGCGGCCAGTGCGGCGCGGTGGAGCTCATCGGCGCCCGGCGTGTTGAGGGCGAGCAGTTCAGACCTGAGCGCTTCGGGAAAAGGTGCGAAGGCGTGCCCCTGAACCTCGGGATGGCCGGCGCCAAAGGCCAGCAGTACAGCGTCAACGCCATCCATCGAGGTGCCAGACATCAGCCCGACGTAATACTCGACAGGCTCGCTCAGCGATGGCACGCGCTGCAGGGCTATTGGGCGCTGGCCTGGCGCATCGATTCCGCAGCGGCCAGACTGACGCGCATTCCGCCAGCGGCCTGGGCAAATGCAGCCTTGGCCGCCGCAGAGACAGGGATGCTCTCGCTTTGTTGAGCGATGGTCACCGGATCCTGGTGCCTGCCGTTCACGCGGAACTCGAAATGCAGGTGCGGGCCCGTCGCCCAGCCGGTTGAACCCACGGCACCGACCGTGTCACCCTGGCTGACGCTCTGGCCTTTGCGCACGCCGATGCGGCTCAGGTGCGCGTAAAGGGTTTCGTGATTGTTGCGGTGCTTGACGATGACGACATTGCCATACCCGTTCTGCACGCCGGCAAACTCGACCACGCCGTCGCCGACGCTGCGCACTGGCGTTCCGGTCGGTGCACCGTAGTCAACGCCAAGGTGGGCCCGCATGGTCTGCAGGATCGGGTGGATGCGCATGGCAAATCCGCTGGTGACCCGTGAGAACTCCATGGGAGATGCCAGGTAGGCGCGGCGAAGGCTCTGTCCGTCCAGGTTGTAGTAGCCACCCTTCTGACCGGGTTCCTGGAACCACATGGCCTGGAAGGTCTTGCCCGCGTTCACGAATTCGGTGCTCAGTACGCGGCCAGCGCGCAGCGGTTCGCCGTCGGCTTCCAGCGTTTCGTAGACGATGGAGAACCGGTCGCCCTTGCGCAGCGCGCGGTGAAAGTCGATGGTGCCGGAAAAAACCTCGGCCACCTGGGTGGCGACAGCGTCAGGGATCCGCGCTTCATCGGTGGCGGCAAACAGCGAGGAGCGGATGCTTCCGCCGGCCAGACGCGTGGAGGCCACGAGCGGCGCGACTTCCTGGCGCGAAACGAACCCCTGGGGTGTCTTCTCGATCACCAGGCGCTGGAAATGGGTGTCCGTGTCGGCGGTGATCCAGCGGGTGGTCAGTGACAGTAGCTCCTGGCGATCGCTGGCTTCGGCCGAAACGATGCGTCCGGTGCGGCCCAGAAGCGCCTGGCGGGCCGCGGAATTGCTTCGGATGAACGCGGCTGCCGCCGGATCCACCAGGCCCAACCGGCGCAGCAGGGATTCAGCGGTGTCGTTGGCGCGGGTGGAGTCGCTGCGGAACAGCTTGAAGCTGTGAACGTCCAGCGCTTCGGTCTGGGCTTGCAGGGGCAGGGGTTGAACTGACTCCAGCACCTCGCGCACCGGAATCTGGCTGGCATCCGGCGCCAGGGAGGCTACGGCAAATGCAGCACCCCCACCGCTCAGGAGGATAGCGGCCAGAGCGGAAGTGATGCGCTTCGGGTGGCGGGCCAGGACGCCGAGGAGCGAGTTTCCGATGAGAATAAGGCGGTCAATCAAAATGAGGGTTTCCAGGCTTAATTCGGTTTTGTGGTTGGGGAGGCGGCACCGGTCCGCCTTGGGCGCGATGTCGCTCAGTCATCGCCATCTAAAATCAGCCCCACACGAAACGGCCGATTATACCGGCGCAGGCTTGCCCCATCTACGAAAAAACCCTTATGAATCAAGCTGTTGCTAATACTTTTCCAGTAACCGATCGTGTCCGCGAGGCTATGGCCGTGTCAAGGCGCGGCTGCGAGGAACTGATTCCCGAGGAGGACTGGGTGCGCAAGCTCGCGCGGTCCGAGGCGACCGGCATTCCACTGCGCATCAAACTCGGGCTGGACCCGACCGCGCCCGACATCCACGTCGGGCACACCGTCGTGCTCAACAAGATGCGCCAGTTGCAGGACCTGGGCCATACCGTCATCTTCCTGATCGGCGACTTCACCACGCTGATCGGCGACCCGTCGGGTCGCAACAGCACGCGCCCGCCCCTGACCCGCGAAGAGATCGAGGTGAACGCGCAGACCTACTACCGGCAGGCGTCGATGGTGCTGGACCCCTCGAAGACCGAAATTCGCTACAACAGCGAATGGGGCGATGCCCTGGGCTCGCGCGGCATGATCCAGCTGGCGGCGCGCTACACGGTGGCGCGGATGATGGAGCGCAACGACTTCCATGACCGCTTCAAGTCCGGCGCGCCGATCAGCGTGCACGAATTCCTCTACCCCCTGATGCAGGGCTATGACTCGGTGGCGCTGAAAAGCGACCTGGAACTCGGGGGCACCGACCAGAAATTCAACTTGCTGGTCGGTCGTCACCTGCAGGCCGAATACGGCCAGGAGCCGCAATGCATCCTGACCATGCCGCTGCTGGAAGGCCTGGACGGCATCGAGAAGATGTCCAAGTCCAAGAACAATTACATCGGCATCAGCGAGGACGCCAACACCATGTTCGCCAAGGTGCTGAGCATCTCGGACGTGCTGATGTGGCGCTGGTACACGCTGCTGAGCTTCAGGTCCGAAGCCGCCATCGCGGCATTGAAGGCCGAGGTGGACGCCGGGCGCAACCCCAAGGACGCCAAGGTCGCACTGGCCAAGGAAATCACCACGCGCTTCCACAGCGCTGCGGCCGCCGACGCGGCCGAGCAGGACTTCATCAACCGCAGCAAGGGCGGCGTGCCGGACGAGATCCCCGAGGTGGCCCTGTCTGGCGCCCCGATGGGCATCGGTGCGCTGCTGAAGGCCGCCGGCCTCGCGCCGTCGACTTCCGAGGCCAGCCGCCTGATCGACGGCGGCGGTGTGCGCGTGGACTCCAGCGTGATCAGCGACAAGGGCTTGAAGCTGGCTGCCGGCAGTTATGTGCTGCAGGTGGGCAAGCGCAAGTTCGCGCGAGTCACGCTGAACTGAATGCGGGGGCGTCAGCCCGGCGGGATCACTTCGCCCCGGCGGCTTCCAGCATCTTCACCATGTCCTTGTAGCCTCTGGCGCGCGCCAGCTGTAGCGGTGTCTGCCCCTGCCGGTCGCTCAGTTTCAGACTGGCACCCGCGTCGATCAGGGCCTTGAGCGTGGACTGATGGCGCGGTCCGCCGTCGCCCAGCACGATGGCCTCGATCACGGCGGTCCAGTGCAGGTTGTTGACATGGTCCAGCGGGGCGCCGGCGGCGATGAGCTGGCGCACGACGCCTTCGTGACCCAGGTGCGCCGCGGCAATCAGCGCGGTGCCGTCGTAGCGGCTGGTCACTTGCTTCGCGCTGGCCCCCAGCGACAGCAGCACCCGCAGGCTTTCCTCATCGTCGGCCACCGAGGCAATCGTGACCCCGTCGTAGCGGTCGTTCTCCAGCAGGTTGACGTCGGCGCCTGCCTTGACCAGCGCGCGGATGGCCCCGCGCTGCCTGGCGAACGTGGCCACGTGTAGCGGCGTGCGGCCCTGGGGGTCGCGTGCGTTCAGGTTGGCGCTGGCGGCAGCGAGCTTTTCGATCTTTGGCACGTCGCCCCGCCAGGCCGCTGCATGCAGGCCCTGGTACTGGGCGGCTTCGGCGGGGCTGGGCGGGGCTTGGGCCAGCGCCGGCAGTGCGCCAAACACGTTGATGGCGCAGAAGACCGTAGCGAGCGCGAGGCGCCGGATTGAACGATTGATGCACTTCCGGTCCATTTGCGGCTCCATGTGCGGCTTGGTGGCTTACTTCAGCAGGTCCTTGACCTTGTCCAGCGCGTCCATGGCGCATTTCTCGTCCAGATGGCCGCCCGGCGCGCCGCCGACGCCGACCGCGCCGATGACTTCGTTGCCGACCTTGACCGGAACGCCGCCGCCCAGGACCAGGAAGCCGGGGATGTTGACAAGTGTTGCCGCGCCCGGGTTCTTCTGCACGTTCTCCAGCATGGCGCTGGTGGTGTTCTTGGCGGACGCCGAGGTGAAGGCCTTGCCTTGCGCGGCGCCCACGGTGTGCGGGCCGGCGTTGTCGGCGCGTTGCAGGGCGCGCAGCGTGCCGGCGCGGTCCACCACGGCGGCGGTGACGTTGTAGCCCGCTGCGGTGCAGGAGGCCACTGTGGCGGCGGCGATCTGGTTGGCCAGTTCGAGCGACATGTTCTTCTCGGTGCGGACAGCCTGCGCGCTGGCGACCGTGGCGATCAGCGACAGGGCAAGGGCAGAGGCGTGAAACAGCTTGTTCATGGGGGTTCTCCTGGAGGTCAAACGGTTCGATCAACCGTGGGAGAACTTTAGAAAACCTGAGGCGGCTTGCCTATTCGTACGGTTACGCGCCACGCTCCGTAGAACTACGGAGCGTGAAATCCCCGCCGGCCGTTTCGCCGCGCCGGTGGGTCAGGCGCCCTCGACCAGCGCGGCGTAGTGGCGGATCAGCTGCGCCAGCGACTCGGCCTGCAGCTTGGCGAAGAGGTTGGCGCGGTGTGTTTCCACGGTGCGTGGCGACACACTCAGCGCACGGCCGATCTCCTTGTTGGTCAGGCCCGCCACGATCAGCCCCAGCACCTCGCGTTCGCGCTCGGACAACTGCGCGTAACGTTCCCGTGCATGCTGGTCAGCCTGGTGCCGCTCGCGCGACTTCACATGCTGGCGCACCGCGTGTTGCAGGGCTTCGAGAAGTTGCTCGTCATTCACCGGCTTTTCCAGAAACTCCGCCGCGCCCGACTTGAAGGCGCGCCGGCACATTTCCACGGTGCCGTGGCCGGTGAGCAGGATGACCGGCTGGTCCACGCCCTGGGCCACCAGGTCGTCGAGCACGGTCAGGCCGCTGATGCCAGGCATGCGCACGTCGAGCACGATGGCGCCGATGCCGTGCCGGTCGAAGCCCTTGATGAACGCCAGCGGATCGGCCCAGGCCTGCACCCGCAGGCCCACGGTACCGATCAGCAGCGCCAGGCTGTCGCGGACGGCCGCGTCGTCGTCGATCAGGTGAATCAGCGGCGACAATGATGCCCCCACGCTTGCCACTGCGTTTGCGGCGCTGCCCCCCGAGGGGGCTGGCCTTGCTTGGGGCGGCCCGGCGCTGCGGCCTTCTGCCTCCGCGTTTGCCGCCGCATGACCGGCGCCAACGTATGAACCTTGGCTCTCCCTGCGGGGTGGATTGGCTGCGCTCATGGGCCTGTTTTCGAGAGGGGAAGGGTGAGCAGGAAAACCGCGCCGTGTGGCTCGTTGCGCGCCACCGCCAGAGCGCCGCCCATGTTCGTGGCCAGGCTTTCGCACAAGCTCAGGCCCAGACCCAGGCCGCCTGCGCGCGTGGAAAAGAAGGGCTCGAAGATGCGGGGCATCACCTCGGGTGGGATGCCGGGCCCGGTGTCGGCCACGTCCAGTTGGCCCCTTGCGTCGTGGGCGCTGACCGCCAGCGTCAGACGCCGCTGGCCGGGAGGGGCTTTTTCCAGCGCCTGCAGCGCGTTCATCAGCAGGTTGTGGACGATCTGGTCGAGCGCCACGGGCTCCGCCCGCACCGTGACGCCCTCCGTGGCATGAACCACCGCCGTCACACCGCGCCGCTGGCATTCAGGCTCCAGCAGGTACAGGGCGCGACGGACCGCCTCAGCCAGGTTCACGGCCTGCGTCTGCCCCGCCAGGTCGGGCCGCTCCACCACGCGGCGCAGACGCCCCACCACGTCCGAAGCCCGGCGCGCCTGCTCCACCGCCTGTGCCATGGCGCCGCGCGCGGTTGCCAGCTCAGGCGGATCCTCGTCCAGCAACCGCCGCGCCGCCTGGGTGTTGGCCATCACTGCGGTCAACGGCTGGTTCAGCTCGTGCGCCATGCCGGCCGCAAGCTCGCCCAGCGTGTTCAGCCGAGCCACCTGTCCCAGGCGCAGCAACTCCTCGGCACGGCTGCGGGCCGCGCGCTGGCGCAGGCCGTGGCGCAGACTGGCCAACACCGCGGCCACGAACAGGGCCCACAGCATGATTCGGCCCCAGGGCAAGGCTTTCCAGCCCACCATCTGCGTCACCACCACGTCGAAGGGCTGGCTGTCGGCGGCCAGGTGCTTGTGAAACTCGAAGCGCCAGCCACCGCTGGCGGGCTGACCCGGCTGCAGGACGAAGCTCTGGCCCGCCTGCTCCAGCGCCACGCGTACCGGGCTGGTCGCTGGCGGCAGGGGCCACTCGGCCCAGGGCACCATGGCGCGCAGGTCGATCGTGAGGGCGTAGCTTGCGGGCAGCGCGGCCAGCAGAAGCTGGTAACGGCCAGCGGCGAAGTCCACGGTTCCCAGCACCGCCCGCTTTTGGGTGCGCGAGGCGATTTCAGCCGCCGCCAGAACCGGATCGGTCCAGCCGGCCCCGCGGTCGCGTCGCTGCACCGAGAGAATTTGTGGGTACAACGCGGGCAGGCGCTGTTCCGGGGCGGCGTCCGCGGGGCCATCGGGGCCGGTCTGCAGCAGCGCCAAAGTGGCCAGGATCGCGTCGTGCTGCACCACGCGCTGGCTCAGCAGCCGGTGCATGATGCGCGCGTTGGTGTCGAACCCATCCCTCAGGTCGGTCAGTTCCAGGCGGCCGAGAGCGGCGGCACCGGCCAGGGTGACCACCACCCAGGCCAGAACCCATCCGCGCATTGGTTTCCACGAGAGCCACATCGGCCGGATTCTGGCACGGCCCGTTGCCGGGGCTGCGCGACAATAGCGCCATGACCCCCGCCACCGCCCGCCTGCTGACCCCCCGGCGCCTGCTCATGGCCTCCGTGGTGGTGGCCATCATCACCATCACGCTCAAGACCCTGGCCTGGTACGTGACCGATTCGGTCGGCCTGCTGTCGGACGCGATGGAGTCCTTCGTCAACCTGGCCAGCGCGATCTTCGGGCTGGTGATGGTGACGATCGCGGCGCGCCCCGCCGACGAGGATCATCCCTACGGCCATCACAAGGCCGAGTACTTTTCGTCCGGCTTCGAAGGCGCGCTGATCATCGCGGCGGCGGCAGGGATCATCTGGGCGGCCGGGCACCGGCTGTTCGACCCGCGGCCGATCGAGCAGGTCGGCTGGGGCCTGGCGCTGTCGGTGGCCAGCTCGGGCCTCAACGGACTGCTGGCCTGGGTGATGTTTCGCGCGGCGAAGGAGCACCGGTCCATTGCGCTGGAGGCCGACGCGAAGCACCTGGTGACCGATGTCTGGACCTCGGCGGGTGTGGTCGTGGGCATTGCGCTGGTGTATTTCACCGGCTGGCTCTGGCTGGACCCGGTGGTCGCCATCGGGGTCGCCCTGAACATCTTGCGGGAAGGATTCCACCTGATGTGGCGCTCGTCCCAGGGCCTGATGGACGAGGCGGTCGAGGCCGACGTGATGGTCACGATCCAGCGGACGCTGGACGAGTTCGCCTCCGCCCGCGGCGAGACGCAGATCATCCGCTTCGACCACGTCACCACGCGCAAGGCCGGCCAGCGCCGTTTTGTCGACATGCACATGCACATGCCGGCGGGCTGGTCGCTCGGGCGCGCGGCAGCCGTTCGAACCAGTGTGGAGCAGGCGCTGATGAGCGCCGTGCCGGGTCTGCGCGCCAGCATCCAGCTGCTGCCCAGCGACGTGGAGGCGCACTTCGACGACCCGAGGGATTTGATATGACGCCCCCACGCTCATCACGTTGTGTATCGCTGCCCCCCAATGGGGCCTCAGTGCCCTTCGGGCGGCCGGGCGGGCACTGAATGATCTCCCTCCTGCAGCGCGTCAGCGAGGCGCGTGTGGTGGTGGACGGCGTGGTGACGGGCGAGATCGGCCCCGGCCTGCTGGTGCTGGTCTGCGCCGAGCGCGGCGATACGGAGGCGCAGGCCGACAAACTGCTGGCGAAGATCCTGAAACTGCGCATCTTCAGCGACGAGGCCGGCAAGATGAACCGCAGCGTGCAGGATCTGGACGGGCAGGGGGCCTGCGGCGGACTGCTGATCGTCAGCCAGTTCACGCTGGCGGCCGACACCACCGGCGGCAACCGCCCGAGCTTCACCCAGGCGGCACCGCACGACGAGGGGCAACGGCTCTACGACTACTTCGTGGGCCAGGCCCGGCTCGCGCATCCGGTCGTGCAGACCGGCCGGTTCGCCGCCGACATGAAGGTGCAACTCATCAACGACGGGCCGGTGACGATTCCGCTGCAGGTGAATTGAAGCGTCGAAGCGCCGGGTTCAGCCTCCGGTAACTCTCAATTCAATAGCTTAAAACGACCATTCCACGCTGGAATAGCGCACGAAAACTTCAATTTTTTTCTTCAAAAGGGCGGCACTGCCGTCGCGGGAGCGACGCAGCCAGTGCTTTGACACCTTTGCCCTGGATGCTTCGAGCCGGCGGGTATCTCGCCATTGTGGGTCAGCCGACGGACGTCATGGACGACTGGCCCGGCAGTGTCTGATTGTCGGGGCGGTCATGGGTGTTCTAGCACCCCCACCCCGTACCGTCCTTGTCATTTTGTGGTCAAATTTTTTTCCGTTACTCCTGAAAAATCCTCTCAACTTGATTTTTGAAAATGTCAATCATGAAACTTTTTTTCTCCAGCCTGTTGGCTTTTGTCTTGAGCGGCTGCGCTGGCACGCAGATGGCCAACCCGACGGTGTCCATCCTGGTCGATCTTGATCCAGCCAGCGTGGACCGCACCGTGATTATTGAAAGCATCACGGCGGACCGCGCTGGCGTCCTGTACGCGCCTGACCGGGTCACAGGCAACATCCTGCGCGTTGAACCGAATTTTCCCAAGCCGGTGGTGGTGGGAAAAATCGAATCGCGCATGGTTGATGGCAAGAAAGTCGACGCCTCGCCTTCAGGTATCTTGTTCGACGCCAAGGGTGATTTGTACGTTGCGATCGGCCCATTCAGTGAAATCGTCCGCATCAAGGCCGCAGACCTGAATCCGGCCAAGCCAGGCGTTGCGCAAACCTTTGCAACCGGCGTGACTGGCGCCAACGGCATCGCTTTTGACAAGCAGGGCAATCTCTTTGTGTCCGGCGGCGCAAGTGGCATCGTGTACCGCATCGGCTCAAGCGGCGGTGCGGCTCAGGTTGCAGCACAAATCGACAAAAATGTGCGCACCCTGCCTGATGGTAAAACTCAGCAAGCCATTGTGGCCAATGGTCTGGAATTTGACGCGGCAGGTGTCTTGCACGTGGCCGACACATCCCGCGGTGCGGTATGGAAAGTTGTGATGGGTGCGGACGGCAAAGGCGGTAAACCCGTTCTGCTGGCGCAGAGCCCTTTGCTTGAGGGCGCGGACGGCATGGCTTTTGATGCCAGCGGCAATGTATGGGTGGCGGCGAACGAATTGAACGCCATCGTTTCCGTATCACCCACAGGCGTGGTCAAGACGATTGCCAAAAACGGCAGTCAGGGGCCCCTGGAATTCCCCGCAGCACTCGTGTTTGCGGGCAAGCGTGCCTATGTCGCCAATTTTGACGTGCCACGGCGCGACAACATGGATGCCAACGGCACAACCGCCAAGGATGGCGTTGGCGCTTCCATTGCGCAGATTGCACCCTAGCCGTCTTTTCCAGCGGGCCAGGCCCGCTGTGACGACCGGACAAATGACTGCTTTGAGACCTGTTCCAGCAGAGGCCGGGGTGACGGTCCCTCTTGGGCTCACAAATAGGGATTTGGCAGCCCTAGCCCGGCCAGAATCTCGACCTCGTAGGCCTCCATCGCCTCGGCATCGGCCTTGCGGGTCTCGTGTTCCCACCCCTGCGCGTGCAGCGTGCCGTGCACCAGCAGGTGCGCGTAGTGCGCCTGCAGCGTCTTGCCCTGCTCGCGGGCTTCCCGTTCGACCACCGGGGCGCACAGCACCAGGTCGGCGGTGACGATGGGTTGCTGCGTGTAGTCGAAGGTCAGCACGTTGGTGGCGTAATCTTTTTGGCGGTAATCGCGGTTCAGCGCGCGGCCTTCTTCCGCATCGACGATGCGCACGGTGATCTCGGCGTCAGAGGCCAGCCCGTGGCGGATCCATCGCGCGACCTTGTGACGGGGCAGGGCCGCGCGGTGCAGCGCCGCGTTGGCCAGTTCGCCGAACTGCAGCGAGAGTTGCAGGGTGTTCAGAGGCATTTTCGAGTCAATTCAGTCCATTCCCATCGTCGGATGGTCATTGTCTGCCATCAACAGGGGAGTCATTCGGTAGCCTTGCGCGATGCCGCCATGCGCCCGCGCATGTCATAGGCATCGACGATCCGCGCCACCAGCGGATGGCGCACCACGTCCACCGAGGTGAAGTGGCACATGGCGATGCCCTTGACGCGGCGCAGCACGCGTTCGGCGTCGATCAGGCCGCTGAGCTGGGTCTTGGGCAGGTCGATCTGGCTCACGTCGCCGGTCACCACGGCCTTGGCGCCAAAGCCGATGCGGGTCAGGAACATCTTCATCTGCTCGGGCGTGGTGTTCTGCGCCTCGTCCAGGATCACGAAGGCGTGGTTCAGCGTGCGCCCGCGCATGAAGCCCAGCGGGGCGATCTCCAGCGCGCCGCGCTCGAAAGCCTTGCTCACCTTGTCGAAACCCATCAGGTCGTACAGCGCGTCATACAAAGGACGCAGGTAGGGGTCCACCTTCTGGTTCAGGTCGCCGGGCAGGTAGCCCAGGCGCTCGCCGGCCTCCACCGCTGGACGCGTCAGCACGATGCGCTGCACCGACGCGCGCTCCAGCGCGTCCACCGCGGCGGCCACGGCCAGATAGGTCTTGCCGGTGCCGGCCGGCCCGATGCCGAAGGTGATGTCGTGCGTGGCCATCGCTTCCAGGTAGGTGGCCTGGTTGGGGGTGCGCGCGCGCAGGTCGGCGCGGCGGGTCTGCAGCACCAGTCCGCCGTCCTCGCCCGCCGCCAGCGTGGCAGCATCCCCCGCGAGCATCAGCTGGATCCGGTCGACCGGGATCGCGCGCTCGGCCATCTCGTAGAGCGCCTGCAGCACCTCCATGGCGCGCGTGGCCTTGGCCTTGGGGCCGTCCACCTTGAACTGCTCGTGGCGGTGCGCGACGGTCACCTGAAGGGCCGCCTCGATGGTGCGCAGGTTGGCGTCCATGGGGCCGCACAGGTTGCCCAGACGGGTGTTGTTATGGGGGGTGAAGGTGTGACGGACAATCATGGCGTGAAGTGGATGCAGTCTTTTATTGTCGCGCTTTCCCGTTCGCTGGCCCTGGGCGGCGCCCTGGCCTTGTTCGCCGCATCGGCCGTGCGTGCCGAGACGATCCTGATCCAGCAGGCCGAGGTGTCGGAAGTGCCGGGGCTGAGCTTGGCAGTGGGTAGTGCGCCGGCGCCAGGCTGGCGCGCGCAGGCCCTGCCGGACGACTGGGGCCGTACACGGCCCGAATTTGGCGGAGAGCTCTGGTACCGCATGCCGCTGGATACCACCGGTCTGGTGAAGGGCAACCAGGTCCCGGCCATTTATGTGGAGCGCGTCTGCAGCAATCTGGCGGTCTACCTGAACGGTTCCCTGGTCGGCTCCGGCGGGCGCCTCGAGCTGCCCTACAGTCGCAACTGCTTCACCCCGCAGTTGTTCACGCTGCCGCAGGCGTTGCTGAAACCCGGCGTCAACACGATCCACATCCAGGTCGTGGGCTATCCCTTGCGTCAGGTCTCGGCCGCCCAGCGGTCTTCGGGCCTGTCGATGGTGCGCATCGGCGCGTCCGAGGCATTGCGGCCCCTGTACGAGCAGGCGCTGTGGTGGAACATCACGCTGCCCAAGGTCATCACGGCCTTGCTGGGGGCCTTTACCGTCTTCATTGGCGCCCTGTGGCTGACGCGCCCGAAGGACACCTACTACGGCTACTTCACGCTGTGGATTGGCTGGTGGACGCTCAACACCACCCGCCTGTATGTCATCGATCCGCCCTTGCCGGGCCCGTGGATCGAGATGCTGGTGCCGGCAACGGCGCCGCTGTGCGTGACGGGCTTCGTGCTCTTCCTGATGCGTTTTATCGGACGCAATGTGGGCTGGATCAATCAGGTGCTGTGGTGGCAGATGCTGGTCATCCCCCTGGCCTTCCTGTGGGGCGGTCAGGAGCAGGTCTACCCGCTCGCCCGATGGACCTACTACTGGCTGGTGCCGCAGTTCATCGTCGCGTCATTCTGGTTCATGGCGGTCTCCTGGCGGGTGTCGCGGCGCGACTTCTGGCTGTTCTCGGTGATCCTGATCACGATGGTGGCGATCACGCTGGTCGAACTGGCGGCCGCATTCCTGGCGTTACCTCTCAAGATGCACCTCGGTCATCTGGGCGGGCCGATCACGCTGCTGCCCCTGTGCCTGCGCCTGATCTGGGTCTTCAGCGACAACCTGCGCCGCAGCGAGGAGCTCAATGTCGAACTGGAGCGGCGCGTGACCGAGAAGTCCAGCGAGATCGCCCGCAACTTCGCTGAACTCTCCAGCCTTCGCGCGCGTGAGGCCGTGCAGGACGAGCGCCAGCGTATCGCCTCCGACCTGCACGACGATCTGGGGGCCAAATTGCTGAGCATTGCCCATGAGAGCAGCCGTGTGGACGACCGCGGGCAGCTTGCGGGCATGGCGCGCCAGGCGCTCGATGAAATGCGCCTGTCGGTTCGGGGCATGGTCAGCGAGCCTTTGCGCGCGGCCGACCTGCTGGCCGACTGGCGCGCCGAGACGGTGCAGCGCCTTGCAGCGGCCGGGTTTTCCGTGGACTGGCAGGCGGCCGAGCCGCCGGACGGCCTGCTGCTGCCCGCGCGCACCCAGGTGCAGCTGACGCGCGTATTGCGCGAGGCGGTTTCCAACCTGATCCAGCACAGCGGCGGCGCCCATTGCCGGGTGGTGATCGGCTTTCCGCCGCAAGCCCTGTCGCTGACGGTCGAAGACGACGGATGCGGCATGGACGCGGGTGCGCTGGGTGCCAAGGGGAACGGGCTCGGGGGCATCGAACGCCGGGTGCGCATTCTGGGCGGCCGGCACAGCTGGCGGCGCGGTCCGCTGGGCGGTGCCTTTCTGGAGGTCTGGGTGCCGCTGGTGCCCGACGGAAGCGGCACATCGGGCAACTCTGAAGCGGCGCCAGGGGCGCTTCCGCTAACATCTTCAAATGCAACACGCCCTGATCGTTGAAGACTTGCCCCAGATACGGGGATGGCTTGCGGACGTGGCGCGCGCCGCGTTTCCGGCTGTGCAGGTGACCACCGCCGCGCGGGTGGACCAGGCGCTGGCCTGCGTGGCGCAGCAGAATTTCGACCTTGCACTGGTCGACCTGGGCCTGCCCGACGGCTCGGGCCTTGACGTCGTTGGGGCGTTGCGCCATCACCAACCCAAGTCGCTGCCCGTGGTGGTGACGATCTATGACGACGACGAGCACCTGTTTCCCGCATTGCAGGCCGGCGCCTTTGGCTATCTGCTCAAGGAGCAGCCGAAGGAGACCCTCGTTGGGCAGCTGGTGCGCATGACCCAGGGCGAGCCGCCCCTGTCGCCGCCGATCGCGCGGCGCGTGCTCTCGCACTTTGCGACCAGTCCGCAGCGCCGCCAGACCTTGATGCGCAGCGTTGAGGACGAGGTCAAGCTCACCGACCGCGAGACCGAGGTCTTGCAGCGCGTGGCCAAGGGCTACACCCTGCCAGAAATCGCCCAGCAGTTTGGACTTTCGCGCCACACGATCGCGGATTACATCAAGCAGATTTACCGAAAACTCAATGTGTCGTCCCGCGCCGAAGCGGCGCTGGAGGCGGCACGCCGCGGGCTGGTGCAGCCATGAGCTGTCGGGCCGCTCCCAAGGCGAGTAGCACCGCAGCCAGCCAGGGCGAAGGTACCCCAGTGACCCGCCTCACATCAACCAGGGACACTTCATGATCGGACGTCTGCAAGGCACGCTGGCCGCAAAAAACCCGCCCGAAGTGGTGGTCGACTGCCACGGCGTGGGCTACGAGGTGAGCGTGCCGATGAGCACCTTCTACAACCTGCCCGCGCTCGGCGAGCGCATCACCCTGCTCACCCACTTCGTGGTGCGCGAGGACGCGCAGCTGCTCTACGGCTTCGCCACCGCCGCGGAGCGCGAGGCGTTTCGCCAACTCATCAAGATCAGCGGCGTGGGGCCGCGCACGGCGCTATCGGTGCTGTCGGGCATGAGCGTGGGCGAGCTTTCGCAGGCAATCACCGCGCAGGAGGCGGGGCGCCTCATCAAGGTGCCCGGCATCGGCAAAAAAACGGCCGAGCGCCTGCTGCTCGAACTCAAGGGCAAGCTGGGCGCCGACATCGGACTGCCGGTGGGCCTGGCCAGCGACGCGCAGGCTGACATCCAGCAGGCGCTGGTGGCACTGGGCTACAGCGACAAGGAGGCCGCGCTGGCGCTCAAGGCGCTGCCGGCGGATGTGGGCGTGAGCGAAGGCATCAAGCTGGCGCTGAAGGCGCTGGCGAAATAATCCGAACCATGACCATCCAGACCGACGATTTCCTGCCCGCGCCGCCCAAGCGCGTGGTCTCCGCCGCGCCCGTTTCGCCCCAGGAGGAGGCCATCGAGCGCGCGCTACGGCCCAAGCTGCTCGACGAGTACGTCGGCCAGGTCAAGGTGCGCGAGCAGCTGGAGATTTTCATCGGCGCGGCGCGCAAGCGCGAGGAGGCGCTGGACCACGTGCTGCTGTTCGGCCCGCCCGGGCTGGGCAAGACCACGCTGTCGCACATCATCGCGGCCGAACTCGGCGTCAACCTGCGCCAGACCAGCGGGCCGGTGCTGGAAAAGCCCAAGGATCTGGCGGCGCTGCTGACCAACCTGGAGAAGAACGACGTCCTGTTCATCGACGAGATCCACCGCCTGAGCCCGGTCGTCGAGGAAATCCTCTACCCCGCGCTGGAGGACTACCAGATCGACATCATGATCGGCGAGGGGCCGGCGGCGCGCAGCATCAAGCTGGACCTGCAGCCCTTCACGCTGGTGGGCGCCACCACGCGCGCCGGCATGCTGACCAACCCGCTGCGCGACCGCTTCGGCATCGTCTCCAGGCTGGAGTTCTACACCGCCTCGGAGCTCGGGCGCATCGTCACGCGCAGCGCCGGCCTGCTCAAGACGCCGATGGACGACGCGGGCGGCTTCGAGATCGCCCGGCGCTCACGCGGCACGCCACGCATCGCCAACCGCCTGCTGCGCCGTGTGCGCGACTACGCGGACGTCAAGGGCACGGGCCGCATCACGCTGGACATCGCCAACCGCGCGCTGGCCATGCTCGACGTCGATCCGGAAGGCTTCGACGTGATGGACCGCAAGCTGCTGGAGGCCGTGATCCACCGCTTCGACGGCGGCCCGGTCGGGCTGGACAACATCGCGGCCAGCATCGGCGAGGAGCGCGACACCATCGAGGACGTGATCGAGCCCTACCTGATCCAGCAGGGTTTCCTGCAGCGCACCCCGCGCGGGCGCATCGCCACGCTGGCGGCCTACCGGCATCTGGGTGTGGCGCCGCCGAAAGCGGCGGGTGAGCTTTTTATTGAATGAAACTGGCACCATCCCAGCGTGGGATGGCCGCAAAGTGCTACTGAAAACGGAGTGATTCGGGGCTCGCCGTCACCGCTGCGTGCGGTTGAACCTGTCCACGCAGCCACCCGCCTACGATCAGCACCTGCGCCGCGTAGTAGCTCGTCAGCACCCAGAACGACGCCAGCGGCAGCGGCATCACGAACTTGTTGGTGGCCAGCAGTGAGTCACTGAGCATGAAGCAGCCCGCGCCGACCGCCACCACCCACGATGCCTTGTCGCGCAACACGGTGGCGCGGCCGATGGCTTGCGCGGTCATCAGCGCGATCACCGTGACGTAGGCGGCGACCGGCACGCGCAGGCCAGCGGGCAGGCCGCCCGTCCACAGAAAGGCGTACATCGCCGCCCCCACGCCCAGCGTGGCGGCCAGCGCGCGGCGGCTGGGGAACCAGCCCACGCCCTGGCGCAGCAGCGCCAGGTAGGCAACGTGCGCCAGCAAGAACGCCACCAGGCCCGGCACGAAATAGCCCTGGAACAGCAGGAACACGTCGCCCGCCAGAGAGCCGACCAGCGCTGCGAGCAGCCAGAGCCTGCCGGAAGGCGCAATCTGGCGGAATTTGGCATCTTTCGGGCCTCTTCCCAGCGTCGATGGGTCATAAGTAGCTATCATAAAAATAGCGATCAGCATCGGAATCGGTTTGATGAGCCGGTACAGGTCCGGCATGCCGGCGGCACTGGTGGCCGTGGCCAGCGCGGCGGCCTGGATCAGCAGAGCCTCCAGCGCCGTGATGCGGCCCTGTGTGACCGCGCCCACGGCCCACAGGCCTGCGGTCAGGGCCGAGAACCAGACGGCCGCCTGCGCCAGCGGCAGGCTGTCGGCGTGCCAGAGAAAGACGATGACGCCGCCGAGCAGCGCCGCGAAATTGAGACCGGCAAACCATTGCGCCGCGCGGCTCATCGGTGGCTGGAAAGTCTCCACGCGGGTGATATCAAACGCCGGCTTGGGAAAGCGCGCCGCCACGTCGGCCGGGCGCCAGCCCGGGGGCTTGAGCCAGACGCGCAGCTTGTCGCCCCAGTTCGCCGTGTACCAGCTGTCCTTCGCCAGGGCCCAGTAGACCTCGGTGTTGGCCCAGAGCGGGTCCCAGCTGTCGAGCGCGCCGCGCGTGCCGTAGACGCAGGGCTCGGCGAGGTCCTCGTCGCGGAAGGTGCCGAACAGCCGGTCCCAGACGATCAGGATGCCGCCGTAGTTCTTGTCCAGGTAGTTGTCGTTGACCGCGTGGTGCACCCGGTGGTTCGACGGGCTGCAGAACCAGCGGTCGAACCAGCCCAGCTTGGGCACATGCTCGGTGTGCACCCAGTACTGGTACAGCAGGTCGACCAGCGCCACGATGCCGAACACCAGCGGCGGCACGCCGGCCAGCGCCATCGGCAGGTAGAAGACCCAGCCGAGCAGCGCGCCGCTGCTGGTCTGGCGCAGCGCGGTGGACAGGTTGTAGTCCTGGCTCTGGTGGTGCACCACGTGCGCCGCCCACAGCACGCCCACCTCGTGGCCCATGCGGTGCAGCCAGTAGTAGCAGAAGTCGTAGAAGACCAGCGCCAGCAGCCAGCCTTGCCAGGTCGTCCAGAAGGCCCGGGCTTCATCCAGCGGCACCAGCGAGACCGACGCATAGACTGCCGTGTAGAGGCCCACCCGCAGCAGGCGCGTGAATACCGCGCTGATCTGGCTCAGCATGCCCAGGCTGATGCTGTTGATGGCGTCGGCCAGGCGGTAGGTGTTGCGCCCCTTGCGCAGGCCGTACGCCAGTTCGAAGGCGATCATCAACACGAAGACCGGGGTGGCAAGGACGATGATCTGGCTGGGAGTCATGTGGCCCCCACGCTTGCCGCTGCGCGTGCTGCGCTGCCCCCCGAGGGGGCGTTCGCTTGCTTGAGGCGGCTCGGCGCTGCGCTCATGGTGTGTTGTCTCCAGGTTGTTGGACGAACTATCAGGTCAGCGCGCCCCTCGCGTCAACCCTGATGATGCGCTCCACCGTGCCGTGCGCCAGGCCACCGCGCACGCCGATGTAGTGCTCGTGCAGGTTGACGGTGGGGTCGCAATGGCCCGGAATCAGCCAGACAGTGTCGCCCAATGCGGGCAGCGCATTCGCCGATCCCCCGGGCAGTGCGCCCTCGCCGGGTGCCGGATGCAGGATGCCGTGCTCGTCGCCGCCGTTGGCGTAGGTCAGCGACGGCTGGCCGGGCAGGCTGTGCACGCGCGGCAGCCCGGAGTCGATGGCGTGGCTCTTGTGGCCCGCGTCGCACACGGCATGCGCGGCGTTCACGCTGATCACCTGGCTCTTGACAAACAACGCATGCTCGAACGCCGGCTGCGCCGGGTCGTGCGCATTGCCCGCGTAGTCCGCGTCCATGAACAGGTAGCTACCCGCCTGCAACTCGCCCCAGATGCCGCTGGCGGTCTCCAGCGCGAACGTGCCCGTACCTGCACCCGTGACGAGCGCGACCGGGATGCCGGCGGCCTCGATTAGCGCACGGGTGCGTCGCACTTCGTCGGCTGCGCGGGCGATGGCCTCTCGGCGCTCTTCGACGCTGCGCAGGTGTTGGGCGCGGCCATGGTAAGCCTGCAGGCCGGCGAAACGCAGGTTGCTGTGCGCGGTGATGGCCTGCGCAAGCGCCACACCGGCCGGGCCGGGCGGCAGGCCGCAACGACCTTGGCCGACATCGATTTCGATGAAGACCTCGATGAGGGGCACAACGGCCGTCTCGTCGCTCCGGTTTTGCGCATGCCCCGGATGAGTCGGAACACTGCCACGGTCTCCGGCCTCGCCGCCGCCGGTCACACCGTCCTCCTGATCCGCCATTGCAGCCGCCAGCCGCGAAATGCCTTCCAGGCTGTCCACCGCAATCGCCAGACGTCCGCCTGCGGCATTCAACTGGCCGGCCAGCGCGGCCACGCGGCGCAGCTTGGCGGGGTCGATGACCTCGTTGCTGATGTAGATGTCGGTCACGCCCCCGGCGGCCATGGCTTCGGCCTCCGCCGTCTTCTGCACGCACACGCCCACCGCGCCGGCCTGCATCTGCAGCCGGGCCAGCGCCGCGCTCTTGTGCATCTTGGCGTGCGGGCGCAGCCGGACGCTGTGCTTGCGGGCGAATTCGGCCATGCGCGCAAGGTTGCGCTGCATCGCGTCCAGGTCGATGACCAGCGCCGGCGTGTCGATGGCAGCGACGGGCTTTCCCGCCAGGTCTGCGAGGGTCGGGGGGAGTGGCCGTCGGCCTTGATCAGGTGGAGGTTTCATCAAGGGTCTCATCGTCCAGGTGCGAGGTGTCCGACCATCCGACCAGCGTGAGCCCCTCGGGCGTCCACAGCAGGCGGTTGATGGCGGCGTTGCCGACTTGCCAGGTGCGCGGCGCCTGCAGCTGTTGCCCGGTGGCGGCGCGGTAGAGCAGATCCAGGACGCCGCCGTGCGCCACCAGCACGATCTGTTCGCCCGTGTGGCGCGACGCCAGCGTGTGCAGCGTCTCCACGACGCGCCGGCGCATGGCCGTGAGTGACTCGCCGCCTTCTGGCGCCCAGAACGGGTCGCGCTTGCGCCAAAGCAGCGATTCCTCAGGGAGGGTCGCTTCGATCTCGGCAAAGGTCTTGCCCTGGAAAACGCCAAAACCGCGCTCGCGCAGCCCCTCGTCGGCGACCATCGGCGCGCCGGTGGATTCGCTCACTGCCCGCGCGGTCTCCCAGGCGCGCAGCAGGTCGCTCGTGTAGACCATGTCAATCGGTTCATGAGCGGCCAGCGCGCGCGCCAGGCGCTCTGCCTGCCAGCGTCCCGTGTCGTTGAGTGGAATGTCGAGCTGGCCCTGAATGCGCGTGTCCACGTTCCAGGCGGTTTCGCCGTGACGGATGGCAATGATGCGGGTGGCGTCCATGGAGTCTCTCGAGGCAAGACAGGCTCAGAGCGCCACGACCTGCAAACCGGGCAGGCCGGGCGCGGCAAACTCTTCCTCGTCAAAGGCCTTGTCGCCATCCGCGCTGGGCACACCGCTCACCTTCAGCCCCTTGAAGTCGTACTGCTTCGCGTCCATCAGGTGCGAGGGCACGATGTTCTGCAGGGCGGAGAACATGTTCTCGATACGTCCCGGGTGCTTTTTCTCCCAGTCCTGGAGCATGGCGCTCATCTGCTTGCGCTGCAGGTTTTCCTGGCTGCCGCACAGCGTGCAGGGAATGATCGGGAACTGCCGGTGCTCGGCCCAGCGGACCAGGTCCTTCTCGGCCGCGTAGGCCAGCGGGCGGATCACGATGTGGCGGCCGTCGTCGCTGACCAGCTTGGGCGGCATGCCCTTGAGCTTGCCGCCGAAGAACATGTTGAGGAAAAAGGTCTGCAGCATGTCGTCGCGGTGGTGGCCCAGCGCGATCTTGGTGGCCCCCAGTTCATCCGCCACGCGGTAAAGGATGCCACGGCGCAACCGGCTGCACAGGCTGCACATCGTCTTGCCGGGCGCAATCTTGTCGGTGACGATGGAATAGGTGTCCTGGTTCTCGATGTGAAACGGGATGCCGAGCTTCGTCAGGTACTCGGGCAGGATGTGCTCGGGAAAGCCGGGCTGCTTCTGGTCGAGGTTCACGGCGACGATCTCGAAGTGGATCGGCGCGCGCGCCTGCATCTTGAGCAGGATGTCGAGCAGGGCGTAGCTGTCCTTGCCGCCCGACAGGCAGACCATGACCTTGTCGCCTTCCTCGATCATGTTGAAGTCGATGATGGCTTGGCCCATCTGGCGGCACAGGCGCTTTTCCAGCTTGTGGGTTTCGCGTTCGATCCTGAAGCCGGCGCGGGCGGCGGTTTGAACTTCGTCTTCGATCCAGGGGGTGCTCATGGTCTTCTCCGTCGGGGTCACCATTGCCCCGCCTCCGCCCGGATCGCGACTTCGCAATCGTCGAAGATCTCCAGCTTGGCGATCTTCACGCGCACGCCGACGACGCCGGGCAACTGCATCAGCCGGGAGGCGAGCTTGCCGATCAGGCTTTCCAGCAGGTTGACATGTTCGGCGGTGCATTCGTCGATGATGATCTTGCGCACCTTGCGGTAGTCCAGCACATGGGTGATGTCGTCGTCACGCGGCAGCAGGGGCTGTGGGCCGAGGTTGAGTTCGGCATCGACCTGGATCGGCTGGGGCGCGGACTTTTCCTGCTCCAGGATGCCCAGGCTGGCGTCGAAGCGCAGCCCGGTGAGCGTGAGGATCTGGGTGCCGGAGGTGTTGGACATGGTCTGTGCCGCAAGAGCTGGTATGTTGGGGACAGAGCAAAAATGCTTCGCATTTGTTGGTCTGTCCCGCAAATTCTCACATTTTCGAAAAATCGCGTTCGAACTTGATCAGGTGCTGGCCGCCGTCCACCAGCAGCGTGGTGCCGGTGATGGAGCGGTTCTCCAGCGCGAATTTCACGGTGGCGGCCACGTCTTCCGGGGTGGAGGAACGGCCCAGCGGGCTCAGCGTGTGCAGCGCTGCAAATTTCTCGTCGCTGAGCAGGTGGCTGGTCAGCGTCAGGCCGGGCGCCACGCCGACCACCCGCAGACGCGGCGCCAGCGCCTGGGCCAGCAGGGTGGTGGCGGCTTCGAGCGCGGCCTTGGACAAGGTATAGCTCAGGAAGTCGGGGTTGGGGTTCCACAGCTTCTGGTCGAGCAGGTTGACCACGGCGCCGCAGGCTTCGTCTTCGCCCGCCGCGCCGCGCGCTGCAACATGGATGTGGAGCGCCTGGGCCAGCAGGATCGCCGCGCCGGTGTTGCCGCGCAAGTGCTTTTCCATCGCCGCATAGCTGAAGCTCGCCGCGTCGTCGTACTCGAAGGTGGAGGCGTTGTTGACCACCGCGTCCACCGGGCCCATTTCAGCCACGACACGCGGCAACAGCGCCCGCACTGCGGCTTCATCGTTCAGATCGGCCTGAAAATGGGCGGATCCCAGCGTCAAATGGTCACAGTCTGCTACGGTATTCAGAGCGTCCTGCTTCGATCCCCGGTAGTGCACCGCCACGCGCCAGCCGCTGGCTGCCAGCGCCAGCGCAATTTCGCGGCCGAGCCGGCGCGCCGCACCGGTGACGAGCACGGTGCGCGGGCGGCGGGTCGATTCAGGCGCGGCGGCGGCAGACATTCAGGGACAATCCGGGGCGATGACAGAACCTACAAGTTTAACGACCGCCTTACAGAAACTGCTGGCGCGGGCCATTTCCACGGCAGGCGGCTGGATCGGCTTCGACCGCTTCATGGCGCTGGCGCTCTACGCGCCAAGCCTGGGCTACTACGCCAACGAGCGCGCCAAGTTCGGCACGATGCCCGCGGGCGTGAAAGGTGAGGGCAGCGATTTCGTCACCGCGCCGGAACTCACGCCGCTGTTCGGCCAGGCGCTGGCCGCGCAGGTCAGCGAGGCGCTGGCGCACACCGGCACCGACGAGGTCTGGGAATTCGGTGCCGGCTCCGGCGCGCTGGCGCTGCGACTGCTCGACACCCTGGGCGACCGGGTGCGCCGCTACACCATCGTGGACCTGTCCGGCACGCTGCGCGCGCGCCAGCAGGCGCTGCTGGCGGGACACCGCGACAAGGTCCAGTGGGTCAGCGAGCTGCCCGGGGCGATCCAGGGCGTCGTGGTCGGCAACGAGGTGCTCGACGCCATGCCGGTGAAACTGCTGGCGCGCCAGGGCGGGCACGACGGCGGTGTCTGGCATGAGCGCGGTGTCACGCTGCAGGACGACGCGCTGGTCTGGGCCGACCGCCCAACCGACCTGCGTCCGCCGGTGGACGTTCCCGGCCCCCATGACTACCTGACCGAAATCCATCCGCAGGCCGAGGCCTTCGTCGCCACACTGGCCGACCGGCTGCGCGCCAGCCTTCAAGCCGGCGGCAAGGGCGGCGCGGCGTTCTTTCTGGACTATGGCTTCCCGGAGAGTGAGTACTACCATCCACAGCGCCACATGGGCACCGTGATGTGCCATCAGGCGCACCAGGCCGACACCGACCCGCTGTCGGAAGTCGGCCTGAAGGACATCACGGCGCACGTCAACTTCACCGCGGTGGCGCTGGCCGGGCAGGACAATGGATTGAGCGTGCTGGGCTACACCAGCCAGGCGCGTTTCCTGCTGAACTGCGGATTGGCCACGCTGATGGAGTCCGCCACGACAGCCGAGCGCGCGAACGCACTGAAACTGATTGCCGAACACGAAATGGGCGAGCTGTTCAAGGTGGTGGGCTTTTGCACCGGCGCGCCATGGGACGCGCTGGGCTTCACCCAGGGCGACCGCTGCCATGCGCTGTGACACCGCAAGGGGCTCCCCATGATCCGCTGGCTCATCGTCGTTTTCCTGGCCCTGATCCTGTTCAACGGGCTCATGCCCTGGCTGCAGAAGTTCGGCTTTGGCAAGTTGCCGGGCGACTTTCGCTTCCGCCTGTTCGGACGCGAATGGTTCATTCCGTTCACCACGACGATCCTGCTGAGCCTTCTGGCGGCGCTGATTGCCAAATTCATCTGAACGAAGCGCGCCTTCGGGGCTTGAAACCCCTGGGCGGCGGCCCCACTCTCATGCCCAAAGGGGTATCTGTTCATGACCGAAGCACTTCACATCGTCTGTCCGCATTGCCACACCACCAACCGCGTCAAGGCGGCGGATATGGCCAGCGCGCCGGACTGCGGCAGCTGCCACCAGCCGCTGTTCACCGGAGCGCCGCTGGCGCTGGACGAAGCCGGGTTCGACCGTCACATCGGGCGCAGCCAGATCCCGGTTCTGGTCGATTTCTGGGCGCCGTGGTGCGGCCCCTGCCGCATGATGGCGCCCGCCTTCGAGCAGGCCGCCGCCCAGCTGGAGCCGCACCTGCGCCTGGTCAAGGTCAACACCGAGGAGGCGCAGAGCCTGGCGGCCCGCTTCAACATCCGCAGCATTCCGACGCTGGCGCTGTTCCAGGGCGGCAAGGAAGTGGCACGCCAGCCCGGCGCCATGCGTTCGGCGGCTGAGATTGCCGGCTGGGCGCGGGCGAATTCGCGCTGAGCGTCTTGGATGGACCTTTTGCCCGCTTTTCACTGCGCACTGTGGCGGGTGGCCGGCTGCAAGCAGCGGTAGCGGCCGGCCTGGGCTCACCTTTCGACCTCACCTTGTCGGCCATTAACCGACGCTGGGCTATTCCCTCCCTAGCTGACCGTCGATTCGCCTGATTTCCAGAAAGCCGACGGTAGCCATGGGCAACTGCAATGCAACGGACATCGAGTTGCACTGCAATGGAACTAGCAGTGCCAAGCAGCCTGCTCGGCATTGTCAGTGTGTGTCGCCTACTGCGCTGGCTTGTCGCTGAACGCCTTCATGTTGGCTTTCAATTGCTCACTCATGGGCATGCCGAGAACCATACCTTTGGGCGGAATCGGCGCCTCAAACCATCTGGCGTACAGCCTGCTGAATTCGCCCGATTTCATAAGGCGCGTGATGATGCCATCAACGAGCTTTTTGAACTCCGGGTCATCCTTGCGCAGCATGCATCCATAGGGTTCGACCTGCAACGTATCGCCGACAACTTCAAGGGCGCCTGGATTCCTGGAGTTGGCCCTCAGCCCGAATAGCAGGATATCGTCCATCGCAAATGCCACGGCGCGGTCACTTTCAACCAACTGCAGTGCATCGTCGTAGTCCTTGCCCAAGATGATCTGAATGTTGAGGTTCTTGTCGGCACTGTACGCACGCAGCACCTTCTCGTTCGTGCTGCCGGCGGTGGTGGCGACCGTCTTGTTTGCCAAATCGGCGTAGTTCTTGATGCCCGATGATTTCTTGGCCAGAAGACGGGTTCCGGTATAGAAATGACTGATCGCAAAAGTCACCTCCTTGCCCCTCGCGGAGTTGTTGGTGGTCGATCCGCACTCCAGGTCGTAAGTCCCATTGACGAGCAAGGGAATGCGGGTTTGTCCGGTCACCGGTATGTAGGCAACTTCAAGGTCTTTTCTCTTGAGCTTCGCGCGTACATCGTCAATGATGGCTTCGGTCAAGTCGACGGCAAAGCCTACCGGCTTGGTCGGACTGATCAAGTAGCTGAAAGGCACCGATGACTCGCGGTATGACACGGTGATCTTGTTGCTGTCGGCAACCTTTTTCAGGGTCTGCGCATCGGCAGATGGCGCGAGGGCTGTCAGAGCCACTCCCACCACAAGTGTGGTTGCGACGACAACAGAACACCGAAGGGCGCCAATGGGCTTGTATATGGATCGAATCTTCATTATTTTCTCCAAGTAGGACTTATTCCCCGTTGAGACTTTCTACCTGAAGACTGCTCCCATGTTTGATCCATGGCAATCAATTGCAGATTCATGGGAAGGAATTCCGCCGACGCCAAGAAGCGTTTGCACTGCGGGTTCTGCTGCCGTAAGTGCGGCCGCGAGGTGCCCATCAGGAACTTCGTCAGGGCTTGCCTGTGCCGAAACATGGTGGATTTTTTTTCGAGAGACGAAGCTGGCTACGCTGTGCGCCGATCTGATTGCCTTCTTCGGCACTTCAAGCTGAAGCCGCGGAAGGCTGGATCCGAGATTGGTCAGTGGCTCCAATGAGTTGGGACGCGCGCCACCCCAAAAATGAAGGTACTTTGCCAGTCTAGAGCATCCGGTTGCGTGCGTTGAGTCACGGCCCATTCCCCGCCGGGGTTTATGACAACAAGGGGCTTGCCTCCGCAAGCGTGCATTCAGATCTCAGTCGATCGCTGCATCCGAAGCCGTCAAGCATTCCCTTCCTGCCTGCGATCCACTCAGCTCGCCACCGCCGCGATCCGCGCCGCGTGGATCAGCTCCCCGACCTTCTGGCCGGTGATGCCCGCGGCCATCGCCCGTTCCGCAATGGCGGACGTGACGACAGATTGCGCCGCCGCCAGCGCGCCAGCCAGCCGCTCTCGCTGCGGGTAGGGTCGGTCTTCGAAGCCCAGTCGCCCCCGCGCATCACATTCGCAGGCCAGCAAAATTTCGGCGAAACGCTGCGGCTTGCGGAAGGCGTCGCAGCGTTCCAGCAGGCGCACCAGTGCCGCCGCACCGAATTCACTGCTGCGGTGGATGTTGCCGTGCTCGCGCGCCACGACTTCAGCCAGTTCACGGCAGTCCACCGGCACGCGCAGGCGCTCGCAAACACCTCTCAGAAGTTTCACGCTGCGTTCCTCGTGGCCGATATGGCGCGGCAGCCTATCGGCCGGCGTGGTGCCCTTGCCCAGGTCGTGCATCAGGCAGGCGAAGCGCACCGCCAGCGGCGCCTGCAGCTGCGCGCAGAGGTCCAGCACCATCATCAGGTGCACACCGGTGTCGATCTCGGGGTGGTATTCGGCGCGCTGTGGCACGCCCCACAGGCGGTCCACCTCAGGCAGCAACACCTTCAGCGCGCCGCATTCGATCAGTACGTCGAACATGCGCGAGGGCGTGGCCTCCATCAACCCGCGCGCCAGTTCCTGCCAGACGCGCTCAGCCACCAGATGGTCGGCTTCGCCGTGCTGCACCATCTCATGCATCAATTGCAGGGTTTCCGGTGCGACGTGGAAGTCCTTGAAGCGCGCCGCAAAGCGCGCCACGCGCAGGATGCGCACTGGGTCTTCGCGAAAAGCGTCGGTCACGTGGCGCAGCACGCGGCTCTGCAGGTCGCGCTGGCCGCCGTAGGGGTCCACCAGATGGCTTTCCGGGCCACTTTTTAAGATATTTTGGCCATTCCCCAGCGTCGAATGGTCTTCAATAGCTATGGAGTTGATAGTAAGGTCGCGCCGCGCCAGATCCTCTTCGAGCGTCACATCGGGCGAGGTGTGGATGGCAAAGCCCTTGTAGCCGCGCGCCGTCTTGCGTTCGGTGCGCGCCAGCGCGTACTCCTCGCGGGTCTTGGGGTGCAGGAACACCGGGAAGTCCTTGCCGACGGGCAGAAAACCCTGCGCGGTCATCTGCTCAGGGGTGGCGCCCACGACCACCCAGTCGCGGTCCTGGACCGGCAGCCCCAGAAGCTCGTCCCGCACCGATCCGCCGACCCGATAGATTTTCATCGCCGCAGTGTATCGGCAGGGCCCCCGGGGCGGGCCGTCAGTCGCGGCGCAGCCGGTAGGGCTCCTCGAAGTCCAGGAAGTCCCGCTCGGCCAGCGCACCTTCGATCCAGGCCCTGACCCCGGGCAGGTCGCAGACGCGCTCCATGTACGCAGCGACGGGGGCGGGCACAGGCAGCACGTAGGTCCTGATGCGCATGACGACAGGGGCAAAGAAAGCATCTGCGATTGTGAAACCGCCGAAAAGCATCGGGCCGCCGTGCTGCGCCAGCAGTTCGCTCCACATGGCCATCAGGCGGGCCAGGTCGGCGCGCACCGCGGGCTGGTCACGCAGGGCGATTGCACCGATGTCGGGCAGCGAGGCCTCGATGTTCATCGGGCAGGCGCTGCGCAGGGCGCCAAAGCCGCTGTGCATCTCTGCGCAGACGCTTCGCGCGCGGGCGCGCGCCTGCGGATGGGCGGGCCAGAGCTGCTTGTCGGGAAACTGCTCGGCCAGGGTCTCGGCGATCGCCAGCGTGTCCCAGACGGCGAAGCCGTCGTCCAACAGCACCGGCACCTTGCCCACGGGGTTTTGCGCGCCGACGGCCTGCTTGAAGGTGGAGCCAGCTTCGAACGAGTCGAAGCGCACCATCACTTCCTCGAAAGGAATGCCGGCCTGCGTGAGCAGCACCCACGGGCGCATGGACCAGGACGAGTAGTTCTTGTTGCCGATGGTGAGCTTGCGCATGGAAATTCTCCGTTCGTAGGATGACGATCCTACCGCCGGCCGTCTCCCGGATTGATGCCAGATAACGCCCGTATTGATGCACGGGCGCGTACTTTGCGGCCGATCCGGGTGCGTTTTCAGCGTTTGCGCAGGTAGCCCGGTGCAATGGTCGCCAGCGCGGCGGTGGTGATGCCCAGGGCCTCCAGGCCGGGCATCCGGGCACTGGCCACATTGTCCACGGCCATCGAATCCAGGTTGTCCCGGCTCATCAGGGGCTCGCCGGGGGCCAGCTCCATGAGCCAGGCCTGCGCCCGCGCCACCGCCAGCGGCAGGCCGAACACCGCCCGGCCGCGTCCCCCATTCACGCCGGCCCACTGCCCCGCGTGCTTCACCAGTTCGCGCAGCGTGAACACGTCAGGTCCGCAGGCGTCAAACGTCTGGCCGATCGTGGCGGGGTCCTGCAGACAGCGAAGCACCGCCTCGGCGACGTCCTCCACCCAGACCGGCTGGAAGCGGGTGTCGGCGCCGGCCAGCGGAATGAACGGGGCGATGCGCTGCAACTGGGCAAACACGTTCAGGAATTTGTCCTCGGCGCCAAAGATCACGCTGGGGCGCAGCATCGTGAGGTCGAGCTTGCCCGCGTCAGCGGCGTTCTGCAGCGCCGCTTCTCCGCGCGCCTTGCTGCGCTGGTACATCGACGGGGCGTCTGTTGAGGCGCCGAGCGCGCTGATGTGTACCAGCCGGCGAACGCCAGCCGCGGCGCAGGCGCGCGCCAGCTTCTTTGGCAGTTCGACATGGACCTTGTCGAATGCAGCCGCGTCGCCGTGCAGGATGGCCACCAGGTTCACCACCGCGTCCTGGCCGGCCAGCAGGTGGGTCAATGCCGCTTCGTCGTGCACGTCGGCCGGAACCACTTCGAGCTGTGACAGCTTGCGCAGGGGGGCGGCTTTCTCGGGCTGGCGCGAGGGCACGGTGACGCGCCAGCCTGCCTTCGCAAGCCGGGCGCAGACCTGGCGGCCGACATAACCGGTGCCGCCGAGAACAAGGATGTTTTTCATGGGGTTCACTGTAGCGCGCAAGCCGTCGCCGACGTTTTCGTCGGGGTTATTCATTTCCTTTTGGCCCTGACCCAGGGTCGATGGGTCTTTGTCAGCTATCAATCTGGGAGTTCCATGGTGTCGTCGGCGGAGCCGCTTATCATCTTCGCCATGGAAACCAAGTGGCTCGAAGACTTCGTCAGCCTGGCTGAAACCCGCAGCTTCAGCCGCTCGGCGCAGCTGCGCCATATCACCCAGCCGGCGTTCTCGCGGCGCATCCAGTCGCTGGAGGCCTGGGCCGGCACCGATCTGGTGGACCGCAGCTCCTACCCCACGCGGCTTACGCCGGCGGGTCAGACTCTGTACGACCAGTCGCTGGAGATGCTGCAGGCGCTGCAGAGCACGCGGGCCATGCTGCGCGGCCACGCCTCGGCCGGGCAGGATGTGATCGAGTTCGCGGTGCCGCACACACTGGCATTCACGTTCTTTCCGGTCTGGATGTCGAGCCTGCGCGAATCATTTGGCCCGATCAAGAGCCGGCTGATCGCGCTGAACGTGCACGACGCGGTGATGCGCCTGGTCGAAGGCGGCTGCGACCTGCTGATCGCCTACCACCATGCCTCGCAGCCCTTGCAGCTCGACCCCGAGCGCTACGAGATGGTGAAGCTGGGGCAGGAGGTGCTGGCGCCGTATGTGAAGGCCGACGCGAACGGCGCGCCGCTGTTCCAGCTGCCCGGGCGCGCCGGCCAGCCGCTGCCCTACCTGGGGTACGCGCCGGGGGCATATCTGGGGCGTGTCACCGACCTGATCCTCAAGCAGTCTGGCACCGCGATCCACCTGGACCGCGTGTACGAGACCGACATGGCCGAGGGCCTGAAAGTGATGGCGCTGGAAGGGCACGGCGTGGCCTTCCTGCCCTACAGCGCCGTGAAAAAAGAACTGCGTGAACGCAAACTTATCAACGCCACGCCGCCCGGAATGCAGGGTCTGGAGATGCTCATGGATGTCCGGGCTTATCGGGGTAAACCCTCGGGCAAGGAGTCCGCGAAGGGCTCGGCACAGGCCCTTTGGACGTTTCTGGAGACGGAAAGCGCCCGTGAATGAGTGAATTGGCTGATCTATAGGTTTTTTGCATAAAGCAGGGCGCAATCTGCATTGGCGTTTCATGCGGCAGACATTTACAGTTCGCGGCATCGCAGAAGATGGCCGGATTGAAACCCGTCGGGGCGGATGTCCGGTCCCCGCGATCGAGGCCAGGCACGAAGCCTGCTTTCGGAAACAGCCTGTGTCAATGAACGGGGATTTCCAGGCAAGGGTTTTCCGGGTTTACCCGGCGACCCGAATCCCTAGAATCAGTTCACCCATCCTTTCAACCCATTTTTTTCTTAGGAATTTTTCATGAAGAAGCATTTGATGGCCCTGGCGATTACCGCTTTGGCGACCGGTAGCGTGTTTGCCCAGGCCACCGACACCATTGCCAAGGTCAAGGCCTCGGGCAGCGTCACCATGGGTGTGCGCGACTCGTCGGGCGCCCTGTCCTTCACGCTCGGTGAGGGCAAGTACGTCGGCTACCACGTCGAGCTGTGCCAGCGCATCATCGCCAACCTGGAAAAGGCCGCCGGCAAGAAGCTGGACGTGAAATACCAGTCTGTCACCTCGCAAAACCGTATTCCCCTGATGCAGAACGGCACCGTGGACATCGAGTGCGGCTCCACCACCAACAACGCCACGCGCCAGAAGGACGTTTCCTTCGCTGTCACCACTTTCGTCGAGGAAGTGCGCTTTGCCGTGAAGGCCAACTCGGGCATCACCTCGATCGCCCAGCTCAATGGCAAGAACGTGGCCACCACGACGGGCACCACCTCGGTGCAGACCCTGCGCAAGAACGAACGTGCCACCGGCGTTGATTTCAAGGAAATCTTCGGCAAGGACCACGCCGACAGCTTCCTGCTGCTGGAATCCGGCCGTGCCGATGCCTTCGTGATGGACGGCTCCATCCTGGCCGGCAACATCGCCAATGCCAAGAACCCGGCCGATTTCAAGATCGTCGGCGAAGTGCTGTCGGTCGAACCGATCGCCATCATGCTGCGCAAGGACGATCCGGCCTTCAAGAAGCTGGCCGACGACACGCTGAAAGACCTCATGAAGTCCGGCGAAATCGTCAAAATCTACGACAAGTGGTTCATGCAGCCGATTCCGCCGAAGAATGTCAAGGTGGGCCTGCCCCCCAGCGAGAGCATCAAGGCGGCCTGGGCGAACCCCAATGACAAGCCGATGGAAGACTACGCCAAGAAGTAAGTCCGTGTTGTGACGGACACCCCACCCCGCCTCGGGCGATGCCTGTGGCGGGGTTTCAGTTTCACCCTGCCCCCGTGCCATGCGCGCTTCGGCAGCGCAAACACCGGCCGAACGAGGCCTTGCGGAGAACGACATGAACTGGGACTGGCAGGTATTTCTGAACGACGACGGCAGCGGCCGCACATACCTTCAATGGATGATGGACGCCTGGGGCTGGACGCTGGCTGTGGCCGGTTGCTCCTGGGTGGTGGCGGTGTCTCTGGGCGCGCTGATGGGCACCTTGCGCACCCTGCCCAACAGCCCGTGGCTGGTGCGCCTGGCCAACGTCTGGGTCGAGTTGTTTCGCAATATTCCGCTGCTGGTGCAGATTTTCCTGTGGTACTTCGTGGTGCCCAAGATGATTCCGGTTTTCCAGGGCGTTCCCGGCTTTGTGCTGGTGGTGTTCGCGCTGGGTTTCTTCACCTCGGCACGGATCGCCGAGCAGGTGCGCGCGGGTGTGCAGGCGCTGCCCAAGGGCCAACGCTACGCCGGCATGGCGCTGGGCTTCACCACCGCGCAGACCTACCGCTACGTCATCCTGCCGATGGCGTTTCGCATCATCCTTCCACCACTGACCAGCGAGTCGATGAACCTGCTGAAGAACTCGTCGGTGGCGTTTGCGGTGTCGATTGCCGAGCTGACCATGTTCGCGATGCAGGCCCAGGAGGAGACCTCGCGCGGCATCGAGGTCTATCTGGCGGTGACGATCCTGTATGGGATCTCAGCCTTTGCCGTGAACCGCGTGTTCGGTTTCATCGAGACCAAGGTGCGCATCCCCGGCTTCATTGTCGCGGGCGGCACCGGCGGGGGGCACTGACATGTTCGGCCTTGACCTCACATTCATCAATTGGGACGTCATCAGCAAGTTCGTGCTGGGCGGTTTCATGTTCAGCATCAAGCTGACCGTTGTCGCCACCCTGGGCGGCATTCTGCTGGGCACGGTGCTCGCCCTCATGCGCCTGTCGGGCAGCAAGGTGCTGGCGCTCCCGGCCACGATCTACGTCAACGGCATGCGCTCCGTCCCGCTGGTGATGGTGATCCTGTGGTTCTTCCTGCTGGTGCCGGGCTGGGTCTACGGCTACCTGCCCGGCGGCCAGAACAACCGGGCCGAGTACTCGGCCTACATTACCTTCATCGCCTTCGAGGCGGCGTACTTCAGTGAAATCATGCGGGCCGGCATCCAGTCGATTCCGCGCGGGCAGGTGTTTGCCGGGCAGGCGCTGGGGATGACCTATGGCCAGAACATGCGCCTGGTGGTGCTGCCGCAGGCGTTTCGCAACATGCTGCCGGTACTGCTGACGCAGACCATCATCCTGTTCCAGGACACTTCGCTGGTGTACGCCATTGGTGCCTACGACATGCTCAAGGGCTTCACCACCGCCGGCAAGATCTATGGCCGCCCCGAAGAAGCTTATCTGCTGGCCGCCGTGGTCTATTTCGCGATCTGCTTTGGCCTGTCGTGGACCGTGAAGCGGCTGCAGGCCAAGATTGCCATCGTTCGCTGAAATGACCCCCACGCTTGCCACTCCGTGTGCTGCGCTGCCCCCCGAGGGGGCCGCAGTTGCCTTGGGGCGGCCCGGCGGCAACTGATTGATAACTGGAACTCCAAAATGATTCAAATCAAAGACGTATCCAAATGGTATGGCCCGGTGCAGGTGCTCAACGATTGTTCGGTCAGCATCGCCAAGGGCGACGTGGTCGTGGTCTGCGGGCCTTCGGGCTCGGGCAAATCGACCCTGATCAAGACCGTGAACGGCCTGGAACCCATCCAGAAGGGCGAGATCATCGTCAATGGCACCAGCCTGTACGACGCCAAGACCGATCTGCCCAAACTGCGCTCGCATGTGGGTATGGTGTTCCAGAGTTTCGAGCTGTTTCCGCACCTGTCGGTGACCGAGAACCTGACGATTGCGCAGGTCAAGGTGCTGGGGCGCAGTGCCGATGAAGCCAAGGTTCGCGGCCTCAAGATGCTGGACCGCGTGGGCCTGATGGCGCACAAGGACAAGTTCCCCGGTCAGCTTTCGGGCGGTCAGCAGCAGCGCGTCGCCATTGCCCGCGCGCTGTCGATGGACCCGATCGTGATGCTGTTCGACGAGCCGACCTCCGCACTCGACCCCGAAATGGTCGGCGAGGTGCTCGACGTGATGGTGAATCTGGCCAAGGAAGGCATGACCATGATGGTGGTCACGCACGAGATGGGCTTTGCGCGCAAGGTGGCCAACCGCGTGATCTTCATCGACGTGGGCGGCCGCATCCTGGAAGACTGCTCCAAGGACGAATTTTTCAATCATCCCGAAAACCGGCAGGCCCGCACCAAGGATTTCCTGGACAAGATCCTGCAGCACTGAGCGGCGCTCAAATCGTCATGGCCAAGGCACCTGCGGGTGCCTTTATTACTTGATGGCCGGCGCTTTTGGGACAATGGCGGCATGACGCAAGAAATTACCCTGACCCGCCCCGACGACTGGCACCTGCATGTGCGCGATGGCGAGGCGCTGAACACCGTGGTGCCGCACACCGCAGCACAGTTCGGCCGCGCCATCATCATGCCCAACCTGCGGCCACCGGTGACGACCGCCGTCCAGGCGATGGCCTATCGCGATCGCATCCAGGCGGCAGTGCCGGCAGGCGTGAGCTTTGAGCCGCTGATGACGCTGTATCTGACCGACAACCTGCCGGCCGAGGAGATCCAGCGCGCGAAGGATGCTGGCGTGGTGGCTGTCAAGCTGTACCCGGCCGGTGCGACCACCAACAGCGATGCGGGCGTGACCGACCTGCGCAAGACCTACAAGACGCTCGAAGCGATGCAGCGCGCCGGCCTGCTGTTGCTGGTGCATGGCGAGGTGACCTCCGCCGACATCGACCTGTTCGATCGCGAAGCGGTGTTCATCGACACGCAACTGATCCCGCTGCGCCGGGATTTCCCCGAACTGAAGATCGTGTTCGAGCACATCACGACGAAGGAGGCTGCGCAGTATGTCACCGACGCCGACCGCTTCACCGGCGCCACCGTCACGGCGCACCACCTGCTCTACAACCGCAACGCCATCTTCACCGGCGGCATCCGGCCGCATTACTACTGCCTGCCCGTGCTCAAGCGCGAAATCCACCGCCAGGCGCTGGTGCAGGCGGCGACCTCGGGCAACCAGCGCTTCTTCCTGGGCACCGACAGCGCCCCGCACCCGGCGCACCTGAAGGAGCACGCCACGGGTTGTGCAGGCTGC
>JAABQG010000018.1 GCA_011391595.1 Hydrogenophaga sp.
TGCCCCAGCGGCTTCGTCCCCGTGCGCATCACCGTGACGCCCAGTTCGGGTGAGAACCTGGGGCCGCTTTACCTGGTGGTGTATCAACATGACATCGAGCCCCTTCTGGCGCCACCCGACAGCGCAGAAGGCGCGTTGCTGAGCCACCTCGAAGAGGAGTTGAAGGTCACGCGCGACGACTTGCAGTTCGCACTGGAGCGATTTGAATCCTCCAACGAGAGCCTCAGGATCTCGAACGAGGAAGTGGTCACGACCAACGAGGAGTTGCGATCGCTCAACGAAGAGCTGGAGAGTTCCAAAGAGGAATTGCAGACACTGAACGAGGAGCTGACCACCGCCAACCAGCAACTCGAAGGCAAGGTCCGCGAACTGGAGGTCTCCAACAGCGATCTCCACAATCTGCTGAACAGCAACGACATCGCCACGCTGTGCCTGGATCAGGATTTCCGGATCAAGTGGTTCACGCCGGCAACGCAGACGCAATTCAAGTTCAAGGCCGCCGACGTCGGCCGTCCGATCAGTGATTTTTCCATGGCGTGGTCCGGCGGTGGTCTGCTCGAGGCGGCACGCGCCGTGCTCGCCACCCAGGCCGTGGACCTGCTTGAGTTCCAGGCCAGCGACGGCCGCCGCTTCGTCCGCCGGGTTTTGCCATACAGGAACGAAGCGGGCGAGATCCATGGCGTCATCCTCACCTACACGGACATCACCGAGCTTCGCCTGGCGACCGAGGCGGCACGCACCGCACACCTGGACCTCAGCCAATCCCGCGACCAGGAGCGCAGGCTACGCGATCTCTCCACAGCCCTGGCCATGGCCGAGGAACGTGAGCGGCGTTCCCTGGCGCAGGACTTGCACGACGACCTCGGTCAACTGCTGGCCGTTGTGGCGCTGAAAGCCACGGCGATCAAGAAGCACAGGATGGCGGCCCCACTGAAAGCGGCCGTGGACGACTGCGCGCTCGCGGTCGCCAACGCCAACCGCACGTTGCGCACCCTGGCATTCCAGCTGAACCCGCCGATGCTGGAACAGCTGGGTTTCCAGCGGGCTCTTGAATGGATGGGCGATGAAATGAACCGGCTTTTCAAGCTGGACGTCCATATCGTGGACGATGGCACGCCCAAGGCCATGGATCCGGCGGTGAGCGCAACGCTTTTTCGCGCCGTGCGCGAGCTCCTCGTCAACGTGGCCAAGCACGCCGGCGTGAATACAGCGATGGTGACCACCGCCAGGGGCGAGCGCGATACCCTTGTGGTCACCGTCAGCGATGCGGGCGCCGGCTTCAAACCCGACGCCAGGCCGCCTGAAGACGGGCTCGGCGGCTTCGGCCTGCTGAGCGTGCGCGAACGGCTGGGCTTGCTCGGCGGTGAGGTGTCGATTCGCAGCAACCCCGGGGACGGGACGTCGGTCCTGCTCAGGGTTCCGCTGCTCACGCAGCCTCTTCCAGCGGACCTGCCGCCAACCGGGGGCCGGCCATGAGCGCCCGGGTGCTGCTGGTCGACGATCACGCGATGTTTCGCCAGGCCTTGCGCGGCATGCTGGAAAAAGAGGCCGGCATCGAAGTCGTGGGGGAGCTCGGCGACGGCGCCCAGGTCGAGGAGGCGGTGGCGCAGCTCACCCCTGACCTCGTCGTCATGGACATCAGCATGCCAACGGTCAATGGCATCGAGGCGACGAAACACCTGATGGCCAGGTTCCCGCAGTTGCGCATCGTCGCCCTGTCCGCCTTCGGGTACAAGCAGTTCGTGATGGAAATGATGGAAGCCGGCGCACTGGCCTATGTCGTCAAGTCGTCGGCTGGCGAACAACTGATGCAGGCCATCCACAGTGCCTTGAAAGGTGTGCCCTACCTGTGCCCTGACGCGACGGCCATCATGGTCGCGGCCAGTCGCGGCGACCGTGGCGCACAGGGCGCCACGGCGCGTGTCAACCTGGGGCGCCGGGAAGTGGAAGTGCTGAGGCTGATCGCAGAAGGCAAGAGTTCACCGCAAATTGGCCAGCAGCTCCATATTGCGCCAAGCACGGTGGACGTTCACCGCCGCAACATCATGAAAAAGCTCGACCTCCACTCGGTCGTGGACCTGACCAAGTACGCCATCCTCATGGGCCTCACCAGGCTTTGAACAGCCGCAATGCCGATTGCCGCCGCGCAGGGACTGGCCACGCCGCGAATGGGGCGACTTCAGGGCAGGTCCAGGGCAAGATAGGTTTGCCCTTGATGCACCGCACGGATGGCGCTCAGCAGACTCTCCCCGGCATGGTCCTTGACCACGTACCCCAGCGCACCCGCCTGGATCATCTGGTCCACCAGGGACCTGTCGGCATGGGCTGAAAGCCCGATGATCTTTACCCGGGGTTGCCGGCGCAGCACCTGCCGTGTGGTCTCCATGCCATTGAGAGGAGACATGCTGACGTCCATGCAGATGACGTCGGGGCGCATCGCATCCAGCTTCGCCAGCACGTCGTGTCCATCCTCGGCCTGGGCCACCACCTCCATGTCGGCGTCGGACGTCAGGAACATGGCCAGCGCGTCGCGAAAGATTTGATTGTCATCGGCCAGCATGACGCGAATTTTTTCCATGCTATGCGCCCTTCACGGCCCGGTGGACATGCTCTTGCAACAGGTCCCCTGGCACCGGTTTGGAAACCACCTGTACCGACATGGCCGCGATGCCGGTCAGCTGTTCGGAATCGGTGTCACCGGTCAGGATAATGGCTGGCAACCGGGGCCCGAAGCGCGCTCTCGCGGCAGCAATCACATCCAGGCCGGTCTCTCCGTCACCCAGCCGGTAGTCGCACACCATGAGATCGGGCGTCCTTTCTCCGAGTTGCTCCAGCACCTGCGCGCCAGTGGCACCGGCAAACACCGTGTGGCCCCAGGCTTGCAAAGCCTGTACCAATGAGTCGAGGACCATCCGGTTGTCTTCGACCAAACCGATCGTGAACGTTGAAACGGCCTGCGCAGTGGGCTGCTGAGCCGATGCAGGTGCGCCGCCCTCGGGCAGCGAGAGGCAAAACACCGAGCCGCGCCCGGGCCGTGAACGCACGCGAATCTCCAGACCGAGCAGTGCCGCCGTCTTTGCCACAATGGACAGCCCCAGGCCGCTGCCACGGTTGCGCGCGTTGTCGCCAAGCTGCATGAATTCTTCAAAGATATGGGGGATTTGCTCCTGGCGCATGCCCACGCCGGTGTCCCATATTTCAAGCCAGAGCGCGCCCCCGTGGCGGCGCGCGGCAACCAGCACGCCGCCTCGCGCGGTGTAGGCCAGTGCGTTGTCAATCAGGTTGCCAATCATGCGGTGCAGCATCTGCTGGTCGGTTTGCAGGGTCAGGCCGGCGGCCAGCCGCCATCGCAGGCGCAGGCCCTTCCTTGCCGCTTTGGGCGCGTAGATGGCCGCCAATGAAGCACACAGGCGATCGATCGAAAAGACGGTGACATGGGGCACCATCACGCCGGCGTCGAGTTTGCTCACGTCCAGCAAGTCATTGAGCATCGCGCTCAGGCTGTTCACGCAGTGCTGCACCTGTGACACCAGCTTCTCCTGGCCGGGCTTCACCGCGCTTCGAAGCACATTGGTGTAAAGCGCCAGTGCCGCCATGGGCTGGCGCAGGTCGTGGCTGGCGGCAGCCAAAAAGCGGGACTTGGACTGGTTCGCCGCTTCCGCGGCTGCCATCGCGCGATGCAGGGCGGCCTCCGACTTCTTGCGCCCGGTGATGTCACCATGCGTGCCGATCATTCGCAAGGGCTTGCCTGCGGCATCCCGGCTGACCACCAGACCCCGGGCAAGAATCCATTTCCAGCGGCCATCCTTGCAGAGCATGCGGTGCTCATTGACGTAAACCGGGGTCTGGCCATCAAAGTGCGCCTGCATATCGGCCAAAACACGCGGCAGGTCGTCAGGATGCGCGCGCTTGCGCCATTCGTCCAGGGTGCCTCCGATCTCGTCTTGCGCAAAGCCCAGCATTTCTTTCCACCGTGGGCTGAAAAAAACCGTGTTCTGAGTCACGTTCCAGTCCCACAGGCCGTCCCCGGCGCCCTCGACTGCGAATTGCCAGCGCAACTCGCTATCGGTCAGCCTCTTCTCGCGCACTTGCAGCGTTGCAAGCAACCGGTTGAAGCTGGCCATCAGGGCGCCGACTTCGCCATCGCTGTCGATGGGCGGAAGTGGCGCAACCTGATCGGACTCCGACCGCGTCGCCAGGGTGTTGATGACCGACAGCATCGGCGCGAGCTGGCGTCGCAAGGTCCACCAGGTCAGCGTGCCCGCCAGCAAGGTGAGTGCCAGGGTGGTCCACAGCATGCGCTGCTGCATGGCGCGGATCGGGGCAAAGGCATCGGTCGTGGGCATCACGACAGCAAAATACCACCCTGCCACCGGCACGCTTTTGACTGACGCAAGGACCTCCAGGCCCAAGGGATTGACAAAAACTTCAGAACCCTCCTGCCCACCGATGAAGCGGTCCAGCGTGGGGCTGACGCCCGCCGCGGGCAGCACCTCGAGCGCACGACGCTTGTCGCTGGCGGTGATCACCATGCGCTGTGCCGGCGCAACCAGCAGGTAGCTGCCATGCTTGCCGTAGGCGGTCAGGGTGATGTGATCAAGAAAGTTGGGCAGGCCCAGGTTGATGGTTCCCACCAGGGTGCCGATCACTTCGCCTGACCCATCGCGTACCGGCGCCGTGATGCTGAATATCGGCGCCCCCAGTTTCTTGCCCATGGCGGGGCGGCCAATCACCGTCTTGCCGTCCTTCAGCGGAACGGAAACTGATTCCCGATCCATGTAATTGGTGCCGATGCGGCCAAGGAACAGCGGCATATCGGCAATCGCCGTGCCATCGGCTCCCGTGGCGAATACGCCGCCGTTGAACAGGCTGGCCAGAATCTGGTGCTGTTCCAGATGGGCCTGCAGCACCGTCGGCTTGCCGATCAATTGTGCGTCTAGCTGCCCGGCGACAAGTTCCAGCGCCACCCGCCGTTCGTCGAGCGCATCGTTGATGTGCCCGGCGACCAGGGACGCCGTCGAGAATTGCTGCTCGCCCAGCATGCGCTGCAGGTCGTCTTGCAGCATACGGCTGGCGTAGTACGAAAGCGTCCACAGGCTGACGACAAAGATGATCAGGGTCAGCAGCGTGACCTTGGTCTTGATCGAATGCCGCGAAAAGAAACTGAACTTCATTTGGCCAATCCTACCCCGGCGCTTGTGGCCATGGACTGCCGCCCGACTCCCTGAGCCACGTCCAGTCGTGTATCCAGACATTGCAGTGGCTGGCGCAGGCCAGCCAGACCATCACCCCAATCAAGCCCAAACCGGCGCGGCGCATCCGGGCCAAGAAGTCGCAGTGAGCACGCTAATCAGCAGTTTTTTCATACTCATTGGCGCGTTACTTGCATGCCTTGGTGCATCAAAAACAAGCCTGCAGCCACCACCGGAAGTTGGTACAACTCAAATGGGGCAAGGCTCTGCATTTCCGGAGTCATGGACGAATGGAGACAGACACCTCATTCGAATCGGCGGTGCATCGTCATGATGCGCTGGTCGCTGAACTCGGCCTGCCCATCTGGGTGGGGTCGGAGCCCACGTTTACCGACCGGGAGGCCCAGACGCCCGCCTGGCTGCACGCCGCCCTGGGCGACGACAAGGAACTTCGTGCGCGGGCGCTGCTCGGCACCCTGAACCGGCTGATGCCGGGCGCTCTGGTGTTGCGCAGCGTCGGGCGGCTCTATCCCGGCGAAAAGCTGCCGCGCTGGAACCTGGGCTTGCTGCGACGGCGCGATGGCGAGCCCCTGTGGAACGGTCCCCCGGACCCGCTACTGGCCCACGAACCGGGTCCCGCTGGGCCGCCGGACATTGCCGCCCTTGCCAGCGCCCTGTCGGAGGCATTCGCCAGCCAGCGCTGGGGGTCCGAATGCGTTGAAACCGCCAAAGGGGAAGAAGCAGACAAGGAAGGCACAGAAGCCGTGCCGGCCTGGACGGTCACCGCCACCATGGACGCAGACGCCGAACCGCTGCGGTTTGTGCTGCGCGCCTATGAGGACGAGGCCGAACCGGAGGCCGACCGCGCCGCCTGCGCCGCCATCGAACTGCCCGAGATCGGCCGCGTTGACTTCTTTCTCGCCGCCCTGCCGTGCATTGAGCGCGCCGCACGGGCCTGTGGCCTGCAGGCGCTGGTATTGACAGGCGCCACGCCACCGGTGGATGCCACGCTGGAGCTCACCACCGTCACGCCAGACCCGGCGGTGATTGAAATCAACTCGGCCCCCAGCCGCAACTGTGCCGAGTTCCTCTGGCGCAGCCAGCAGGTCTATGCCGCCGCTGCTGCGCACGGACTATCGCCCTACAGGCTGTATTTCAACGGGCAGGTGGCGGACTCGGGTGGCGCCGGCCAGGTGACTTTTGGCGGCCCGACGCCCGAGAGCAGCCCGTTCGTCAGCAACCTGCAACTCTTGCCCCGGCTGGTGCGCTATTTCAACCGCCACCCGGCCCTGAGCTACCTCTTCGCGCACGACTTCGTCGGCGGCAGCGGCCAGTCCGTCCGGCCGGACGAGCGCGGCACCGGTGCCTTCGACGATCTGTTGCTGGCCCTGGCGCTGCTGGAGCGCGAATCGGTCACGGAGCCTGAACTGCTCTGGAAAAGCCTGGCCTCGTTCCTGTGCGACGCGGTGGGCAACAGCCACCGCGCCGAGATCAACATCGAAAAACTCTGGAACCCGCACCTGGCAGGCCGCGGACGCCTGGGCCTGGTCGAATTTCGCGGCCTGCGCATGCAGCACACGCCGCAGCGCGCCACAGCCATCGCCTGCCTGCTGCGCGCCGTCATCGCCATGCTCGCCACGCGCCCCTACGCGCTGCCGCTGATCGACTGGGGGCGCAAGCTGCACGACCGGTTTGCCTTGCCGTTCTACCTGCAAGCCGATCTGGACACCGTGCTCGCGGAGCTGGACGCGGCAGGGCTCGGCCTGGAGGCGCCCATCCAGAACGTCCTGCGCCAGGACGCGTTCCGCTTCCTGGGCAAGCTGGATTTCCCTTTTGGAACGCTGGAGCTGTGGCGCGGCCTCGAGTTCTGGCCGCTCGTGGGCGACGCCGCCAGCCCCGAGCAAAGCGGAAGCTCCCGCTTCGTCGACGCCAGCACGACGCGGATCGAAATCCGATGGCGCCCGCCGTCAACCGGCACAGTGGGCCCGCTGGATACCGGCCGCTGGCAGGACTGGGCGCTCTGCGTGGACGGCGTCACCCTGCCGCTGCGCCCTGAAACCGACAGCCGGGGCGATCTCAAGGTCTTCGGCGTGCGCTATGCCAGTTTTGCCCCCCGCTCCGGCTTGCATCCCGTGCTGGGAAGCCAGGCTCCGCTGACGCTGACCCTGGGCCATGCCGACCACGACGTGCAGTACGCCATCACGCTGCATGAATGGCGGCCCGATGGCGAGGCCTATCCCGGCCTTCCCGCAGATCTGCATGAAGCCAGTGAACGACGGTCTGCCCGCATGACCGTGGCGGCGAGGGACCGGCCAGAACAGGCGCCCCCTGACGAATCAGATACCGAGGCAAGCCCCGCAAGCCCGGGGCTGACGGTCTACAGCCTGGATCGGCGGTATCGATGATCGGTTTTGGGGGATGTGGGCGTTGATCGCGGCGTTTTCGACCCGTGTTTGCCACACATCAATCAATTCAAATTTAGTAGCGGATAGTCGCCATTCCACGCTGGGAAAAGGCCTTTTTTGTTCGTAAATGGCATTCACAATGCTGCTCGCGGGCTTTGCGCGATGCCCTACCTGTCCGCGAATAGCAATCGCCGGCTTTAGACTGAAGGCGGTAGCAGAGATTTAAGATTTCGTCGCTCCAAAGCAGCCGTCGGCACTGGCTTCTAACTATATGGGCGCCACCGCTGTAGGACGACTGCGACCCGCACAGCCATGACGGGGTGCACATCGAGCCGGATTGGGATTTGGCTGCACAACCGCCCCCCGACTTTGATGTCGAACAGTGAGTCAATTGGTGACGAGGAATAACCGGCGATTCGGATGCGCCGCTGTGAAGCCCTGTGCTCGGCGCTGCGCAAATCGCCCTACAGGTGGGTGCGTTTCGTGGAGGCTCCCCCCGGGAACGCCCTGGAGCGGGAATCGTGAGAGTCTTACGTGGGTTGACGGCTGATCAAAGCTTTCATACTGGCCTTGAGATGGTTGAAATGCCTCTATCCGTGCGCGGCGTGGCCTGGAACATGGACGGCGGCTGGACCGCGCATTAATCAGGGCCGCACGTAAGCCCAGCCATCGTTCTGCCGGTTCATGATCTGGATGACTCCGGCTGGCACGTAACTGATGGCGGGGTTCATGTCGGCCTTGACCAATTTTTGGGCAGTCATGGTGTTTTCGCAGGCCACCACCTTGACGCCTGATTTGATCGCGTCATTGACCCGGTTGGCTGTGACGGCATCAAACTTCAGCATGCCGATGCCGGGACCAAAGGCCACAATTTCAACCTGAACCTTGTCGGCGCCCAGCTCTTTTTGCGCGTTACCGGCCACGTTGAGCGCCAGATTCCATCTGGCTGCGTCACCGTCGCTGACCTGCATCACGATCCGGGGTTGGGGCGCTGGCGGCGTGCTGGCGCAGCCAGTAGTCACCAAGGACCCGCCAGTGATGGCGAGGGCAAGAAAGAGGGTTCTGCGTTTCATGGGATGGCTTCCAGTCAACTGAGCAAGGACCGGTATATTGGTCAAGCTTCATGACCCTGACTACGCGTATAAACCCCAACACCCTTGCTTCAACAGCACCGAACCCGACCCATTGACACTGACATGGCTCAAACCTGCTTCAAGCGGCACGGGTGCCTCGTCGGCCACCGACCTGACATTGGCGCAATCGCTTTCATCCACCGCTGCGGCTCCAGCCTGAACGAGCATGTTCACTTCTACGTGTGCGTGATTAATGAGTTTTTTGAGGCGGTGGCAGGCGATCACTGGACTTCCAGAAACCGGCCGTTCGTGGCCGTCGGCACACGCTGCAACTGAGCCATCCAGCATCAAGATGAATTGATAGCGTGGCGCGAATCTGGGGCTGCCCCATTTGATCACCGAGAACTTCACTTTTGCCGTGGGCATCGGAACCAGCCCATGAAGGCAAGTCAACCGCCTCTGGGATAGATCAGGCAATCACTTCGGGCAGCCCGGAACAAAACCAAGCCCGAAATGACAACAACGCTCGACCTGCACAAGTTGGTACCATTTCCATAGCAAACAAAGACCAATCCACGATGGTAAAAGGCCATTTTCATTCAATAAACCGTCCCCAAGCCGGAAAAGGGGCCGTCCACCGCTACCCCACCACCAGCCGAATCGCCGGCAGCACCTGCTCCGACTCGGCGCGGCGCTCCAGGGCCAGGCGCATGTTCATCTGGGCGACTTCGGTGTGTTCCACCGCCAGGTTCTGGGCGCGGGTGCCCTCGCCGCGCTTCAGCGCGTCGAACAGCATGTGGTGCTGGCGGTGGGCGTAGAGCATCCAGTCGCGGTCCAGCGCCACGGTGCCTTGCATCGGCAGCATGGCCGACGCGGGGGCGAAGGGCAGTTTGTCGTTCAGCGCCACGGCGCGCTGCAGGGCGCGGTTGCCGCAGGCGTCCAGGATCAGCGCGTGAAAGCGGTCGTTCATGCCGGCGTAGGCGGCGTAGCTCTCCAGCGTGAGCGGGTTGTCGGCCAGCAGGCGGTCGCCCGCCTCCAGGCAGGCCTGCAGGTCGCCCTGCAGCTGGCGCGACACGCCGTGTTCGGCCACCAGGCGCGCGGCCATGCCCTCCAGGTGGCCGCGCACGGCAATCGCATCGGCCACTTCGCGCGGGGTGAACTGGCGCACCAGGTATTTGCCGGTGTCGCTGGCCTCGACCAGGCCTTCCTGCTCCAACGTGACCAGCGCGCTGCGCACCGGGGTGCGCGAGGCGCCCAGGCGCTCGGCCAGTTGCTGCTCCGCCAGGCGCTGGCCGGGCTCGAAGGTGCCGCGCAGGATCAGGTCGCGCAGCTGCATCAAAACGGTTTCTTGCAGGTTCATGGCGTCAACTGTACACTGAATCAATATTTTGGGATACCGTTTTGACAAAACCGGCCAAACGGTGCACGATCCATCCACCCGACCTTCCGCCAACCGCCTCACGAAAGCCCCCCATGAAAGCCGAACAGAACGAACTGATCACCCGCATTGGCCCGGGCACGCCCTGCGGCGACCTGATGCGCCGCTACTGGCAGCCGGTGGCGCTGGTGGATGAATTCAACCCCGCGCTGGACCCGGCCATGGGCGTGCGCCCGGTGAAGGCGGTGCGGCTGCTGGGGCAGGATTTCGTGCTGTTCAAGAACGCCGACGGCAGCTTCGGCCTGCTGGACCGCGACTGCCCGCACCGCGGCGCCGACCTCTCCTTTGGTCGCAACGAGGGTGACGGCCTGCGTTGCCCCTTCCATGGCTGGAAGTTCGACGCCGCCGGCCAGTGCCTTGACACACCGGGCGAGCCCACGGGCAGCACGCTGTGCCAGCGCATCCAGCAGCGTTGCTACCCGCTAATTGAAAAAGCCGGCGTGCTGTTCGGCTGGTTCGGGCCGGTGGATGTGTCGCCCCCGCCCTTCCCGGCGTTCGACTGCTTTGCCGCGCCGGCCACGCACACCTTTGCCTTCAAGGGCCTGTGGAACTGCAACTGGTTGCAGGCGTTTGAGGTCGGCATCGACCCGGCGCATGCGTCCTTTTTGCACCGTTTCTTCAACGACGAGTCGCTGGAAGAGAGCTACGGCCGCCAGTTCCGCGGCGCCAGCCTGGGCGAGCTTGACGGTCAGCGCCTGCCCATGACCAAGGTGATGCGCGAGTTCGACCAGCCCGACATCTCGTTCGCCCCCATGCCCTACGGCCTGCAGCTGACCTCGCTGCGGCCCATCAACGACCAGATCACGCACACGCGCGTGACCAACGCGATCTTCCCCAGCACGTTCGTGATTCCATTGTCCGAGACGATGACGATCACGCAGATCCACGTGCCGGTGGACGACACGAAAAACTACTGGTACGCCATCTTCACCAGCTTCGACGCGCCGGTGGACAAGGAAGTCATGCGCAACCAGCGGCTGGAGGCCGTCACCCTGCCCGACTACATCCCCAAGTCCGGCCAGCACAACAACTGGGGCTTCAGCGCCGATGAGCAGCAGAGCCGCACCTACCTGGGCATGGGCGAGAGCGACATCAACGTGCACGACCAGTGGGCCTGCGAGAGCATGGGCGCGATCCAGGACCGCACTCGCGAGCACCTGGGCACGACCGACAAGGTCATCATGGCCAACCGCCGCACGCTGATCAAGGCGATCGAGACGGTGCAGGCCGGCGGCACGCCGCCGGGCGTGGCCGATTCGGAAATCGCCGCGCACCGCATGGGCCCCGACACGGTGGATGGCCTGGCCCCCACCGGTGGCACCGAGGCCTGGTGGCGCCACGCCGTGCAGGCCAAGCGCGACAACGCGCCGTGGGATGCCGCGCTGAAGCCGGTGGCCGAGCCGCTGGCAGCCGAGTATTCGCCGCACGAGGAAGCGTCTTGAAGTCATTCGCCGAGGTATGCGGCATTCACGATGAAGCCCGTGAGGCTGCAGCGTTGCACACCGACCGCCTGATCGAGGCCAGCGGCCTAGAGCTGGTGCGCTTTGGCTGGTGCGACCTGCACGGCGTGTTGCGCGGCAAGACGCTGACGGCCAAGGCCGCCGTGAAGGCGCTGCGCGCCGGCGTCGGCATGGTCAGCACGCTGCTGCTGAAAGACACCTCCGACCGCACCGCGTTCAAGGTGTTCGAACCCGGCGGCACGGCCGACCTGCCGGGCTTCGCGTTCGCCAGCAACCTGATCCTGCTGCCCGACCCGGCCAGCTTCAAGCAACTGCCCTGGGCGCAGGGCACGGGCTGGCTGCGCTGCCAGCCGAGGTTCCAGGACGGCACACCGGTGCCACTCGACACGCGCTACGTGTTGCAACAGGCGCTGGCGCGGCTGGCGCAGCAGGGCTTCGGCATGGTCTGCGGACTGGAGGTCGAGTTCCACATCTACCGCATCAAGGAAATGCACGACGGCCCGGACTTGGACCCGGCGCAGGCGGCCTGGCCCGGCCTGCCGCCGGCGGTGAGCATGATCCACCCCGGCTACAACCTGCTGGCCGAGAGCTGGATCGACATGGCCGAGGAGCCGCTGCGCATCGTGCAGCACACGGCGCAGGCGCTGGGCCTGCCGCTGCAGTCGCTGGAGATTGAACTGGGTCCGAGCCAGGTGGAGGCGGTGTTCGACGCCACCGATGCCATGACTGCCGCCGACAACATGGTGCTGTTTCGCAACGGCGTTCGCCAGGCGCTGCGCCGCGCGGGCTACCACGCCAGCTTCATGTGCCGCCCGCCCTTCCCTAACATCATGTCCAGCGGCTGGCACCTGCACCAGTCGCTGGTGGACGGTGCCACGGGCGCAAACGCCTTCATGCGCGACGCGCCCGCGCCCGGCACCACGCCGGTCGACGCGCTGCACACCCTGTCGGACACCGGCGCCGCCTGGCTGGGCGGCCTGCTGGCGCACGCCCGCGGCATGGCCTCCTTGTGCACGCCGACGGTCAACGGCTTCGGGCGCTTCCGGCCCAACGCGCTGGCGCCCCAGGCGGTACTGTGGGGCCGCGACAACCGCGGCGCGATGCTGCGTGTCGTCGGTGGCCCGGGGGACAGCGCCACGCGCATCGAAAACCGCATCGGCGAACCCTCCGCCAACCCTTACCTGTACATGGCGGCGCAGATCCACGCCGGGCTGGACGGGCTGGCGCGCGGGCTGACGCCGCCGCGCGCCACCGAGTCGCCCTACGCCAGCGACGCCGAGATGATTCCCACCAACCTGCCGGACGCGCTGGGCGCGCTGCGGGCGGATGCCGCGCTGATGGACGGTTTTGGGACCGACTTCGTGCGCTACTACAGCCGCGTGAAACAATCCGAAGCCCAGCGCCATGCAATGGCCGAAGACACCACCGATTTCGAGCGGCGCGAATATTTCAGCCGCTTCTGACCGGCCTTCTGACCTCACCCCATGATAACTATCAACTTCATAGCTAACAACGACCCAAAGGCGCTGGGTTCTGCCACTATTTCTTCAAAAGCCGGGCGCAGCCTGATGCAGGCGGCCCAATCCGGCGGCGTGGACGGCATCGCAGCCGATTGCGGCGGCAGCCTGACCTGCGCCACCTGCCATGTGATGGTGCGCGAGCCCTGGGCCAGCCGGTTGCCGCCGCCCGGCACGGACGAATTGGCCATGCTCGAATTCACCGCCGAATTGCGCCAGCCAAACAGCCGGCTGTCCTGCCAGATCCAGCTCACCGACGCACTGGATGGCCTGACGGTAGACTTGCCGGCCACGCAATACTGAGACCTTGCGGGACAGACCAAGAGTTACACGCAGTGAACTTTGCTCTGTCCCCAACTTTCGCTAGACCTTGCGGGACAGCCCAAGAGTTACACGAAGTGAACTTTTCTCTGTCCCCAACCAGTTAGGAAAACCATGATTCTCGAAATCGCCGACATCCGCATCCAGCCCGGCCAGCAGGCCGCTTTCGAAGAAGCCGTTCAGCGCGGCCTGGCCACCGTGGCTAGCACGGCCAAAGGCTTCGAGGGCGCCAAAGTGAACCGGGGCATCGAGTCGCCGGAACGTTACGTGCTGCAGATCTTCTGGACCACGCTGGAAGACCACACGGTGGGCTTCCGCCAGTCGCCGCTGTTCACCGAGTGGCGCGCCATCGTCGGGCCTTTTTTTGCGGCGCCACCGGTGGTGGAGCACTTCGAGCTGGTCACGAAGTCGGCTTGAGCGCGGCCGGCGCCGAGGACGGATTCTGCGCTTCGTGCCCGGCCACCAACTTGGCCAGCAGCGAAACCAGCTGGGCCTGTTCCTGCCCGTCGAGCGGCGCCAGGATGCGCGCCTGCACCCGAGTCACGATGCGTTTCATGTGGTCGGCCGCGTCCGCGCCAGCCGGCGTCACCCACAGCAGCTTGCGGCGCTTGTCCAGCGGATCGACCTCGCGGCGGATCCAGCCCCTGAGTTCAAGCCGTCCGATCACCGAACCCGAGGTGGCGGCGTCGAACGCCACCCGTCCGGCCAGCGTCACCTGGTCTTCGCCGGGCGTGTCGATCAGGGCATTGAGAATCGCGAACTGCACCGGCGTGATCTCAAAATCCGCCGTCTCGTCCATGAAAATCGCCACTGCGAGCTGATGCGCGCGCCGGATCAGGTGGCCCGGGGCGTGTTCGAAGTCAAAGCTGGTCACCATGCGCAGGAGTGTAACGAGCGATTTTGTGAAATATAGTGCCTGCTCTCGTTAAAATATGTATACTTACTAAATTGATCTCGTGGACTTTCTCGGGCGTTTCGCGATCCGCTCATGGCACACTGATCGACTCAACCGGCGACGCGGCTGCAGGCCGTTCATGTTCAACAACACCGAGCGCCAGGGCTCCATGAGCCTTGGCATTCATCCCGAAGAAAGGCTGCCATGAGCTATGTTTTCAATCCGCCGGCAACGGTATCGGTCCCGGTCCTTGGTAGCAGCGCCCGCTTCCCGGTGCACCGCATCTACTGCGTGGGCCGCAACTACGAAGAACACGCGAAGGAAATGGGTTTCACAGGCCGCGAGCCTCCGTTCTTCTTTCTGAAGCCGGCCGATGCCGTCGTCGTCGTGAGTGCCGGTGAAACCGGCAGCATGCCCTACCCTTCTCTGACGCAGAACCTGCATCACGAGATCGAACTGGTGGTGGCGATTGGCACGGGCGGCAAGAACATTGCGGCTGCGGACGCGCACAAGCACATCTTCGGCTATGCCGTGGGCCTGGACATGACGCGACGCGACCTGCAGAACGACATGAAGAAGCAGGGCCGCCCCTGGTGCATCGGCAAGGCCTTCGACCAGTCGGCGCCGATCGGCCCGATCACCCCCGTGGCACAAGCCGGTGACGTGAACAACGCCGAGATCTACGTGCAGGTCAACGGCGCGGACCGCCAGCGAAGCAACGTGTCCAAGCTGATCTGGAACGTGGCCGAAACCATCGAACACCTGTCGGCGGCCTGGGAACTGCAGCCCGGCGACCTGATTTACACCGGCACGCCCGAAGGCGTGGCGGCTGTCGTTCGCGGCGACACCCTGGTCGGCTCGGTGACCGGACTCGGTGAACTGCGTGTCCGGATAGCTTGAACGGCGATAACAGCTGTGAAGGTATGGCGCTAGCGCATGGGAATCAGGCTGGCATCATCCCGCTTGGGGCCTGAAGGGTTCCGAGGGCCGGAAATGCTGCAGGCAGCACCACTTAAAATTACGCATTGGTAAACGGCTTTCGATTAGAGAAACAGGAGTCAAGCTTGCTCATCCTCGAAAAACTGGCGAAGTTCTGCGCCATTCTTGCCGGCATCGTGCTGACATCCATCACGATCATGACCTGCGTCAGCCTGATCGGGCGCAACACCTCCGGATGGACCCTGGTCGGTGACTTTGAACTGACGGCTGCCGGTTCCGGCGCGGCGGTCGCCTTGTTCCTGCCCTGGTGCCAGCTCAGGCGAGGCAATATCCTGGTGGACTTCTTCACGGCGCGCGCCAGCGTCGAGACGCAGCGCGGACTGGACCGTTTCGGCGCCCTGCTGCTGGGACTGTCCATCGGGTTGCTGGCCTGGCGAACCGGCCTTGGCGGCTTGGACGCGTGGCACACCCAGTCTGGCACCATGATGCTGGGTTTTCCCGAGTGGGTCGTGTATGCCTTCATGACGCCCGCGCTTGCGCTGACGGCCGTCATCGCCTTCTGGCAGGCCGCGCAGGGTTTTGACGCTGGCGCGGGGCACCCGGCATGAGCCGCCGGGCCGCTCCCAAGGCGAATAGCACCGAAGCCCGCCAGGGCGAAGGTACACCGATGCACCGCCGGGCCGCTCCCAGGGCGAATAACACCGCAGTGCGCCGCACGGAGGTTACCCAGTGAGCGCAATCCAGTTGACCCTGCTGATTTTCGGTCTGATGTTGGCCCTGATGGCCTTGCGCGCACCGATCGCCATCAGCATGTTTGTCGCCGGCGGCGTGGGCTACCTGCTGCAGGCGGGCTGGGCACCGCTGGCCAGCTTCCTCAACGGTCACGCCTTCGCTCGATTTGCCAACTACGACCTGTCGGTCATTCCGCTGTTCATCCTGATGGGAAACTTCGCGACCCAAGGCGGGATCTCGAAGGCATTGTTCCAGTTCGCTGCGACGCTGATGGGGCGCTTTCGCGGTGGCCTCTCCATGGCCTCGGTGCTGGCCAGCGCGCTGTTTGGAGCGATCTGCGGGTCTTCCGTGGCCACGGCGGCCACGGTGACCTCCGTGGCGCTTCCCGAGATGCGACGCCACGGCTATGGCGACCGCCTGTCCACAGGTGCACTGGCCGCGGGCGGTACGCTGGGCATCCTGATTCCGCCGTCGGTGCCCCTGGTGGTCTACGCCATCCTGACCGAGCAGAACATTGCGAAGCTGTTCGCCGCCGCCATGATCCCCGGCCTCATCGCCATGCTGGGCTACATCGTCGCCATCGCGATCTATGTCCGTCTGGTGCCCGGTCAGGCCCCCGAAGAAGAGGATGAGCCACCGAAAGTGACGCTGCAGTCGCTGCTGGGCGTGTTGCCGATCGCGGTGGTGTTCACAGTGGTGTTTGGCGGAATCTACGGCGGCATTTTCTCCCCCACGGAAGGCGCCGCGGTTGGCGCCGCGACCACTTTTGGCGCCGCGCTGCTGAAGCGCGAATTGACGCTGGCCAAGCTCAGGATCTGCTTCTACGCCACGGCGGAAAGCTCGGCGATGATCTTCATGATTTTCATCGGCGCGGACCTGATGAACTCGGCGCTCGCACTGACCCAGGTGCCGGCGCAGCTCTCGCAGGCGGTTCAGCAATCCGGCCTGTCGCCCTACTCCGTGATCGCCGCCGTCCTTTTTCTGTACATCCTGCTGGGTTTCATCATGGACGAGTTGTCGGTCCTGCTACTGACGCTGCCGATCTTCTTCCCGATGATCATGGCGCTGGACTTCGGCATGCCCGCGGAATCCGTGGCCATCTGGTTTGGCATCCTGGTGTTGATGACCGTGGGCTTCGGCCTGTTGTCTCCGCCGGTCGGACTCAACGTCTATGTGGTCAACGGCATGGCCAGGAACGTCCCGATCGCCGAGACCTTCAGGGGCGTCGTGCCGTTCCTGATCAGCGACCTGTTTCGCCTGGCGCTGGTCTTCTTCGTTCCGGCCGTGGCACTGTGGCTGGTCACATTCATTCGCTAGACAAGGGTTAGCCCCGAAGTCAAAACCCGCCGCAAGGCGTTAAGTTCTCACCCATCAACCGTCAAGGAGACCCTTCAATGATTCAGCGTCGCACGCTTCTCAAGTCCACGGCTGCCGCAGCCACACTGGGGGCCACGGCCCTTTCCGCCCTGGCCCAGCAAACGGTCACCCTCAAGTTCCACACGTTCATGGCGCCCATGTCCAACGTGTGGCTCAACATGCACAAGGCCTGGATGGACAAGGTCACCAAGGACTCCGGCGGGCGCATCAAGTTCGAAGCCTACCCCGCGATGCAGCTCGGCGGCACGCCGGTCCAGTTGTTTGACCAGGCCAAGGACGGCGTGGTGGACATCGTCTGGACCCTGCCCGGCAACACCGCCGGCCGCTTCCCGCGCATCGAGGTGTTCGAACTGCCGTTCATGATGAACAACGCCGAGGCCACCTCCAAGGCCTATTGGGAATACGTGCAGACGCTGGCTCCGGACGAGTTCAAGGACGTGCAGGTCATTGCGCTGCAGGTGCACGGCCCCGGCGTGATCCACACCAAGGCCAAGCAGGTCAAGACGGCGGACGACCTCAAGGGCATGAAGGTGCGCGGACCGACTCGCCAGATCACCAAGATGCTGGGCTTTCTGGGTGCCACGCCGGTGGGCATGCCGCTGCCGGGCATTCCCGATGCCCTTTCCAAGGGCACCATCGACGGCGCCGTGATTCCCTGGGAAGTGGTGCCCTCGGTCAAGGTGAATGAGCTGACCAAGTACCATGCCGAATTCGACCCCGCCGGCGGTGCGCTCTACACCACCACCTTCGTGATGGCGATGAACAAGGCCAAGTACAACTCGTTGCCGCCAGACCTCAAGAAGGTCATCGACGACAACTCGGGCATGGTCACCTCCGGCTGGCTCGGCAAGGTGCAACAGGAAGGCGACGTGCCCGGACGCAAGTCCGCGGTGGACCGCAACAACACGATCTACACCATCCCGCCCGCCGATGCGCAGGAATTCAAACGCAAGGCGCGCCTGGTCGAAGTGGAGTGGGTCGAAGACATGAACAAGCGCGGCTATGACGGCAAGAAACTGCTGGAAGGCGCCAAGGCACTGATCGAAAAGCACGGCAAGACCGCTGCAGCGCCGGCCGCACCCGCCAAGGCGCCAGCCAAGAAGGGCTGAAAGCGACTGCCGGCAGTGCCTGGCGGCGTTCAATCCGCTGCGCACCAGACCACAGGGCTCCGCAAGGAGCCCTTTTTTGCTTTTGAACTTAAACTTGGGCGCATGCACCGCAGCCCCATCAAGCATTGCCGCAACTGCGGCACCATCGTTGTCTACCGCCTGCCCGACGACGGTGACACCAAGAAGCGGGCGATCTGCGAGGCCTGCCAGACGGTTCACTACGAAAACCCGCTGAACGTGGTGGGCACGGTGCCGCATCTGGACGACCGCGTGCTGCTGTGCAAACGCAATATCGAGCCGCGCAAGGGCAAGTGGACCCTGCCTGCCGGCTTCATGGAACTCGGCGAAACCACGTTGCAGGGCGCGGCCCGCGAAACAGATGAGGAAGCCGGCGCCCAGTTTGAAATGGAAGCCCTGTTCAGCGTGCTCAGCGTGCCGCGTGTCGGGCAGGTGCATCTGTTCTACCGGGCGCGCTTGCTGAGCGAACAGTTCAATCCGGGCCATGAAACCATGGAGGCCCGGCTTTTTTCGGAAGACCAGATACCCTGGGACGAGATCGCGTTCCGGACCGTTCGCGAGACCCTGCTGCGTTACTTTGCTGACCGCCGCCTGGGTCAATTCCAGGTGCATACCGTCGATATCGACTGAGCGGCCGTGCCGCACCGGGCTTGACCTGCGTCATTTTTCTGCCCCAGGACCGCCACCCCAGCGTCGATTGCGAGCTTACCCCCCGTGGTAACCCCCATAGCCCGGGTCTCCAACGTGACGGAAAACAGAGGTGCTGCCTCTAAAGCCCCCCTTTTTGCGCGAGGCCGAAGGTCAAAACTGGTACCGTATCCGTTGGATTCTCCCCGGAAAGCAGTGCGCACGTGACCCACCCCGACACCCTGAAGGCCGACGCTTCCCCACAGCGCCCCGCGCACCATGACGGTCCGCCGCCCAGCCCCTGGTTGCTGGCCATGGAATTTCGCGCGGCCTGGGAACTTGGAGCGATCCTGCCGGCCTGGCCACTGCTTCAGCGCGCCCCCCGAGGCGACGGCCACCCGGTGATCGTGTTCCCCGGACTCTCCGCTGCCGACGGGTCGACCACGCCCCTGCGCAGCTATCTGGCCACCCGCAACTACGCCGTCACCGGCTGGAACCAGGGCCACAATTTCGGCCCGCGCGCTGGCGTCCTTGAAGCCGCGTCGCACCAGGTCCGCGAAACCTGGCTCTCGGCCGGCAAGAGGAAAGTCAGCCTGATCGGCTGGAGCCTGGGTGGCATCTATGCGCGTGAACTGGCCAAGCTGCACCCCGAACTGGTGCGCGGGGTCATCACCCTGGGCACACCGTTTTCGGGTGCCCCCGAGAGCACCAACGCCTGGCGCCTGTTCCGGCTGACCAGCGGTCGCGACATCAAGAGCGAGACCGGGCGTTTCGACCTGCCCGTGGCTCCACCCGTGCCGACCACCAGCGTCTTCTCGCGCACCGACGGCATCGTCGCCTGGCAGGGCAGTCTCCAGGCACCCAGCAAAGCCAACCCCAATACGGAAAACATCGAGGTCATTGCCAGCCATCTGGGCATCGGCATGAACCCCAGCGCTTTCTGGGCCGTGGCCGACCGCCTGGCCCAGCCCGAGGATGCGTGGCAACCCTTTGCGCGCAAGGGCGGCCTGCACGGGCTGTTCTACCCGGACCCGTTGCGCTGAGCGCCCCCGTTCACCACCGCCCCAAAACAAAGCGCCTGCAGGCTCGAACCTGCAGGCGCTTTATATTTGATAGCAATCAAGGACCCATTCACGCTGGGAATGGCCTCATTTCATCAATTTCAAGCGTGATCCTTCTTGTAGTTGGCAATGCCCTCCACGACTTCCTGCCGGGCCGCCTCCGGGCCTTCCCAGCCCAGGATCTTGACCCACTTGCCCACTTCCAGGTCCTTGTAGTGCTCGAAGAAGTGGGCGATGGTCTTCAACCGGATCGGGCTCAGGTCCTCGGGCTTTTGCCAGCGGGTGTAGAGCGACAGGATCTTGTCGATCGGGACCGCCAGCACCTTGCCGTCCACGCCGGCTTCGTCTTCCATCTTCAGGATGCCAATGGCACGGCAGGTCACGACCACGCCGGGAATCAGCGGCACCGGGGTGATCACCAGCACATCCACCGGATCGCCATCCCCGCTGATGGTCTGCGGCACATAGCCGTAGTTGGTGGGGTAATGCATGGCCGTGCTCATGAAACGGTCCACGAAGATGGCGTGGGTTTCGTGGTCCACCTCGTACTTCACAGGGTCGGCGTTCATCGGGATTTCGATGATCACGTTGAATTCATGCGGGGCCTTGGGGCCCGGGGTGACGTTGTCGAGGGACATGGGAGCGGTCTCCGGAGTTTGAGATGAATCAGAAAATGCGTTTTCGCCCTAGGATTAACCCTGATTTTACTTTCACCGGCCTTGCGCAGGCCCGGGAAACGGGGAGATTTCAAGTTACATTGCGTCGGTTGGCCAATTGACTCCCCACGTTGGGAGCGAGGAAGCAACGCAGCGGGGGTCCCTCCAAGGCGTTGAACCCCTTCCACGCGAAACAACGATTCGAGGAGTAACACATGACAGGCAACTCGGCGCTCATTCTGGCGCTTGTCTGCGGTCTCATTGCCGTGATCTACGGCTTCTGGGCGCGCGGATGGATTCTTTCCCAGGACGCGGGCAACGCCCGCATGCAGGAGATCGCGGCAGCCATCCAGGCCGGCGCGGCGGCCTACCTGGCCCGGCAATACAAGACCATTGCCATCGTCGGGGTCGTGCTGACGGTGCTGATCGGCGTGTTCCTGGACCGCACCACGGCCGTCGGCTTCGTCATCGGCGCCTTCCTGTCGGGGGCCTGCGGCTTCATCGGCATGAACGTTTCGGTGCGCGCCAACGTGCGCACCGCGCAGGCGGCCACCCGCGGCATCGGCCCGGCGCTGGACGTGGCCTTTCGTGGCGGCGCCATCACTGGCATGCTGGTGGTGGGCCTGGGACTGCTGGGCGTCACCGCCTTCTTCTGGTTCCTGGTGGGCAACGGCAACCTCACGCCCGACCGCAAGTTGTCCGACCTGCTGAACCCGCTGATCGGCTTTGCCTTCGGCTCCTCGCTGATCTCGATCTTCGCGCGACTGGGCGGCGGCATCTTCACCAAAGGCGCTGACGTCGGCGCCGACCTGGTGGGCAAGGTCGAAGCCGGCATCCCCGAGGACGACCCGCGCAACCCCGCCGTGATCGCCGACAACGTCGGTGACAACGTCGGCGACTGCGCCGGCATGGCCGCCGACCTGTTCGAGACCTATGCCGTGACGCTGATCGCCACCATGGTGCTGGGCGCGCTGCTGGTGGCTGCGGCCCCGATGAACGCGGTGCTCTACCCGCTGACCCTGGGCGCCGTGTCCATCGTCGCCTCCATCATCGGCTGTTTCTTCGTCAAGGCCTCGCCCGGCATGACCAACGTGATGCCGGCCCTGTACAAGGGCCTGGCCGTGGCCGGCGTACTGTCACTCGTGGCCTTCTACTTCGTGACGATCTGGATCATGCCCGACAACGCCATCACCGCCAGCGGCAGCCAGATGAAGCTGTTCGGTGCCTGCGCAGTTGGCCTGGTCCTGACCGCCGCGCTAGTGTGGATCACCGAGTTCTACACCGGTACGCAGTACTCGCCCGTGCAGCACATCGCGCAGGCCTCCACCACGGGCCACGGCACCAACATCATTGCCGGCCTGGGCGTGTCCATGCGCTCCACCGCCTGGCCCGTGCTGTTCGTCTGCATGGCCATCATCGCGTCGTACGCACTGGCTGGCCTGTATGGCATTGCCGTGGCCGCCACGTCCATGCTGAGCATGGCCGGCATCGTCGTGGCACTGGACGCCTACGGCCCGATCACCGACAACGCCGGCGGCATCGCCGAGATGGCCGAAATGCCTGCCAGCGTGCGCGACATCACCGACCCGCTGGACGCCGTGGGCAACACCACCAAGGCCGTGACCAAGGGCTACGCCATCGGTTCGGCCGGTCTGGCCGCGCTGGTGCTTTTCGCCGACTACACGCACAAGCTGGAGAGCTATGGACGGGCCATCAGCTTCGACCTGAGCGACCCGATGGTCATCGTCGGCCTGTTCATCGGCGGCATGATTCCCTACCTGTTCGGCGCCATGGCGATGGAGGCCGTGGGCCGCGCTGCGGGCAGCGTGGTGGTCGAAGTGCGCCGCCAGTTCCGCGAGATCAAGGGCATCATGGAAGGCACCGCCAAGCCGGAGTATGGCGTCGCCGTGGACATGCTGACCAAGGCCGCGATCAAGGAAATGATGATCCCGTCCCTGCTGCCGGTGGTGGTGCCGATCCTGGTCGGCCTGATCCTCGGTCCGAAGGCACTCGGCGGCCTGCTGATGGGCACCATCGTGACCGGCCTGTTCGTGGCGATCTCCATGTGCACCGGCGGCGGCGCCTGGGACAACGCGAAGAAATACATCGAAGACGGCCACCACGGCGGCAAGGGCAGCGAGGCGCACAAGGCCGCCGTGACCGGCGACACCGTGGGCGACCCCTACAAGGACACCGCCGGCCCGGCCGTCAACCCGCTGATCAAGATCATCAACATCGTGGCGCTGCTGATCGTGCCGCTGGTGGTGAAGGTACATGGTGGCGAAGCCCCGGCCGCCGCCCATGCAGCACCCGTGGCGGTCACGGCCATGGCCGCGGGCGCAATGACCGCAGCGCCGTCCGCAGCGGCTGCCGCCGCCGCGGGCGCCACCACCGAGCGCTCTGACAACGCCATGCAGGCCGCCGCCCAGGCTGCCTCCGACGCGGCCTCGGTCAAGGTCGAGGGCGGCGTGGTGAAGTTCTACTTTGCGACCGCCAAGACTGAAATCGCCAAGGATGGCGCCCAGGCGCTGACTGACATCCTGGCCGGCGTCAAAGCCGGCAAGAAGGCCGTCATCAGCGGCTATGTGGATGCCACCGGCGATGCAGCGAAGAACGCCGAAATCGCCAAGCAGCGCGCCTTTGCAGTGCGCGATCTGCTGAAAAGCTCGGGTGTGGCCGAAGACAAGATCGAGCTCAAGAAGCCCGAAGACATCAAGGCCGGCGCGGGTGCCGACGCACGCCGGGTGGAAGTCACGCTGATGTAGGCCTCGCCAGCCTCATCTGGAAAGCCCGCCTTGGCGGGCTTTTTTGATTCTGGATCAATAGCACACCGATCCCGTCCCACGAAGGAATTCACCCAGAAAAGCGAGTCAGGGGTTGGCAGACATCACGCATGAGCGAACGTCTGCCGCCGCCAATCGGAAACCTTCCACGGGTTTATTCCTGAAAGCACGCATATTGGGGATTCCCCAAGTCCCCGGGCAGGCGTAAAGTCGCGACCCCCGGAGGTGCTTTCCATGGCCCGCCTTTTTTCCCAAGCGATGCGCGTCGTGCGCACAGATATTGCCTTGATCGGACGCTTTCGCATGCTCCGCCTGGCCCTTCTGGCCGTCGCGCTGGAACCTGCGATCTATGCGCTGATCTGCCTGTCCAGCGTCTGGGACCCCGCCGCAAAGACCCAGGCGTTGCCGGTGGCGCTGGTCAACCTTGATCCGGGCGTCGAGTACCGACATCATCGCGAAAACGTGGGCAGGGATCTCGGTGAAGCCCTGACACGCAAGGGTCGGTTCGGCTGGCGCTCGATGGAAGACGAAGCATCAGCCCGGCAGGCCGTCAGGACCGGCGAACTCGCCTTTGCAGTGATCATTCCTGTGGATTTCAGCGCGCTGGCCGTGCCCGGCGCGGTCGCGGGCGGCGGTGAGATCCGGGTCATCCTCTCGGAGGGTAACAACTACGCGGCCGCCGGCCTGGCCCGGCACTTCGCGGACGAACTGGGGCATCAGGTCAATGAAACCTTGAACGAGAAGCGGTGGAATTTCGTGCTTGCCACCGCCAGCGGCACGCAAGATGGAGTCGCCCAACTCAAGGCCAGTGTGAAGCAACTGCGCGCTGGCGCGGCCACCCTCACACAGGGCGCTGGTCTGTACAGCGCGGCGGCAACGGCCTTTGCAGACGGCTCGCATCAGTTGGCAACGGGTGTGCGCAAGCTGGCGGCAGTGCTTCCAGCCGATCCGGACCTGAAGGCGCTGACTGCGGGGTCGCGTCAACTGGTGGCTGGCCAGCGCGAACTGGGCCGGGGACTTGAACCGCTGCAAACGGGTGCCACCCAGCTGGCCCACGGGGCACGGCAAATGCAGGAGCAAGGCGCGCGGGTGCCATTTTACGGGGGCACGCTGTCCCGAGGCGCCGCCGAGTTGGCCTCCGGAGCCGGTCAACTCGGTGAGGGTCTGGGAAGGGCCCGCAGCGCAAATGATCAGTTGACACAGGGCGCCACACAGCTTGAAGGGGGCGTTGTGCGAATTACGGATGCCATGAGCGCGTTCGGCGAGGGCGTGCACACACTGGCCGGCAATCTGCCGGCTGACGACAGGCTCGAGGCCTTTGCGGCGGGCGGAAGGACGCTTTCAGCAGGTGCCGGCCGCCTTCTGGAGGGTCTCAAGCGGCTGGACGCAGCCCTGCCGACCGCGATGGAAAAGCCCGAAGGCAGCGCCGACGGTCTGGCGGGGTCGGTCAGGCCCGTGCTGGAAAACCTGGCGCCGGTGCAAAACAACGGCAGTGCCTACGTGCCCAACATGGTCGCGCTGGCCCTGTGGATCGGGGCGGTCATGGCCGGCTATCTCTTCAACCTGAGCCTCATGCCCGCCAGCCTCGATGGCCTCCCGCGTGCGGCCCAGGCCCTGGGAAAATTCCTCATCCCAGCGGTGTTGACGCTGATACAGGCCGTGCTGGCTTTCCTGATGCTGGCGTTCGGCCTGGAGATGCGCGTCCCTTCCCCTTCCAACCTCCTGCTCACCATGGCCGTCACGTCGCTGGTATTCCTGGCCATGCTTTTCGCACTGCTGCGTGTCTTCGGCGAAGCCGGCAAGCTGCTGTCGGTGCTGTTTCTCACCCTGCAGCTTTCAGCGGGCGGCGGCGTGATCCCGATCGAGCTCAGCGGCGGCCTTTTCCAGACCGTTCATGCATGGCTCCCCTTCACCTGGGTGATCAGGGCTTTCAGAGCCAGCCTGTTTGGCGCTTACGACCAAGGCTGGGCGTTCGCCATGGCGATCATCGTGCTGGCGGGTGCGGTCTCACTGCTGCTGGCCACCTTCGTGGGCCGATGGCGTTTCGTGCCGGATGCCCAACACCGCCCCGGGATCGAGACCTGAACGCTGCCCGATTCGAAAACCGCCTAGTTGCCATCAGCCGGTGGCAAGCGCTAGTATCGCCACAGCAACCCGCCCATCGCCAGCAGGCTGAAGACCGCGCCGGCGGCAAAGGTGGCCGGTGCGCCCAGGCCCTGCCACAGCAGGCCCGCCACCACGCTGGCGGCCAGCATGGCCAGGCCACTCATCAGGTTGAAGAACCCGTAGGCGGTGCCGCGCAGGTCGGCCGGCGCCACGTCGGCCACCATGGCCGCCAGCAGCCCCTGGGTCATGCCCATGTGCACCCCCCACAGCGCGACGCCTGCAAGCATGGCGGCCCAGTGCGTGCTGACGGCCAGCACGACGTCCGCGGCCACCAGCACGCCAAGGCCCCAGAGCAGCAGCCGGTTGTGCGACATGCTGTCGGACAGCTTGCCAAAGGGGTACGCGCTGGCCGCATAGACCAGGTTCATCGCCACCATCACCAGGGGCACCAGCGCCACGGCCACGCCGGTCTGCTCGGCCCGCAGCACCAGAAAGGCCTCGGAAAACCGCGCCAGCGTGAACACCGCGCCAATACCCACGACCCACCAGTAGGCGGGGCTCAGGCGCTTGAGGTTGGCGCGCGAAATCGGGTTGACCCGTACCGCCCCCGGCGCGCGCTGGGGCTCGCGCACGCCAAACACCAGCAGCAGCACGGCCAGCGCCGCCGGAATCACCGCGACGGCAAACACCGCCCGGAAGTCATTGGCCCACAGCAGCATCAGGCCCACCGCCAGCAGGGGACCGGCGAACGCCCCCACGGTGTCGAGCGACTGGCGCAGGCCGAACGCAGCGCCGCGCTGCTCGGGCGGCGTGATATCGGCGACCAGGGCGTCGCGTGGCGCGCCCCGAATGCCCTTGCCGACCCGGTCCAGCAGGCGTGCCGAGAAGACCAGGCCCGGACCCGAGGCGAGCGCAAACAGCGGCTTGGTCAGCGCGCCCAGCCCGTAGCCGATCACCGCGAGCGTCTTGCGTTTTCCGAAATAGTCGCTGATGACGCCGGAAAACACCTTGGTGATCAGGGCCGTGGCCTCGGCCAGCCCCTCGATCAGTCCGACCACCGCGACGCTCATGCCGAGCGAGCCGACCATGAACAGCGGCAGCAGGCTGTGGACCATTTCGGACGAAATGTCCATCAGCAGGCTGACGAAGCCCAACGCCCAGATGCTGGCTGGCAAGCGGCGCAGCGGAACCGGTGGGCCGGGCGGCCCCGCGGGCGATGGATGACGGGACGAGGTGCTCATGCGATTCGCTTTACCCTGGAAACAAGGCATGCTAACCCGTTGTGGCCGTCCAGAAAATCGCTGGCAGTGCGGGTTTGCGTCAAAATGAAGCCATGCAGCTCAATTACATCGCCAACGCCTCCACGCCCTCCTCGTCCGGCCGCACGATCCCGGTGATCGACCCGTCCGACGGCCAGGTTTTCGACGAGATCCAGCGCAGCAGCGCCCAGGACATCGATGCCGCCGTGCACGCCGCGCGCCAGTGCTTCGACGCAGTCTGGTGCAAGGTGAGCGCCGCCGAGCGCGGCCGCCTGCTGATGAAGCTGTCAGCCAAGGTGGCCGAGCACGCCGACGAACTCGCCGCCATCGAGCAGCGCGACTGCGGCAAGCCCACCCGGCAGGCCAAGGCCGACGCGCTGGCGCTGGTGCGCTATTTCGAGTACTACGCCGGCGCCTGCGACAAGCTGCACGGCGAGACCATCCCCTACCAGGACGGCTACAGCGTGCTGACCTGGCGCGAGCCGCATGGCGTGACCGGGCACATCATCCCCTGGAACTACCCGATGCAGATCTTCGGGCGCAGCGTGGGTGGCGCGCTGGCCGCCGGCAACGTGAGCGTGGTCAAGCCCGCCGAGGACGCCTGCCTGAGCCTGATCCGGGTGGCGCAGCTCGCGGCCGAGGTCGGCTTTCCGGCCGGCGCGATCAATATCGTCACCGGCTACGGCCACGAGGTGGGCGATGCGCTGGCGCGCCACCCGGGCATCGACCACATCAGCTTCACCGGCAGCCCCGGCGTGGGCACGATCATCCAGCAGGTCGCGGCCGAGCGCCATTGCCCGGTCACCCTGGAGCTCGGCGGCAAGAGCCCGCAGATCATCTTTGCCGACGCCGACCTCGACGCCGCCATCCCGATGGTCATCAACGCGATCGTGCAGAACGCTGGCCAGACCTGCAGCGCCGGCTCGCGCGTGCTGATCGACGAACTGATCTACGAGCCGCTGCTGGAGCGCCTGGGCCAGGCGTTCGAAAAACTGCGCGTCGGCCCGGCCATCCTGGACCTGGACGTCGGCCCGCTGATCCGCGCCAGCCAGCAGCAGCGCGTGTGGGACTTCCTGAGCGACGCCCAGGTGGCTGGCATCCCGATGGTGGCGCAGGGCCAGATCGTGGACGAGGCGCCCGAGACCGGCTACTACCAGGCCCCGACCCTGCTGCGCGATGTGCCCGTGATGCACCGCCTGGCGCAGGAGGAAGTCTTCGGCCCGGTGCTGTCGGCCATGAGTTTCCGTGACGAAGACCACGCCGTCGAACTGGCCAACGCCACGAAGTTCGGCCTGGTCGCCGGCGTCTGGACGCGCGATGGCGCGCGCCAGTTCCGCATGGCCAGGCGCGTGAAAAGCGGCCAGGTCTTCATCAACAACTATGGCGCGGGCGGCGGCGTGGAGTTGCCCTTCGGCGGTGTGAAGTCCTCGGGCTACGGGCGGGAAAAAGGCTTCGAGGCGCTGCTCGGGTTCACGACACTGAAGACGGTGGCGATCCGGCACGGCTGAGCGCACCCAACGCCCTGCAACGCCTGCCCTGGCAAGAAACTCGAATAAAAATGGCCATTCCCCAGCGTGGAATGGACCGGATCAGCTATCATTTCAGAAGCACACAGGAGACAACATCATGCGCGTCAAGAACAAATCCATCATCGTCACTGGCGCCGGCGGCGGCATCGGCGAGGGCATCGCCCTGCGTCTGGCGGCCGAGGGCGCGCGCGTCATCGTGAACGACATCAACGCCGCGCTGGGCAACAAGGTGGTCGAGGAGATCCTGCGCGCCGGCGGCGATGCAGCGTTCTTCCAGGCCGACGTCACGAAGTCGGCCGAGGTCAAGGCGCTGGTGAATGCCGCCGTGCAGCGCCACGGCAAGCTCGACGCGATGGTCAACAACGCCGGCTGGACGCACCGAAACCGCCCGGCGCTGGAAGTCAGCGAGGAGGAATTCGACCGCTGCTATGCGGTCAACGTGAAGAGCATCTACCTGTCCACCATTCACGCCGTGCCGGCGTTTCGCGCCAACAGCGGCGGCAGCTTCATCAATATCGCCTCCACCGCCGGCGTGCGCCCGCGCCCCGGCCTGACCTGGTACAACGGCTCCAAGGGGGCGGTCATCACCACCAGCAAGTCGCTGGCGGCCGAGCTGGGGCCGGACAACATCCGCGTGAACTGCATCAACCCGGTGTTCAACCCCACCACCGGTCTGGCGGCCGAATTCGCCGGTGGCGAACTGACCGAGGAACGCCTGGCGAAATTCCGCGCCACCATCCCGCTAGGCCGCTTCTCCACTTCGCTGGACGTGGCCAACGCGGCCCTGTACCTGGTCAGCGACGAGGCCGCCTTCATCAGCGGCGTCTGCATCGAGGTGGACGGCGCACGCTGCGTCTGAACACGCCGCCACCAGCGGAATCCCCCTCGACGCAAGGGGATACCACCCCGGCATAATCGTCCGCATGTCCGAACGCGTCATTCCCCTGGTCGACCAGCGCATCGCCTCGCTGGCGGCCGCCATTCCCGCGCAGCGCATCGTCGCCGACGGCCTGCTCAGCGACGCGCTGGGTCGCCCCCTGAGCGACCTGCGTATCAGCGTGACCGACCGCTGCAACTTCCGCTGCAATTACTGCATGCCCAAGGAAGTGTTCGACAAGGACTACCCTTACCTGCCGCACGGCGCACTGCTGAGCTTCGAGGAAATCACCCGCACGGCGAAGCTGTTCGTCGCGCATGGCGTGCGCAAGATCCGCCTGACCGGCGGCGAACCGCTGCTGCGCAAGAACATCGAGGTGCTGATCGGGCAGCTCGCCGCCCTGCGCACCCCGGACGGCCAGCCGCTGGACCTGACGCTCACCACCAACGGCTCGCTGCTGGCGCGCAAGGCGAAGTCGCTCAAGGCGGCGGGCTTGAAGCGCGTGACCGTCAGCCTGGACGGGCTGGACGACGCGGTGTTCCGCGCCATGAACGACGTGGACTTTCCTGTGGCCGACGTGCTCGAAGGCATCGAGGCCGCACGCGCGGCCGGGCTCGGCGCCGGTGAACCCGGGCACAGCCTGAAGATCAACATGGTGGTCAAGCGCGGCACCAACGAGCATGAGATCCCGCGCATGGCGCGGCACTTCCAGGGCACGGGCATCGTGCTGCGCTTCATCGAGTACATGGACGTGGGCGCGACCAACGGCTGGCGCATGGACGAGGTGCTGCCCAGCGCCGAAGTCGTCAGGATGATCCACGCCGAGCTGCCGCTGGTGCAGCTCGACCCGTCCGCGCCCGGTGAAACCGCCGAGCGCTGGGGCTATGCCGACGCCAGCGGCCGGCACGACCCGGCGCTGGGGGAGATCGGCGTGATCAGCAGCGTGACGCAGGCCTTCTGCCGCGACTGCAACCGTGCGCGCCTGTCCACCGAGGGCAAGCTGTACCTGTGCCTGTTCGCCGGCCAGGGCCACGACCTGCGCGCGCTGATCCGTGGCGGCGCCAGCGACGAGGACATCGCCTCGGCCATCGGTGCCATCTGGCAGGGCCGCAGCGACCGTTATTCCGAGCTGCGCGCCAGCATGCCAACGGACGCCGGCACCGGCGCCCGCCGGGTCGAGATGAGCTACATCGGCGGCTAAACCTATGACCCCCACGGTCGCCCGCTGCGCGTGGCTCCCTGCCCCCCAGGGGGGCCGCGTTTTGCCTTGGGGCGGCCCGGCGGCAAAACCTCTTCACGACGAATGACACTGACATGATCAATGCACACGACATCACGGCGCTGGTCCTGGCCGGCGGGCGCGGCTCGCGCATGGGCGGGGTGGACAAGGGCCTGCAGACGTTCAACGGCATGCCCCTGGCGTTGCACACGCTGATGCGGCTGCAGATGCAGCACGGCGCGCTGATTGGCGAAGTGATGATCAACGCCAACCGCAACCTGGCGGCCTACGAAGCCTTTTGCGGCGCAGTCTGGCCCGACACGCTGGCCGACTACGCCGGGCCGCTGGCGGGCTTCATGACCGGCCTGGAGCGCTGCGAAACCCCCTACCTTCTCACCGTGCCCTGCGACACGCCCCTGTTTCCGCTGGACCTGGCGGCGCGCTTGGTCGAAGCGCTGGACCGCGAGGGCGCCGAGATCGCCATGGCGGCCGCAAGCGAGGAAGACGGCCAGATCCGCACCCAACCGGTGTTCTGCCTGCTGCGCGCGGATCTGCTGGAGAGCCTGGTGATCTTCACCCAGGACGGCGGCCGCAAGATCGACGCCTGGACGGCCTTGCACAAGACCGTGATCGTGCCCTTCGACGCGGTCGGCGACGACCCCAGGGCCTTCTTCAACGCCAACACGCTCGCCGAGCTGCACTCGCTTGAAAGCCCATGAAAACCATTGAGCAGATCGCCGCTGAACTGCAGGGTTATGACCCCCAGGCGCTGCGCGCCGGCGACGTCAACCGATTCCTCGCCCGGCTGGTGGAGCCCGTCACAGCGACCGAGACCGTGGGCATCTTCGAGGCGCTCGACCGTGTGCTGGCGCAGGACGTGGTCTCTCCCATCAGCGTGCCGCCGCACGACAACTCGGCCATGGACGGGTTTGCTTTCGATGGCGCACAACTCCGTCACGATGCCCCATTGAGGCTGAAAGTGGTTGGCACGGCCTTCGCTGGCAAGGCCTGGCAAGGTGCGGTGGCTTCCGGCGAATGCGTGAGGATCATGACTGGCGCCGTCATGCCCGCCGGACTCGACACCGTGGTGCCGCAGGAGTTCACCACGGTCGAAGGCGAAACGGTGCAGATCCCGCCGAAGCTGCTGCAGGCCGGCGACAACCGGCGCAAGCTCGGCGAAGACCTCATGGCGGGCCAGCCCGCTTTGGCCCAGGGAACTCGCATCACACCCGCCGCCTGCGGCCTGCTGGCCAGCCTGGGCATCGCGGTCGTGCCGGTGTTTCGCCGCATCAGGGTTGCCTACTTCTCCACCGGCGACGAAATCCTGAGCCTGGGGGAGCCCCCGCGCGAGGGCGCTGTGTATGACAGCAACCGCTACACGGTGTTCGGCCTGCTCAAGCGCCTGGGCTGCGACGTCATCGACCTGGGCGTGGTGCGCGACGAGCCGGCGCTGCTGGAGGCGGCTTTCACCACCGCGGCGCGGCAGGCGGACGCCATCATCACCAGCGGAGGCGTGAGCGTGGGCGAGGCCGACCACACCAAGACCATGATGAAGCAACTCGGCGACGTCGCGTTCTGGCGCATTGCGATGCGGCCCGGCCGACCCATGGCCGTGGGACGAATTTCAGGCATAAAAAAGGCATCATCCCAGCGTGGAATGGTCACAAGCAGCTCCGTTTTCGATAGTGAAAAACGTTTCGCCGCCGGGCTGCCCCAAGGCGGAACAGCCCCCTCGGGGGGCAGTGAACCACACGAAGTGGGGAGCGTGGGGGCCATCCTTTTCGGGTTGCCCGGCAACCCGGTGGCGGTGATGGTGACCTTTCTGGCCTTCGTCCGCCCGGCCCTGCTGCAGATGATGGGCTGCACATCAGCGCCGCCGCCGCTGCTCAAGGCGCGCAGCATGGAGGCCATCCGCAAAAAGCCGGGGCGCACCGAATACCAGCGCGGCACGGTCAGCTTGGCGCCCGACGGCGCGCCGCAAGTCCGCACCACCGGCAACCAGGGCTCGGGCGTGCTGAGCTCCATGGTGCAGGGCAACGGCCTGATCGTGCTGCACCACGACCAAGGCAATGTGGCCGTCGGAGACACCGTGGACGTGATGATGTTCGACGGCGTGATCTAGCTTCACCTCGCCTTCACGCCACGGGTGTAAGGTAGGGGCCGTGAAGGGGACCGGGCCATTGAATCGGGTCCGGCCAGCCTTCGGGAGCCATTCATGAACCGCGGCAAACACCCAGGTTTTTTCGCCCGTTTTCTGCACAGCCGCGCCATCCACCGGCTGTTCCGGCGCATCGCCCTGCTGGAATCCTTCGAGGGCGCAGCGATCAGCCGCGATGTGCCGGCCCCACTGGCACAGACCTTGTCTGCCGCCGCGCGCAGCGAACCGCAGGCCCTGCTCAAGACGCTGCATGCCCACCCCGACGGGCTGACCGAGGCCGAGGCGCGCGCGGCCCGGCGGCGCTTCGGCCCCAACGAGGTCGAGCACGAGAAGCCTTTGCCGGCGTGGCAGCACCTGTGGCACTGCTACCAGAACCCGTTCAACCTGCTGCTGACGGTGCTGGCCGCCATTTCGGCGGCCACCGACGACACCAAGGCAGCAATCGTCATCTCGACCATGGTGGTGCTGTCCACGGGCCTGCGCTTCTGGCAGGAAAACCGCTCGCACCAGGCGGCCGACAAGCTCAAGGCCCTGGTCAGCAGCACGGCGACCGTCCTGCGTCGCGACCGCGCCGGTTCCGCGAAAACGTCCAACGAAGGTGCCACACCCGGCGACACCGGACCCCGGCAGATCGAACTGCCGATCCGCCAACTGGTGCCGGGCGACGTGCTGCTGATGTCCGCCGGCGACATGATCCCGGCGGACCTGCGCCTGCTCGCGGCCAAGGATCTGTTCGTCGGACAGTCGGCGATGACCGGCGAATCCATGCCGGTCGAAAAGTTTCCCATGCAACGCGACCCGAAGACGATCAACCCGTTGGAGCTCGACAGCATCCTGTTCATGGGCACCAACGTGGTGTCGGGCTCGGCCACGGCGCTGGTTCTGGCCACCGGCAGTCACACTTACTTTGGCGCGCTGGCGCAGCGGGCATCCAGCACCGACCGCTCGCCGACCTCGTTCCAGACCGGGGTGAACCGGGTCAGCTGGCTGCTGATCCGCTTCATGGCCCTGATGGTGCCGCTGGTCCTGCTCCTCAACGGCTTCACCAAGGGCGACTGGCTGCAGGCGCTGTTGTTTGCGCTGTCGATCGCCGTGGGCCTGACGCCGGAGATGCTGCCGATGATCGTGACCTCGACCCTGGCGCGCGGCGCGGTGTTCCTGTCGCGAAAGAAGGTGATCGTGAAACGGCTGGACGCGATCCAGAACTTTGGTGCCATGGATGTGCTGTGCACCGACAAGACCGGCACGCTGACGCAAGACCGCATCGTCCTGGCGCAGCACCCCGACGCCTGGGGCGACGAGTCGGCGCAGGTGCTGAAGATGGTCTACCTCAACAGCTACTACCAGACCGGCCTGAAGAACCTGCTCGACGTGGCCGTGCTCAAGCATGCGGAAGTGCACCACGAACTGGACGTGGTGGCGTCTTTCAGCAAGGTGGACGAGATGCCTTTCGACTTCAGCCGCCGTCGCATGTCGGTGGTGGTCGCCGAACGCGACCAGCGTCACCTGCTGATCTGCAAGGGCGCCGTCGAGGAAATCCTGGCCGTGTGCACCGCGGTGCGCCGTGGCGAAGCGGACGAACCGCTGACACAGGTCTTGCTGGAACGCCAGCACGCGCTCACGAAGGCCCTCAACGCCCAGGGGCTGCGCGTGGTGGCGGTCGCCGTGAAGGCACTGCCGCCCGAAAAGACCGACTACGGCATCCCCGACGAAACCGGACTGACGCTGGTCGGCTACGTGGCCTTCCTCGATCCGCCCAAGGAAACCACCGCGCCGGCGTTGGCGGCGCTGGCCCGTCACGGCGTGACGGTCAAGATCCTCACCGGTGACAACGAGGCCGTCACCGCCAAGATCTGCCACGACGTGGGCCTGGCGTCGGGCGTGGTGCTGCTGGGCTCCGATATCGAAGCGCTGGACGACACGCAACTCGCCATCAGCGCCGAGAAGACCACCGTCTTCGCCAAGCTGACGCCAGCGCACAAGGAGCGCATCGTGCGGCTGCTCAAGGGCCGGGGCCATGTGGTGGGCTACCTCGGCGACGGCATCAATGACGCGGCCGCACTGAGGGTGGCCGACATCGGCATCTCGGTGGACACGGCGGTGGACATTGCCAAGGAGGCCGCCGACATCATCCTGCTCGAGAAGAATCTGCTGGTGCTCGACCAGGGCGTGCTGGAGGGTCGGCGCACCTTCGTCAACATGCTCAAGTACATCAAGATGACGGCCAGTTCCAACTTCGGCAATGTGCTGTCGGTGCTGGTCGCCAGCGCCTTCATCCCGTTCCTGCCGATGCTGCCGATGCACCTGCTGGTGCAGAACCTGCTGTATGACGTGTCCCAGTCGGCGATCCCCTTCGACAACGTCGACAGCGAGTTGCTGAACAAGCCGCTGCACTGGCAGCCCGCCGAGATCGGCCGCTTCATGCTGTACTTCGGGCCGGTCAGCTCGGTGTTCGACCTGGCGACCTTCGCGTTGATGTGGTTTGTGTTTGGCGCCAGCTCCGTGGCCCAGCAGACGCTGTTCCAGTCCGGCTGGTTCGTGATGGGCGTGCTGACGCAGACGCTGATCGTCCACATGATCCGCACCCCGCTGATTCCTTTTGCGCAGAGCCGGGCCGCGACGCCGCTGCTGGTCATGACCAGCCTCATCATGGCCGTGGGCGTTTTCCTGCCGATGGGGCCGCTGGCGCACTGGTTCAAGCTGCAGGCGCTACCGCCCGTGTTTTTTGCCTACGTCGCGGCCATGCTGGCCGGGTACGTCGCACTGACCCAGGCGATGAAGGCGTATTACATCCGGCGTTTCGGCTGGCAGTAGGCCAGCCTCACCGCGGCTCAGGATGCCCTGGCGATGACCCGACACGCCTTGCCGCTGCGCCCGCGCGGCACAGGCTGCCCCAGTTCCTCGATCAGGCGTATCGGCTTGAGGCCCTGGGTGGCGGCGAAGGCGTGGAGCGCCGCCCGGCAACGCGCCATGGCGGACGCAGCGGCATCCCCGGTGAGCGCCAGGCGCAGCACCAGCGTGCGCTGGTCCTGCTGGCGCAGCTGAAAATCAAACACGCCGGCGCCGTCTTCCAGCACCGTGGTCAACGCCAGGGGCAGCAGCGTCACGGCCTGACCGTTCAAGCCCGCCATGACCAGGGGGTCGTCCCGGCGGCCCTGCACCTCGATCACGGGCAGGGGCGAGCCGCAGGCGCAGCGCTGCGGCCGGATCGTGAGCTGGTCGCCCAGGTCATAGCGAATCAGCGGCTGGACCGTGTTGGCCAGGTGCGTCAGCAGCGTGGAGCAGGAGGCCTCGCCCGGCGGCACCGGCCGAAGGTGTTCGTCCACCGGCTCCAGGATCACCCAGTCCGCATTGACGTGCATCCGGCCGTGCCCGCATTCCCAGCCCATGGTCAGGAACTCGGACGCGCCATAGCTGTTGCGCACCGCACAGGCCAGCGCCTGCTCCACCCGCCGGCGCACCACGTCGTCCAGGGTTTCGCCACCGGTCCAGACCTCACGCGGCGCAATGCGGAGCTCGCCGCGCGCGGCCTCCTCGGCCAGCAGCGCCGCCACGCTGGGGTAGGTGGCGATCACGCTGGGAGAAAAGGCATTGAGCCCGGCCACGAGGTCTGGGGTCGGCTGCAGGATCGAGAAGCTGCGGATGCCCTGCGCCATCCATGGGTTGAGTTGCCGCAGTCGCTCGATGGAAACATGGCTGGCAAAGTGACCGCCGGTGGCGCCGACAAAGGCAATGCGTTCGCTCAGGTAAAGCGGGTCCATCCAGCGCAGCAGCGACATTGGCCGGCTGCGCCGCAGGGCCTCCAGCGCATCGTAAACCGCCATGCATTGCGCGTCCTGCACGAACACCCCGGGCAGGCCGCTCGTGCCGGAGCTTTCCCAGACCACGTACCGGCCAAGCCAGGGCTCGCCGATGCGCGCCGGATCGGCCGTGAAGGCCTGAAGGTCCGCCAGCTTGAGGCGCGGATCGGTGACCCAGTCCTCAAAGCGTTCCATCAACTCGCTGCGGCTGACGACCGGCAGCGCGGCCAGTGGCGTGGCGCGGGTGGCGCCCTGCAAGTGTTTGCGGTAAAAGACCGATCCGTCCAGTGCGGCGCCAAGGACGCTGGCCAGCCGCGTCTTCTGGCGCACAGCGATGGCGCCCGGCGTGGCACGCCCTGCGCTCAGCACATCCAGCGATACCGCGCTCAGTCGCAGGGGGTCGAAAACCGGGACCATGTTGCATGCTAGGCGTCATGTCGAACAATCGCTTGCGCTGGATCAAGTCTGACGTGGGAACTTCAGGACGGACTTCGCGCCATGAAGTCCGCCGCACTGCAACCCGCAGTCCCCGCAAACTGCCACGATCTTGATCGGCATCAATCCACATCAACGCGCCGGCTTTCACAATGAGGACGGCTCATGCTGGACGGCGCCTTGCGGCGCACAACCCCAAATGGGCCCGTCATCATGTCCCCAAGCACCAAAGCCGCAGCCACCTATGCGTCCCCGTCCAAGATCCCGGAAACGCCCACCCAGCGGCTCGATCGGCTGGTGCACTCGACCGCCGCCCCGCTGACCGGGGGTCTGTCGCCGGTTTCACTCGCGCTTGCGATGGCCGACTGGGCCTGGCACCTGGGTGTCTCGCCGGGGCGCCAGATGGAGCTGGCTGCACTGGCCACACAGATGCTGCGCGATACCCTGCAGACCCAGGATGGTGTCGCCGATGGCGCCGGTGCCTCGGACGACGACCCGCGCTTTCGCCACGAAGCCTGGGCCTCCTGGCCCTTCAGCCAGGTACGCGCGGGCTTCCGCAATTCCGAAGCGTTCTGGCGCGAAGCCACCCGCGTACCCGGCATGACGGCCCACCATGCCGATCTGGCGCAATTTTTTGCGCGGCAGTTGCTCGGCGTCATGGCGCCCGCCAACTGGCTTGCGACCAACCCGGTGGTGCTGCGCGACGCGGTGGCGTCCCGGGGCGCCCATCTGGCCAAGGGCCTGCAGAACCTGATCGCCGATGTGACCGGCGTGCCTACCGAAGACGATCTGGCACAGCAAAAGCGGTTCAAGGTGGGTCGGGACGTGGGTGTCACCCCAGGACAGGTGGTGTACCGCAACCGCCTGATCGAGCTGATCCGCTACGAGCCGCAGACCGAAAAGGTCCACCCGGAACCGGTGTTCATCATCCCCTCCTGGATCATGAAGTTCTACATCCTCGACCTCTCGCCCCACAACTCTATGGTGCGCTATCTGGTCGGCCAGGGGCACACGGTGTACATGCTGTCGTGGTGCAATCCGGCAGCCTCGGACCATGACCTGACCATGGACGACTACCTGCGCCTCGGCGTGCTCGACGCCCTTCAGGCGATTGGCGATCTGGCCGAAAGGCCGGTCCCGGTGCACGCCATGGGCTATTGCCTGGGCGGCACCTTGCTGGCCATTGCGGCGGCGGCCCTTGCCAAGGCGGGGCCGCAAGGGGTCATGGGCCACACCGACCTGCCGGTGCTCAAGACCCTCACGCTGCTGGCGGCGCAGACCGACTTTTCGGAGCCCGGCGAGCTCGGCCTGTTCATCGACGAGAGCCAGATCGGCTTCATCGACAACGTGACAACCGGCAAGGGCTACCTGAGCGGCAACCAGATGGCCGGCTCCTTCCAGTTCCTGCACTCGCGCGACCTGGTGTGGACCCGGCGCATGCGCGAGTACCTGATGGGCGAACGCGAACAACGCAACGACCTGATGGCCTGGAACGCCGACGTCACCCGCATGCCGGCGCGCATGCACCACGAGTACCTGACCTCGCTGTACCTGCACAATGCGCTGGCCACGAGCAGCTACCGGGTGGAGGGGCGCGCGGTGTCGCTCGGCGACATCCGCATGCCGGTCTTCATGGTCGGAACCCAGCGCGACCACATTTCACCCTGGCGCTCGGTGTACAAGCTGCACCACCTTTGCGACGCCGAGATGACCTTCGTGCTGACCAGTGGCGGGCACAACGCTGGCATCATCTCCGAGCCCGGCCACGCGAACCGCAGCTACCAGATGGCTACAAGGGCGGCGCATGGCCCCTGGATCGAGCCCGAGGAGTGGGCCGCCAGTGCCCCGGCCCATGAAGGCTCCTGGTGGCCCGCCTGGCACCGCTGGCTGGCGGCAAAGTCATCGCGCAAGCAGGCGGCCACCGCCATCCCCGCCGAGGCCGTGCTGTGCGCGGCGCCCGGCGACTACGTGATGAAGCGTTACAAGGACTGAGCGGTCAGCGCGTCGGGCAGGCGCCGCAAGCTACTTGGCCACGAGTTCGCCGTGCGGCTGCGGCGGATTGTCGAGCGCCTCGTTGGTGATGGGCCCCGGCACGGACTGGCGCGCCAACAGCGTGTACATGGTGGGCACCACGAAGATGGTCAGCAAAGTGCCCAGCGTCATGCCGCCCACGATGACCCAGCCGATCTGCTGGCGGCTCTCCGATCCCGCGCCTTGCGCCAATGCCAGCGGAATGGCGCCCAGCACCATGGCCCCGGTGGTCATCAGGATCGGGCGCAGGCGCTGGGAAGCGCCCTTGACCAGGGCCGAGGTCATGTCCATGCCGTGCTCGCGCAACTGGTTGGTGAATTCCACGATCAGGATGCCGTGCTTGGTGATCAACCCGACCAGGGTGATCAGGCCAATCTGTGAATACACGTTGAGCGAGCCCCCGGACCACTTCAGCGCCAGCAAGGCACCGATCATCGACAGGGGCACCGACAGCATGATCACCAGCGGATCGATGAAGCTCTCGAACTGCGCGGCCAGCACCAGGAAGATGAACAGCAGCGCGAGCACGAACACGATCCCCAGGGCGCCCTGGGAGTTGCGGAACTCGCGCGAGGTGCCGTTGAGGTCGGTGGTGTAGCCCGGCTTGAGGACCTTCGCGGCGGTGGCATCGAGGAAATCCAGCGCCTGGCCCAGCGAGTAGTTGGCCGCGAGGTTGGCGGTGATCGACACCGAGCGGCGCTGGCTGAAGTGGTTCAGTTCACGCGGCGCCACCGACTCGCGCACCGTCACGAGCGAGGCCAGCGGGATCATCGTGTCATTGCGGCCGCGCACGAAAATCTTCTCGATGTCGTCGGGGGTGTCGCGCCCGCTCGCCTGGGTCTGAACGATCACGTCGAACTGGTCGCCCTCGCGCTTGTAGCGCGTGACCTGACGGCCACCCAGCATGGTCTCGATGGCGCGCGCCACCACGTCGACGCCAACACCCAGGTCCGCCGCCTTTTCCCGGTTCACGTCGATCTTCAGTTCCGGCTTGTTGAGGCGCAGGTCGATGTCGGCACTCACGATGCCGGGGTTCTTCGCGATCTCGTCCATGAACTGCCGGGTCACCGCCGAAAGATTCTGGTAGCTGTCGGTGGTGATCAGCACGAAATTGACCGGCCGTTCCCGAAAGCCCTGACCCAGCGAGGGCGGCGTGATTGGAAACGCGGTCACACCGGCCAGCCCCGCCATCTTGGGCTGCAGCTCACGTGCCACATCCAGAATCGAGCGGCTGCGCAGGTCCCAATCCACCGCACGGAAGAACACATTGGCCTGCGACACCGTGGGGTTGCCCGAGGACACAAAAATGCGGTCGAACTCCTTGTAAGGCTGCCCCATCCGCTCGATCGCACCCACGTAGCGGTTGGTGTAGTCCAGCGTCGCGCCATCCGGCGCCGTGACCACCGCCAGCACCTGGCCGCGGTCTTCCAGGGGAGAGAGTTCACGCTTCATGCCGGGCAGCACGATCGCGATGCCCACGCCTGAGAGCAGCATCACGCCAATCACGATCCAGCGGGCGTCCAGCACCCTGCGCCGCAGCGCGTGCCCGGCGCCAACCCGGGACTTGCCGGGGTCGTATCGCGCGGTCACCAGCCAGGTCAGCGCGCGCTGATAGACGGCGGTCAGGGCGTTGAGCCAGCGCTCCATGTGGCTGTCAAACCAGGACGGGTTCGGGTTGTGTCGCAGCAGCAGCGAGCACATCATGGGCGACAGCGTCAGCGCAATGAAGCCCGAGACCGCCACCGCGCCGGCCAGTGCCAGCGCAAACTCGATGAACAGCCGCCCGGTGCGCCCGGGCGTGAAGGCCAGCGGCGCATACACCGCCACCAGCGTCAGCGTCATGGCGACCACGGCAAAGGCGACTTCCCGCACGCCTTTGATCGAAGCCGAGAACGGGTCCATGCCTTCCTCGATGTGTCGGTAGATGTTCTCCAGCACCACGATGGCGTCGTCAACGACCAGCCCGATCGCCAGCACCAGCGCCAGCAGCGTGAGCGTGTTGATGGTGAAGCCGGCCAGCGCCATGAGGGCAAATGTGCCGACCAGGCACACCGGGATCGTGATGATCGGAATGATGGACGCGCGCACGGTGCGCAGGAAGACGAAGATCACCAGGGCGACCAGCACGATGGCCTCGAGAATGGTCTTGAACACGCTCTTGATCGACTTGTCGATGAACACCGAGTTGTCGTTGGCCACGTCGATCGAGATGCCGGGCGGCAGGTCGGCAATCAGCTTGGGGATCATGGCGCGTACGCCTTTGCTCAACTCCAGCGGATTGGCCGTGGCCTGGCGGATCACGCCGGCGGTGATGGCGACCTTGCCATTGAGCCGCGAGCCGCTGCGCTCATCGGCCGCAGCCTCCTCGACGCGCCCCACGTCGCGGATGCGCACCGGAAACCCGTTGGCGTTCTTGATGATGATGTCGGAGAACTGGGCCGGGCGTGACAGATCGGTCTGCGAGGTGACGCTGAACTCGCGCTGGGTCGACTCGATGCGCCCGGCGGGCACTTCCAGGTTGCTGCGGCGGATCGCGTCCTCGGCGTCCTGGGTGGTCAGCTTGTAGGCGGCCAGCTTGTCGGGGTCGAGCCAGACGCGCATGGCGTACTTGCGTTCGCCAAAAATCCGCACATCCGCCGCACCGGTGACGGTCTGCAGGCGCGGCTTGACGATGCGGTTGACCAGGTCGTTGATCTGCAGCCCGGTCATGGTCTCGCTGGTGAAGGACAGCCAGATCACGGGGAAGGCATCGGCCTCGACTTTCGCAATGACCGGCTCTTCCACCGCCTGCGGCAGCTTGTTGCGCACGCGCGAGGTGCGGTCGCGGACCTCGGCGGCGGCGGTGTCGGCGTCCTTTTCGAGCCGGAAACGCACCGAGATCTGTGTCTGTTCGGCACGGCTGATCGAGGTGATCACATCGACCGCGTCAATGCCGGCAATCGAGTCCTCAAGCGGCTTGGTGACCTGCGACTCCATCACCTCGGCGGATGCCCCGGCGTACCTGACGCTGACCGTCACCACGGGCTCATCGATTTTCGGATACTCGCGGATCGACAGCTTGGTGAAGCTCACCAGGCCGATCAGCACGACCAGCAGGGACAGCACCGTCGCGAACACGGGGCGTCGAATCGACAGTTCCGCGAGTTTCATGGTCTTTCAGTTGGTTGAGGTCAGAGCAAAGTTCACGGCGTGCAACCCTGGGTCTGTCGCGCAGGTTCCGATGGGGAAATCAGGATTTCGCCGGCGCGCCACGCGCACCGTCCTTGCGCCCTGGCGTTTCGGCACCGGATTTTCCGGCACCGTCGCTGCCCCTTGGCGCTCCGCCGGCCAGGTCCACCAGGCAGGGGTTCGGCCCTTCGATCACCTTGGCGGAGCTGGCCGGCTTGACCGGGGCGGCGACAGCCTGCGTGGCGCTGGCCGGCGTTGCCGCCGCTGAGGCTGCCGGCACAGGGCCTGCAGAGGACGCGGCGGCCATCGCAGCACCCGGTGCGCCCGCTGGGGTGCCCTCACCGCGCGGACGATTGACCTCCAGGATGCGCAGCGCGGAGCCATCCTTCTGGATACGCTGCTGGCCGGCGATCACCACAGTGTCGCCCTCGTTCAGGCCCTCGACGATCTCCACCCGCCCCGGGCGCCGGATGCCGACCTTCACTTCGACCCGCTGGGACAGCTTGCTGTCTTTTTCCGGCCCGTCGACCACCTTGATCACATAGGCCTTCTGGCCCTGGGGAACGATCGCCTCTTCGGGCACGACCCGGGCGTTGTCGCGCACACCGAACACCACCGTCACCCGGGCAAACATGCCGGGGCGAAGCTGCAACTGGCGGTTGTCGATGCAGCCCCGCACACCGACCGAGCGGCCGTTGGCATCCACCAGCGGGTCCACCGCCTGGATCAAGGCCGTGAACTTGCGCCCTGGCAAGGCATCGAGATCGATCGTGGCGCTCTGGCCCTTGCGGACCTTGGACTGGAAGCGTTCGGGCAGCCGGAAGTCCACATAGACCGCGTCGATGTCTTCGATATTGACAATGTCGGCGCCGTCTTTCAGATAATCGCCCTGGTTCACGGTGCGGATGCCGGCAATGCCGTCAAAAGGCGCCATCACCTTCAGGCGTGCCAGCGTGGCCTGGGCCAGCGCCAGCTTGGCCTGGGCAACCTCCAGATTGGCCGCGCTTTCCTCGACCGAGCGCTGACTGACGAAGTTCTGCGCCAGCAGCTCCTGGTTGCGCTTGTGATTGGCGGTTGCGATGGACAGCTCGGCCTGGCTTTGCTTGAGCTGCGCGGCCGGCAACTGGTCGTCAAACTGCACCAGCAACTGCCCCTTGCGCACGCGCTCGCCATCACGGAAATTGAGCTGGGTGATGCGCCCGCTGACCTCGGGGCGCAAGACCACGCCCTGACGCGAACGCAGGCTGCCGACCGCCTGCGTGTCGTCGGTGAGCCGGGCAAGTTCAACCCGCGCCACCTCCACCGCAGCCGGACGGGCCACGCCCACGGCGCTGGCCCCCGCCTGCGGAGCCGCTGCGCCAGGGGGTCCGGCCGGCGTGCCCGCCGTGACATCCGGATTCCTGGCGCCAGGTTTGTTCTGAATCCACCACGCTGCGCCCGATGCGGCGGCAATGCCGACGACTGCGACAGTGACATAAATCGCTTTGGATGCCATGAATTCTTCGGCCACGCTGGTTCGTTAAGGCAATTGGAAAGTCGTCATACGACTTCGCTCTGAAATGTAGCACCTGGCCCGCAAAGGCCGGAGTGCCGGGGCCATCGCCTCAGTACCAACCCTGACGGTTCCCGCAGGGCTTTAGCCGGCCTTCACAAGACGCAAGCTGCAGGCCAGCATCAACCACGGCCCAGCACCTGGTCCACGCCCTTGTTGGCCAGCGCATCGGCGCGCTCGTTGCCAGGATGACCGGCATGGCCCTTGACCCAGTGCCAGGCGATGTGATGGCCCGAGCTTGAGACCGCCTCATCGAGCCGCTGCCACAGATCGACGTTCTTGACCGGCTGCTTCGCCGCCGTGCGCCAGCCACGCGCTTTCCATCCATGGATCCACTCGGTGATGCCCTTGCGCACGTATTCACTGTCCAGATAGAGCGCCACCTTGCAGGGACGCTTGAGCGCCGCCAGCGCCTCGATCACCGCGGTCAGCTCCATGCGGTTGTTGGTTGTCACCAATTCACCACCAAAAAGCTCCTTTTCGGTGGCACCGGACTTCAGCAATACGCCCCAGCCGCCGGGCCCCGGATTGCCCTTGCAGGCGCCATCGGTGTGGATTTCAATGTGATTCAAGGCTTTTTCCGGATGAGTCCACCGTCGGACGGTGATAGTTAGCTACAGATGCAGGAGCATTTGCGATGGACCTTGCCGGCTTCCAGGCCGGGCTCAACAGCTTCATGCCGTGCACACGCTTGACCGCGACGATGAAATACGCCGCGCCAAAAATCGGCCACCAGCGTTCACCGGCGCGGTCCATCCACTCAAACCGCCTGAGCCATTTTTCGGAACGTGCGGCCGGGCGATAGCAGCCAAACCGGCTGGATTCGACCTCGAAATTCAGCAGTCGCAACCAGTCGCGCAGTCGCCAGTAGCCGATGAACTCGCCGGCGTCGGGCAAATACAGCTCGCCAAACCCCAGACGGCGCAACAGGTGGGCGCGCCGCTGACGCAACCCCCAGAGACTGGCCGGGTTCATGCCACAGATCACCACGCGCCCCTCGGGCACCAGCACCCGGTCCACCTCGCGCAGCGTGGCGTGCGGGTCGGCGTTGAGTTCCAGAGCGTGAGGCAGCACCACCAGATCCAGACTGGCGGTCGGAAAAGGCAGGGCTGCGAAGTCCGTCCTGAGCGCCAGCCGCTGCGCTTGCGGCTCGGCGCCGGGCGCGCCGATATCCACAGCACCCGGGGTGTCCAGCGCCAGCCAGCGGTGCGGCATCCGGTTGGTTTGCAGCGCGTCCAGGTCGGCCATGCCGAGCTGAACCGCGTGGTAGCCGAAAATGTCGGCCACGGCCTGCTCATACTGCGCTTGCTCCCAGGCGAGCAGGTACTGGCCGGGTGGCGTCTGGCCCCATTCGTGCAAACCTGATGTGCTTCCTATAATTCGGGACTCCATGAAGATTATTGCGCTGCCCGCTTTCGCCGACAACTACATCTGGCTGCTGCACGATGGTGGGCGCGCGCTGGTGGTCGACCCCGGCGATGCCCAACCCGTGCTGCAGGCCTTGCAGCGCGACGGGCTGCATTTGGCCGCAATTCTAGTCACGCACCACCACCCTGACCACACCGGCGGGGTGCAGGCATTGCGCGAGGCCACAGGCGCCGCCGTGTACGGCCCGGCGCGCGAGCGCATTCCTGCGCCATTCACCGCGCTCAAGGACGGGGACATTGTCACGGTGCTGGACATCGCGTGGAAGGTGATCGACGTCCCCGGGCACACCGCCGGGCACATCGCCTTTTTTGCCCAGGACATTGAGGGCGCCCCGCTGCTCTTTTGTGGCGACACCCTGTTCTCCGGGGGCTGCGGCCGCCTTTTCGAGGGAACGCCGGCCCAGATGCTGGCCTCGCTGGACACCCTGGCGGCCCTGCCCGGGACCACGCGGGTCTGTTGCACCCACGAATACACGCTGTCGAACCTCAGGTTTGCCCGCGCCGTGGAGCCTGCCAATCAGGCCTTGATCCATTACGAGACCGAATGCCGCGCCTTGCGCGAGCGCCAGATGCCGACCCTTCCCTCCACCCTTTCGGTGGAACGCCAGATCAACCCCTTTCTGCGAACCCGAGAGCGCACCGTCAAGCAGGCAGTCCAGGACTGGCAGTCCACCGCTGACGATGAAATCGCCGTATTTGCGGCCCTTCGCCAATGGAAAAACGAGTTCAAATGAGCCTACTTTCATGCCTCAAGGCCACATGCCTGGCCGGTTTCGTCCTGCTGGCTGGTTGCGCGACGACCGGTAGCAACGACACCGCCCGGACGACGGAGGACGCAGCAGTGACCGTCCAGTCGGGCACGGACATCATGCAACCCCTGGCTGCGGCACAGGCCAGCTCGAAGGCGGTTGCGATGCTGCGCCCGCCCGCGGATCTGTGGGAGCGCATCCGCCGTGGCTTCGCGATGCCCAATCTGGAGAACGACCTGGTCCGCGACCGTGAACAGTGGTACGCCACGCGCCCGGACTACATGCTGCGCATGTCGGAGCGCTCGCGCAAATACCTCTTCCATATCGTTGAGGAGATCGAGCGTCGCAACATGCCGACCGAGCTGGCCCTGCTGCCCTTCATCGAGAGCGCCTTCAATCCGCAGGCGGTGTCCAGCGCCAAGGCCGCCGGCATGTGGCAGTTCATGCCCGCCACTGGCAAGGATTTTGACCTCAAGCAGAACACCTTCCGCGATGATCGCCGTGACGTGCTCGAGTCGACCCGGGCAGCGCTGGACTACCTGCAAAAGCTCTACCGCATGTTCGGCGACTGGCAGCTGGCGCTGGCCGCCTACAACTGGGGTGAAGGCAGCGTGGGACGCGCCATTGCGCGCAACAAGGCAGCCGGCCTGGGCGTGACCTACAGCGATCTCAACATGCCGATGGAAACCCGCATGTACGTGCCCAAGCTGCAGGCGGTCAAGAACCTCGTCGCGTCACCCGAGACCTTCAAGGTGACACTCCCGCCGATCGGCAATCATCCCTTCTTTGAGACGGTCGTGATCCGGCGAGATATCGACGTGGCCCTGGCGGCCAAGCTTGCCGAAGTTTCGGTGGAAGACTTCAAGGCGCTCAATCCGTCGATCCACCGTCCGGTGATCCTGGCAGCGGGCACCCCGCAGATCCTGCTGCCCTGGGACAATGTGGAGGTCTTCCAGCGCAATCTGGAAGCCTATGGAGGCAGTCGACTGGCCAGCTGGACAGCATGGGTTGCGCCCTCAACGATGAAGCCGGTCGATGCGGCGCGCCGGGTCGGCATGGCCGAGGATGACTTCCGCAACATCAACAGCATTCCCCCTCGCATGCTTATCAAGGCCGGCTCCACCCTGCTGGTGACACGCTCCAGTCAATTCGATGGCGACGTGACCACCAGCGTCGCCGACAACGGGCAAATGTCGCTGGCACCCGACGCGGTGCTCAAGCGCAGCATGGTGCAGGCGCGCAACGGCGAAACCGTCGCCAGTCTGGCCCAGCGCGTCGGCGTGAGCGCCGCCAGTCTTGTGGAATGGAACAAGTTCACCGCGTCAACCAGCCTGAAGAAGGGCCAGTCCGTGGTGGTGTTCCTGCCGTCCCGGAGCGCAGCCAGGGCCACTGCTGCGGGGCGCACGCCGGTCCGTGCCTCAGCGCCGGCCAAGCAATCAGGGGCGCGTACCCCCGCGAAGTCCACGTCGGCAAGCGCCAGCAAACCCACCCGAAAACCCGCCCGTTGAGACCTGATCAGGCCTTGAAGCGGTTCTTGGCCCGCCGCGCGAACTCATTGGTGAAGGTGCTCGCGAGATCAATCCGGTCAGCGCGAACGCCTGGGTCCAGTGCCGAAAGGGCCCGGAGCGCGGTGCGGGTGCTTTCCTCCGGCATCATTCCGTCCAGCGAGTAGGCTTCTGCGACCTTGTTGAACGATGTCAGGTACAAGCCCCGGTCTCCCAGCAGGTAGCTCTCCGGGACCGTCTTGAACAGGTCGCCCGGACCGGCCGTTCGAAGCCACTTGAGGGCCCGCACCATCGCATTCGCCAGCGCCTGGCAGGTGCCGGGGTGGCCCTGGACAAATTCGATCGGCGCGCACAGGCAACCGGTCGGCATGTGGCCACCAAAGACCTCCTGGGTTCCCTTGAGGGTGCGGGTGTCCGCAATGACCCTGACCTCGCCCTTGTGCTCGAGCATCGTCATCACCGGCTCGACATTGCTGATGACGTCGATCTGGCCGCTGCGCAGCGCGGACAAGGCCCCCGCGCCCATGCCCACGGCCAGGAAAGTCACATCGGCGCCCGTCAGCCCTGAACGCAGCAGCACCGTGCTGACGACCGACTGCGTGGAAGAGCCTGTCGCCGAAATGCCGATGCGCGCGCCCCGAAGCTCGGTCAGCGCCTTCAAACCTGGCAGGTTCCGGCTGGACACGCCCACCGCGATCTGCGGCACCCGGCTCTGCAGGACGATGCTCTGGATGCTTTGCCCCTTGCCCTGCAGGTTGATGGTGTGCTCGTAGGCTCCGCTGACCACGTCCATGCTGCCGGCGGCCAGTGCCTGCAGGGCGCTGGCTTCATCGGGGAAATCCGTAATCGCCACGTCCAGCCCTTCGGCCTTGAAGTACCCGAGTTGCAGGGCAAGCACGAGCGGCAGGCAATGAAAGGCCGTCTTTCCGCCCACCCCGATGGACAGCTTTGCGTCCTCAGCCCTGGGCTGCGCCCTGATCACCGGCACAACTGCGCCAGAGGCCATCAGCGCCGCGACCGCGGCAAATGATCTTCGACGGATCCTGCTGGGATGGTGCACGAACGTCCTCGCCTGTCCTGTTCTTGTTGGGACAAGCGTAGCCAAACCAGCGGGCCCCGGCATCGGGAACATCCCGAGCGGGTTTTCACGTAGGGCCGCCGTCTGCGCAGCGCCCGGGGCTTCGTGTCAGCGGTAGCCGACGAAGAGGATGCCGATGTTCACTGCCAGGGCCAGCGTCCAGACAACGGAGCGAATGCTGGGCAGGTCGGCGACATACATCATGATGTAGAGCAGGCGCAGTACGAGGTAGATGAACGCCAGAATATCCAGCCTCGTCTGGTGTGCGCCCAACTGGTGCGCAATGATCACGGCGCCGATGAAAAAGGGCAGCGCTTCAAAACTGTTGGCCTGCGCTGCGTTGGCACGGGCGCGCCAGTCGGTCTGGCGCGAAAGCCAGGCCCGCGGATTGGCGTTGTCATAACCGCCTTCGCGACGCGACTTGCTGAACATGCCCCATTTGGCGAGGCCAGCGCAGAGAATCGGCAACAAGGCCACAACCAGGACGCACCAGTAGGCCACGGTGAAGCGTGCAAAAGTCAGGCTGGTGTTCATTTATTGATCCTTTCCGGCCTGGGCCAGCGTCTTACCGTGTTTCCACGCTATCTAACAAATAGCATTCCGGGGGCCATGAAAAGCCGCCCGGGTCCTAGCGCCGGTCCACCATGGCATGCGCAATGGTGCCCAGATCCACATATTCCAGTTCACTGCCCGCCGGCACCCCGCGCGCCAGCCGCGTGACCTGCAGGCCGCGCAGGCGCAAAGCCTCGCCGATGACATGGGCCGTCGCCTCGCCCTCGGCCGTGAAGTTGGTGGCCAGAATCACTTCCCGCACCTCGCCATCGGTGGCGCGGTCAAAAAGCTTCTGCAAACCGATTTCCCTGGGGCCAATGCCGTCAAGCGGGCTGAGTTTGCCCATCAACACGAAATAGAGCCCCTTGAAAGCAGCCGTACGCTCCACCGCCGACTGGTCTGCGGGCGTTTCAACCACGCAAAGCTTGCTGGCGTCCCGCCTGGGGTCCAGACAGGTCCGGCAGATGTCGGCCTCGGTGAAGGTGTGGCAACGCGCGCAGTGCCGAATCCGGCCCGTTGCCTCCTGCAATGCCCGGGCCAGGGACTGCGCCCCCTCGCGATCGTGCTGCAGCAGGTGAAAGGCCATCCGGGAGGCTGATTTCACCCCCACGCCCGGCAGGCGCCGCAGCGACTGGATCAGCGCGTCAAGGGCGTTGGCGTCGGACACGGTTCAGAACGGAAACTTCATCCCGCCGGGCAGGCCGGGCATGCCCTGGGTGAGCTTGCCCATTTTCTCCTGCGAGGCTTCCTCGGCCTTGCGCACGGCGGCATTGAAGGCGGCGGCTACGAGGTCTTCGAGCATGTCCTTGTCGTCGGCCAGCAGGCTGGGGTCGATGGTCACGCGCTTGACGTCGTGCTTGCAGGTCATCAGCACCTTGACCAGGCCGGCGCCAGACTCACCTTCCACCTCGACGAAAGCCAGTTCGTCCTGTGCCTTCTTGAGGTTGTCCTGCATGGCCTGCGCCTGCTTCATGAGGCCAGCGAGTTGTCCTTTGTTGAACATGTTTTTCCTTGAGTTTTAAAAGAGGGGATCAGAGAGGCTTGATGCTGCCAGGCACGATTTTCGCGCCAAAGTCGCGCATCATCGCCTGCACGAAGGGGTCGGCCTGAATGACGGCTTCGGCCGCCCGCTGCTTTTCGGCGGCCGCGTGGGCATTGCGCCGCGCCGGACTGTCGGTGACACGGCCGACTTCAACCGTCAGGCGCACCGGGTGACCGGCCTCCAGCAAGGCATTTTGCAGGCGTTCGCGGGCCGTCGGCTGGTTGAGCGATTCGCGCTCCACACGCAGCAGCCAGTCACCGACGTCGCGCGCCACCAGCTGCGACTGCAAGGCGAGTTCGCGCACCAGGGCGGTCACGGCTTCTTCGACGATCAACCGGCGCACCATGGCATGCCAGAAATCACCGTCCTCCGAGGGCGCGATACCTGCCTGCAACGCAGCGCCCTCTGCGGGGGCCAGCCGGCTGGACGCATCGGACTCGCCCGCACCGGCCTGATCGCGGACCGGAATCGCAACGATTTTTGTAGCACCTGACGTCCTATTGACGATGGGCGGGATCGATTTTTGAGGTAATTCGGCATGTGAGGCAAGCTGTTCGACCACTGCAAGCCTTTGTCCGGGAGGCACCGCCGCCAAGACCGGTATCAATGGCACCGCAGGTTCAACACGACGCGCCGGCAATGGTGGCGTGGGCGATGTGGAAACCGGCTCAGTGCTGGTTTTCAGTGTTTTTTTTTCAGCCTGGTTGCCCTGCATGGCCCCGGGCTTGAAGGCCAGCAGGCGCAACAGCACCATGGTGAGCGCCGCATACTCGTCGGGCGCCAGACCCAATTCTCCCCGGCCGTGCAGGCAAAGGCTGTACAGCAACTGGGTTTCATCGGCGGGCAACAGGCCCGCCAGCCGCGCGGTCTCACTGGCGTCGGGGTCGCTTTCATCGGTGGTCATGCCGGGGACGGCCTGCACCACCGCCATGCGCTGCAAAACGCTGCTCATCTCTTCCAGCGTGGACGCGGCATTCAGGCCGTTCAGGCGCAGCGTCTCGGACGTTTCCACCACGGCCTTTCCATCGCCCCGCGCCAATGCCTCGATCAGCTGGAAGACATAGGAGCGGTCCACGCTGCCCAGCATCTGGCGCACGGTGGCTTCCTGCAACTGGCCGGAGCCAAAGGCAATCGCCTGGTCGGTCAGGCTCAAGGCATCGCGCATCGAGCCGCGGGCAGCGCGGGCAATCAGGCGCAGCGCCTGCACCTCGGCAGACACCTGCTCGGCCGCCAGCACCGCCGTCAGGTGCTCAAGGATGGTCTCGGGCGCCATCGGCCTGAGGTTGAACTGCAGGCAGCGGCTGAGCACTGTGACCGGAACCTTCTGCGGATCGGTGGTGGCCAGAACGAACTTCAGGTACTCCGGCGGCTCCTCCAGCGTCTTGAGCATGGCGTTGAAGGCATGACCGGTCAGCATGTGCACTTCGTCGATCATGAAAACCTTGAAACGGCCCTGCACGGGTTTGTAGACGGCCTGTTCGAGCAGGGCCTGAACCTCGTCCACGCCGCGGTTGGAGGCCGCATCGAGCTCGGTGTAATCGATGAAGCGGCCGGCATCGATGTCGGTACAGGCCTGGCACACGCCGCACGGCGTGGGCGTGATGCCGCCCTGCCCGTCTGCGCCCTGGCAGTTGAGCGACTTGGCCAGGATGCGTGACACCGTCGTCTTGCCCACGCCGCGGGTCCCCGTGAACAAATAGGCGTGGTGCAGCCGCTGTGTCGTGAGCGCATTCGTCAGGGCCTGCACCACATGCCCCTGCCCGACCATTTCGGTGAAATTCCGCGGACGGTACTTGCGGGCGAGCACGAGATAAGACATGCGCGGATTCTACGGGGCGACGTCCAACCAGCTTCAATTCAGCGGAATTAGGGGCACCATTCCAGATTCGCACGGTGTTGCCCGCGCAACACCAAACAAGTCCAATTTGGATGTATGCTGCAACGCACAAAACACAGGATATCCGAGAGACTCATCCCTGCAGGCGCACCAGAACCACAGGCCCTTCAGAGAACCGGTTTGACTACCATGCTGCAAACCATTGACAGCGATGAATTCATAGATACCGCCAGCATCCTGGCCGACGCCGACCCCGAATGCGCCGCATTGGTGCGTGCCTTGGCCGATTGTTGCCATCCGAAGGCCAAACGGTTGCTTGCGCGACTGAGCCAGCACCCTGACCTGGCCACGCGGGCGCAGTTGCGCGCCGACGTACTCCAGTTGCTGACGCTGGCATTCGGGAAGGTTGAGGCGCTGCGTCGCCTACAATAGCCCTCGACGGGCCTTCCCGCATGGTGAAGCGGCCAACCGGGTCAGGTGGGGAACCAAGCAGCCCTAACTGTGAAGCCAGTGCCGGGGTCAAGGCTCGTCACCCCCCCTTTTTTTTGACACGTGCGTGGCGCGCGGCCAGTAGATCAGCGCAATTCGCCTTTGCGGCTGTCCAGCGGCACGAGGAAAGAGTTGGCCTGATGCAATTGGGTCGATGAGAACTGCGACCCCGCCGAGTCTTCGCCGCCAAGACTGCTGCTGTCGTACCCGCCGCTGGATGTGCCAGACAGGGAACCCAATTCACTGTTACGGGTCCGCCGCTGCCGCATCAGCTTTTCACGCAGGTCGGACCGGGCTGCGGCAACCGCAACTTCATCGCGCTCCCGATCACGCGTCATGGCGGCCAGTTCGCCGAGGAATTCGGTGCGAATGTCCGGCATGCTGGGCAGGTAGTCCGCCTCCACCACCATGTAGGCAATGCCACACTGGTTGAGCAAGGTCTGCTTGAGCGCCTGGTTCCGGCTCGAAAGCCCGAAACGCCCTGGAACGTCCACGCAGCCGATCACATGGCCATCCGATCCGCAGACAGAAAAGGTGCAATACAGGCCACTCAGCAATTCGTACCAGTTCAGGCCCTGCTCCTTGCTGCGGGGCAGCGTGAAACGGGTCACGGGGATCTTGATCATGACGTGCTGGTCGAAAAACACGCGTGACAGCCAGCGCCAGACACGCCGCTCCTCGCTGTTGACCAACACCCGCGGTGAAAGTGGCCAGTGCCGGGGAATGCGGCGCCGTTCGCGCGCCTTGTGGCGCAACCACGAGGCGTGTGCAAAGGCGCCGAGCAGCACGCACAGCAGCAGTGCAGCACCCAGTCCCAGCAACATTCCACCCGAATAAGTGATCACGCCAAGGTCTCCAGAAGTCGTCAAAAAGTCCACAAGTTGGGAGCAGTGTAGCAACTGCCCACGGAAAAGTCTGTGGAAAAAGTCCGGAATTGACCACATTGCGCCTGAACCGGGAGAACTGCCAAATTGTTGACAGATCACCGTATTCTGACGGTGAAAACGCCACCTTCTGGCGTCCTGAAGAGGTCAAAACATTAAGAATTCGGTCGTTTGATCGGCTGCATGGCCTTGTTCCGTCGCCTCTTGAAAGCGACTCCCTGATTGGTGAAACCGAAAGGGAAATCCTCGAACTGGCGATTGCCGCCTACACCGCCAACAACGTCGTGCCAGGCGATATCCCAGAGAACATGACCTATGAAGTGGCGACCCAGTTGCTGACCAAACTTTTGGCACCCCGGAAGTGCTTCAGTTGACCGCTGGACCCCTTGGGCGCATGACCGCTCTCGCCCCCCGGCCATTCGTTCGCGATCAGGGCATGCCCGGCCGGATCCACCCCGCCGCCCCGAAGTCGAGGCGACGGGAACTTCGTCAACGGAAATACGTCGGCAAGGGTACCGGCGAGACGCAGGGGCCGTAGATGACGCGGCCCTGGTCCTCCAGCATGGCCTGCTCGCCTTCGAGGTACAGGGCGAAGCGGCCGTCGCTGTACTTCTCCTGCGCAGCACTCTCGCTGCGGGTGAGGACGACGTCACGGCCATCCACCCGGACGCCGGCAACCCGCTGGCCCTGCACGCGCGCCACCGACAGAACGCGATTGTTGGCGCACACATAGTCGATCCGGGCCGGCAGCGCGGTCACCTCCGATCCGACCACGCAGGCAGCCAGAAGCGTTGCGCCGGCGACGCTGGCGAAGGCAAGCGAGAAAACGCCACGCCCTCGCTGCCATGCTTCTTCTTTCGTATCGATCATGCGGCTCCTCGCGGGTCAGGGTGCGTTGTTGATGCAAGCGCCATTATCAACGTCCGCTGAAAGCAATGGCCCTGCGCACCGGGACCGAAAGCGACCGGCAAAAAACGGACAGAAAACTCAACCGCGTGGGGTCAGGCAGAAAAATGCCCGGACAGTTTCCTGTCCGGGCATTTGTTGCATCCAGGTTGAGGTAGCTTACTTCTTCGCCGGTGGCACATCCGTGCAGCTGCCATGTGCCACTTCGGCCGCCATGCCGATGGATTCACCCAGCGTGGGGTGGGGGTGGATGGTCTTGCCAATGTCCACTGCGTCGGCGCCCATCTCAATGGCCAAGGCCACCTCCGCCGCCATGTCGATGCACGGTATTTTTCACGCGTTCGGGGCGTTCTGGTACCGGCCTCATGTCAATGACATTGACTACAGCACGCTCGAGCAGGCCGTGTCGCTGCTGCTGTGGACGGGCTTGCCTGCACTGCTGTGCGCCTACCTGCGCCCCAGGCGCGCATCGTGTTTCGGGGTGACTCGGGCTTTTGCCGCCAACGCATCCTCAACTACTGCGAACGTACCGATGTGCACTACATCATTGGTCTGGCGCGCAATGCGCGCCTGCAGGCCATCACCGAATTTATGGAGTTGGCCATGAAGGATACGTTTGAGCCAAGCCTTGTACGAAGACGTGTACTGCCAGCGCGGCGAAGCCGAGAACCGGATCAAGGAGGCCCAGGTCGGGTTGTTCGCCACGCGCACGAGTTGCCAGCAGTTTCAGAGCAATCAACTGCGCATGCTGTTGGCCGCGCTGGGCTACGTGCTGATTGAGCGGCTGCGCGCGCTGGCTCTGAAGGGCACCAAGTTGGCCACAGCCCAGTGCCGATGTCTTCGCACACGCCATGCGTCAATTGCGCTCACCGTAGATTGCGAATCAGCGCCTGGTCGGCGCGATGACACAAAAATGGCCCGCAACCCAAGCCGGGGTAGGGGTCACTGCGCCAGCGGCGCAGCTCTTACCACTCAAACTCTGTACAACATCGTTAGTACTCACGCGTAATGCTGCGTGTTATCAAAAAACTATGTGATTCTGTCTATCTACTCCCTCGTCGAGGGCAAACAGCCCGCCCGCTGTCGGCGCCGCTTGTAGTCTATGCGGCCGCTGGCATGTTCGCGTAGCCGATCATGTTCGACAGCGACTCATTGCCACCGCATAGAAGCAGTACGACCTTGTCCTCGGCCGCAAAGCGCCCACGCAGCCGGCGGGCGGCCGACAGCGTGCATGCTGCCGCCAACTCGGTCAGAAACTTACAGCGTTCCAGCAGAAAGCGCTGGTCGGCAATCGCCTCCGGGTCGGAAACGGTGAGGTACTCGTGGAGATGCTGTTGAGCGAGCGCCAAGGCGTCGGCTGCAATATAGGGTGCTCCAAGGGTTTTGGCCAGCGACTTCGGCACGATCTGCATGACCTCGCCCGCCCGCAGCGCTGCGCCAAGCGTCGGCGCACCCTCGGTTTCGACGGCCCAGATGCGAACATGTGGGGCACGCGCCTTGATCGCCACGATCAAACCGGCCAGCAAACCGCCGCCGCCAACGCTGACGATCAGGTCGGTCATCAGCGGCAGCTGCTCCAGCAGTTCTAGCCCAATGACCCCGTTGCCTGCCATCTGCAGCGGATTGTCCCAAGCATGCAGGGCCGTGCGACCTTCGCCTTGCAGCGCTTGCACGCGTGCAAAACAGGCCGGCATGTCGGGATGCAGTTCGACCTCAGCCCCGTAGCCACGGGTCGCCTCGATGTAATTCGCCGGCGTGTACTGCGGCATGCATATCACGCAGGGTACGCCCAGCTCCCGGCCGGCATAGGCCGCGCCCTGCGCGAAATTGCCGCCGCTGACTGCAACGACACCGCGTTGACGATCGGCCGCGCCGAGTTGCAGCATCTGGTTGAATGCGCCTCGCGGCTTGAACGAGCCGGTTTTCTGCAGCAGTTCGAGCTTCAGATGGACATCGGTGCCGAGCTGTGTGCTGAGCGTGGCACTGTGCACCAGCGGCGTTTGCCGGACATGCGGTTTGATGCGCTCGGCGGCAGCCAACACGTCGGCTATTTCAATCATGAAGGTCTCCCTATCTGCCTAGGCCCGCTAGCATGGTGCGATTGACGCGCCGCGATGTCAAGAGTGAGCCTTGTCCAATGAGGTGTGAGCCTGAACGAAGGCCCGTACAAATGCACAGTATTTTGCGGCGATTGTTTGGGGGCTGAAAGCACAAAGCCCGAACCGTCGCCAGTTCGGGCCTTGTCAGGGTGGCTTGGAGGCTGGCCTACTTGCGCGCTGGCGGCACATCCGTACAAGACCCATGCGCAATCTCCGCCGCCATACCGATGCTCTCTCCCAGAGTAGGGTGCGGGTGAATCGTCTTTCCGATGTCGATGGCATCAGCGCCCATCTCGATGGCCAGCGCCACTTCGCCGATCATGTCGCCCGCATGCGTGCCGACCATGCCGCCGCCCAGGATCTTGCCGTGGCCGTGCGCTTCTGGGCTGTCGTCGAACAGCAGCTTGGTGACCCCTTCGTCCCGGCCGTTGGCAATCGCGCGGCCAGAGGCCGTCCAGGGGAACAGGCCCTTCTTGACCTTGATGCCCTGCGCCTTGGCCTGATCTTCCGTGAGGCCGACCCAGGCCACCTCGGGGTCGGTGTAGGCCACGGACGCAATGACGCGGGCATTGAAGGCGGCGGCTGCCAGTTCCTTGTTGCCCTGCAGTTCACCCGCAATGACTTCGGCCGCCACATGCGCCTCGTGCACCGCCTTGTGCGCCAGCATGGGCTGGCCGACGATGTCGCCGATGGCGAAGATATGCGGCACGTTGGTGCGCATCTGGATGTCGACGTTGATGAAGCCACGGTCCGTCACGGCCACGCCAGCCTTGTCGGCGGCGATCTTCTTGCCGTTGGGTGTGCGGCCCACGGCCTGCAGCACCAGGTCATAGGTCTGCGGTGCGGGGGCCGCAACGCTTGCGTTGCTTCCAGCCTCGCCCTCCTCCGCCGACGCAAACGTCACCTCGATACCCGCCGGTGTGGCCTTGGCGCCCACCGTCTTGGTCTTGAGCATGATGTTGTCGAAGCGCTTGGCATTCATCTTCTGCCAGATCTTGACCAGGTCGCGGTCGGCGCCCTGCATCAGGCCGTCGAGCATTTCCACCACGTCCAGGCGCGCGCCCAGCGTGCTGTAGACCGTGCCCATCTCCAGGCCGATGATGCCGCCGCCCAGAATCAGCATGCGCTTGGGCACTTCCTTCAGGGCCAGCGCGCCGGTGCTGTCCACCACGCGCGGATCGTCGGGCATGAAGGGCAGGCGCACGGCTTGCGAGCCCGCAGCGATGATGGCCTTCTTGAAGGCGATGGTCTGGGTCTTGCCGGTTTTTTCCTGGCTGGTGCCGGTGGTTTCCTCGACCTGCACATGGTTGGCACCGACGAAGGCGCCGTAACCTCGCACGATGGTCACCTTGCGCATCTTGGCCATGGCGGCCAGGCCGCCGGTGAGCTTGCCGATGACCTTTTCCTTGTGGCCGCGCAAGGTGTCGATGTTGACCTTGGGGGCACCGAATTCAATGCCCAGAGCGCCGAGGTGGCTGACCTCGTCCATCACGGCGGCCACGTGCAGCAGCGCCTTGGACGGGATGCAGCCCACGTTCAGGCAGACGCCGCCGAGTTGGGCGTAGCGTTCGACCAACACCACCTTGAGGCCAAGGTCGGCCGCGCGGAAGGCCGCCGAGTAGCCGCCGGGGCCGGCGCCCAGCACCAGCACGTCGCACTCCAGGTCGGCAGCGCCCGCGAAGCTGGCCGCTTCAGGCGCTGGAGAAGCCGCAACATTGATAGCAGATTGTGACCCAGGGACGCTGGGAAGAGGCTGTTTTTGTTCAGAAACAGGTGCGGGAGCCGGTGCGGCGGCCCCTGCGGCCGCTTCGAGCATCAACACCACCGTGCCCTCGGCCACCTTGTCGCCCAGCTTGACCTTGAGTTCCTTGACGACGCCCGCATGGCTCGACGGGATTTCCATCGACGCCTTGTCGCTCTCCACGGTGATCAGGCTCTGCTCGGCCTTGATCGTGTCGCCGGGCTTGACCAGCAGTTCGATGACGGTCACTTCGGAAAAATCGCCGATGTCCGGCACTTTGATGTCTATCAGGCTCATGGT
>JAABQG010000019.1 GCA_011391595.1 Hydrogenophaga sp.
GGAAAAGCTGCCTGTGCCCGTCCTGCGCGCAGGCCGAGGCGCCATGAGCTGGCTGGACCGCTTTCCTCTGCCCTGGCTGGTGGTGCTGGCTGTCTGGATGGCCGTGGCGCCGATCACGCCCGAGCCGCACCTGATCGAAAAGCTCCGCATGCTGTTTGCCGGCACGCTGACCCGTCCGCTGGACATCTTTGATCTGGCGCTGCACGCCGCCCCGCTCGGCTTGCTGGCGCTCAAACTGTGGCGAAGGCGGCGGGTCGGCGGCTGATGCGAAAGCACCGCCCGCTTAGGCGCCCGACACAAAGCCCGATATGCTTGCCCGGGCCGCGCTCCGTTTCTTCGGAACGGGGTCCTATGCATTCATGCCGCATCCCGACCAACTGACTTCGCTGACCGCACTGCAGGCGCGCTATGGCGCGCGCTACCGCTGGCTGCTGCTGCTATCAGTGATGGTGGGCACCATGGCCTCGATCATGTCATCGACCATCGTCAACGTCGCCATTCCCGACATGAGCCAGCACTTCGGATTAGGCCAGGAACGCGCGCAGTGGGTGACCAGCGGCTTCATGGTCGCGATGACCGCCTCGATGCTGACAACACCCTGGCTGCTGGCGCGCTATGGCTACCGTCATACCTACCAGGCCTGCATGTGGCTGCTGCTGGCCGGCGGCGTGGTGGGTGGCTTTTCCAATGACTTCAAATGGGTGCTGGCCGCACGCGTGGCCGAAGGGCTGGCGGCGGGCATCGTGCAGCCGATTCCGGCCATCATCATCCTGCGCGCGTTCGAGCCCAACGAGCAGGGTCGCGCCAGCGGCATCTTCGGCATGGGCGTGGTGCTGGCCCCGGCGATCGGACCGAGCATCGGCGGCGTGCTGGTGGACTGGTTTGGCTGGCGTTCGATCTTCTTCATGGTGGTGCCGTTCTGCCTGGCCTCACTTTGGCTGGCACGCAAGTTCGTGCCGATGTCGGCCCCGGGCGGCGCGGCTGCCAACCGGGATGGCGCCGGACTGGACTGGCGCGGCCTGCTGCTGGCCAGCGTGGGCACCCTGTGCCTGCTCAACGGCCTGGTGCAACTGCGCGGCGGCTCGGCGCAGCTGGCCGGCGGCCTGCTGGCCGGCGCCCTGCTGGCGCTGACCGGCTTCCTGGCCCTTCAATGGCGACACATGCACCGGCCCGCCGGGAGCGGACACGAGGCGCTGATGAACCTGCGCCTGTTCGGGCACCGGCAATTCGCCATGGGCAGCATCGTGGCCTTCATCTATGGCACGGCACTGTTCGGCTCCACCTACCTGCTCCCGGTCTACATGCAGATGGGGCTCAAGCTCTCGCCATCCTATGTCGGCACCATCCTGCTGCCGGCCGGCTTCATTCTGGCGGGCACCATTGCCGTCGTAGGTCGTATGGCGGACCGGCACCCGACCTACCGGCTGGTCAGCATCGGCCTGGCACTGCTGGCGGCCTCTTTCGGCCTGATGGTCACCGTGCAATTGAACGGCAGCCTCTGGTGGCTGGTGGCCTGGGCGATTCTCGGGCGCGTCGGGCTGGGCTTCATCCTGCCTTCGCTCAACCTGGGCTCGATGCGCGGGCTGGACAAGCCGCTGATTCCGCAGGGCTCCAGCGTCATCAATTTCATCCGCATGCTTGGCGGGGCGGTGGGCGTGAGCCTGTGCGGCATCGCGCTGGAGTGGCGCCTGGCCGCGCACGGCGACGCGTTGGGCAACCCGCAGAGCAGCCCGGCGCGGCTGGCGGCGTTCAACGAGGTGTTTGTCGGGCTGGCCGTGCTGTGCGCGCTGGCCATGGTTGCGGCCTGGCAGTTGCGCGAGCGCGAACCCCGGCATCGCGACCGGAAGGAGGCCTGATCGCCATGTGCCAGCTGCTCGGAATGAACTGCAACACACCGACCGACGTGACTTTCAGCTTCACGGGCTTTGCCCAGCGCGGCGGGCGCACCGACCACCATGGCGACGGCTGGGGCATTGCCTTCTTCGAGGGGCGTGGCGTGCGCCATTTTGTCGACCATCAGAGCGCCTGCGAGTCGCCCGTGGCCGAGCTGATCCGGCGCTACCCCATCAAGAGCCAGAACGTCATCGCCCACATCCGCAAGGCCACGCAGGGCGAGGTCGCGCTGGAAAATTGCCACCCGTTCGTGCGCGAGCTCTGGGGCCGCTACTGGGTCTTCGCCCACAACGGCGACCTGAAAGACTTTCATCCGCGCCTGCACGCCAGTTTTCACCCCGTGGGCAGCACCGACAGCGAGCGCGCGTTCTGCTGGCTGATGCAGGAGCTGGCCAAATCCCACGCCGACGTGCCCAGCGTGGCCGAATTGACGCTGACGCTGCGCGAACTGGTGCCGCGCATCGCCCGGCACGGCACCTTCAACTTCCTGCTCTCCAATGGGCAGGCGCTGTGGGCGCATGCCTCAACCCATCTGTATTACGTGGTGCGTCAACACCCGTTTGCCACGGCCACGCTGAGCGACGAGGATGTGAGCGTGAACTTCGCTGACCAGACGCGCGCCAGCGACCGCGTGGCTGTGGTGGTCACTGCGCCGCTGACCACCAACGAGGCCTGGACCACTTTCACGCCAGGGCAAGTCAAGGTGTTCGTGGATGGTGCACCGGTGCGATTTACTTCATAATTAGTAGCGAACTATGACAGTTTGACGATGGGTAAGGCGTGATTCTCCTAAAAAATGGCCGAAACGCGCCCCCCGAGCCTGTGTCGAAGTACCCGGGTTCGCCTGAACGCCGGGTCAGGCCCGCAACAGCCAACCGGGTCGATTTCTTCTGAACCCGGCGACCCGCAGCGGTACTATCCCCGGATTGCGGCCTCCAGCGCATCGATGAACAGCGCCGCCACGTCGCAGCCGGTCTGATCGAAGATTTCCTGGAAGCAGGTCGGGCTGGTCACGTTGATCTCGGTCAGGCAGTCGCCGATCACGTCCAGCCCCACCAGCAGCAGGCCGCGGCCGTGCAGGATGGGGCCCAGCGCCTCGGCGATCTCCCGGTCGCGCGCCGAGATCGGCCGCGCCACGCCCTTGCCGCCGGCTGCCAGGTTGCCACGCACCTCGCTGCCCTGCGGAATGCGCGCCAGGCAGAACGGCACCGGCTTGCCGCCGATGACCAGCACGCGCTTGTCGCCGTCGACGATTTCGGGCAGGAACTTTTGCACCATGAGGCTCTGGGCACCGTGGCGGTTCAGCGTCTCGGTGATGCTGCCCAGATTCAGGCCATCGGGGCCGACGCGGAAAATGCCCATGCCGCCCATGCCGTCCAGCGGCTTGAGGATGATGTCGCCATGCTCGGCATGAAAGCGCTTGATGTCGGCCTCGTCGCGCGTCACCAGCGTGGGGCCGATGAACTGCGGGAACTCCATGATCGCGAGCTTTTCCGGGTGGTCGCGCAGTGCGCCGGGCTTGTTGAAGACCCTGGCGCCGTCGCGCTCGGCCTGTTCCAGCAGGTGCGTGGCGTAGAAATACTCGCTGTCGAAGGGCGGGTCCTTGCGCATCAGGATGGCGTCGAATTCCTTCAGTGCAATGGCGCGGTTGCCGCGGTCCTCGAACCAGCGGTCTGCGTCACCGGTAAGCGTGACATCGCGCACATGCGCCATCACGCTGGCCCCGCGCTGCCACATCACGTCCTGCGGCTCGCAGGTGGCGATCGAATGACCGCGACGCTGCGCCTCGCGCATCATGGCGAAGGTGGTGTCCTTGTAGATCTTGAAGGATTCGAGGGGGTCGGCAATGAAAAGCAGGTTCATGCCGCCATTGTCCCTAGATTTCGATCTTGCTGCCCAGTTCGACCACCGCGTTGTTCGGCAGGTTCAGGAACGCCGCCGCGCCGCTGGCGTTGTGGTGCATCTGGGCAAACAGCTTCTCGCGCCACTGCGCCATGCCGCTGCCGATGGTGGGGATCACGATGTCGCGCGACAGGAAGTAGCTGGTGGTCATGGCGTCCAGATCGCAGCCACGGCCCTTGATCTGCTGCAGCGCCTTGGGCAGGTCGGGGTCGTTCTTGAAGCCATAGTTCACGATCACCTGCCAGCAGTCATGACCCAGGGATTCGATCTCGGTGCGCTTGTCCATGCCGATCCAGGGCACTTCGTGGCTGCGCACGGTGACAAACAGGTTGTTGGCGTGCAGCACCTTGTTGTGCTTGAGGTTGTGCAGCATCGCATTGGGCACGGTGCCGGGCTCGGCGGTCAGGAACACGGCCGTGCCGTCCACGCGCGTGGGTGGGCTCACGAACACCGCCTCCAGGAAACTGGGCAGGTCCAGCGCGTCCTGGCGCAACGAGTTGTTGAGCAGGGCACGCCCCTGCTTCCAGGTCATCATCAGCATGAAGATAGCGCCGCCGATCAGCAACGGGAACCAGCCGCCTTCGAGCAGCTTCAGGAGGTTTGAGGCGAAGAACGCCAGATCAACGACAAAGAAGAAACCCGTCGCACCAATACAAAGCAGCAGCGGGTACTTCCAGCTGTAGCGGATCACAAAGAAGGTCAGCACCGTGGTGATCAGCATGTCCATTGTCACGGCGATGCCGTAGGCGGCGGCCAGGTTGCTCGACGAGCGAAACATCACCACCGCCAGCACGATCAGCACGAACAGCCCCCAGTTCACGAAGGGCATGTAGATCTGGCCGGTGTCCTTGACGCTGGTGTGCTGCACCTGAAGCCGCGGCAGGTAACCCAGCTGGATAACCTGCTTGGTCACGCTGAAGGCGCCGGTGATCAGGGCCTGCGAGGCGATCACTGTGGCCGCTGTCGCCAGCACCACCAGGGGAATCAGCGCCCAGTCCGGCGCCATCATGTAGAAAGGGTTCTTCACGGCCGCCGGGTTGGCCAGCAGCAGCGCGCCCTGACCGAAGTAATTGAGCGTGAGCGAGGGCATGACGATGGAGAACCAGGCCAGTCGGATCGGTTTCTTGCCGAAATGTCCCATGTCGGCGTAAAGCGCCTCGCCGCCGGTCACGCACAGCACGACCGCCCCGAGGATGATGAAGGTGATGCCGGGGTGCTGAAACATGAATCCCAGCGCGTAATGCGGGCTGATGGCCCACAGGATCTCAGGATGTGAAGCGATGTGACTCAGGCCAAGCAGGGCAATCACCCCGAACCAGACCAGCGTGATGGGGCCGAAGAATTTGCCGATGCCGGCCGTGCCGTGCTTCTGCACGAGGAACAGGCCGAAAAGGATCACCAGCGTGAGTGGAATCACCGCTTTCTTGAAGTTCGGCGATACCACCTCGAGGCCTTCGACTGCGGACAACACGGAAATCGCCGGTGTGATGACGCCATCCCCATAGAACAGGCAGGTGCCAAAGATGCCGACACCCAGCAGCCAGCGGCGCAACTCGGGCTTGTCCTTGACCGACTGCGAGGCCAGCGCCAGCATGGCCACCAGGCCGCCTTCGCCGTGGTTGTCCGCGCGCAGCACCAGCGTCACGTACTTCAGGGAAATAATGACCGTCAGCGTCCAGAAGAAGATGGACAGGATGCCGTAGATGTTGTCGGTTGTGAACGGCACATGGCCGGACCCGAACACCTCCTTGACGGCATACAGCACACTGGTGCCGATGTCGCCGTAGACCACGCCAATGGCGCCCAGCGTGAGCGCGGCGAGAGAAGATTTGGAGGCTGACACAAAAAGGCCCCGCCGGACCCGCGGGGCAAGGAAACTGTGAAGCGACTATTTTGCGCCTGCCGCAGCGCGACGCAAACAGGGTGTAGCGCCTAAATGACAGTCATTTCGAAAATGTTGCGACGCAACAACTTCATCCGGGAAACCGCGCTCAATCGTAGATTTCAGCGTCAGGATCGGTGGCCTCGAGTTCGTAACTTGCAGCGACCATGGCCAGGCGGCCGATCACGCCGTACATGTAGAAACGGTTCGGGGCGCTGGCGCCGGGTTTGACGCCCGGTTGCGGCAGGTGGGTGCTGTTCTCGAAGGCCAGCGGCACGAAACTGGAGCCGGGTGCATTGAGGTTTTCATCAATGCCGCGTTCGGCGTGCACCCGGTAGAAGCCGCCCACCACATACCGGTCCATCATGTAGACCACGGGTTCGGCCACGGCGTCGTTCATGCGTTCGTTGGTCAGTACGCCCTCCTGGATGATGACGTCGCTGACTTCCTGCCCGTCCTTGATCACGCTCATCTTGTTGCGCGTCTTGCGGTTCAGCGCATCGAGGTCTTTCACGTCACGCACCGTCATGATGCCCATGCCGTAAGTGCCATTGTCGGCCTTGACCACCACGAACGGCTTTTCGTTGATGCCGTATTCCTTGTACTTGCGCCGGATCTTGGTCAGCAGCGCATCGACGTTGCTCTGCAGGCAGTCCATGCCGGCGCCCTCAGAAAAATTGACCTCGCCGCACTTGCCGAACATCGGATTGATCAGCCAGGGATCGACGCCCAGCAGTTTGCCGAATCGCTTGGACACCTCTTCGTAGCTCTGGAAGTGTTTGCTCTTGCGTCGCACGCTCCAGCCGGCGTGCAGCGGCGGCAGCAGGTACTGTTCATGCAGGTCTTCCAGGATGCCCGGCGCACCGGCGGACAAGTCGTTGTTCAGCAGGATCGTGCACGGATCAAAGTCCTTCAGGCCCAGGCGCTTGGCGCTGCGGATCACCGGCTCGAGCGTGATCTGCTCGCCGTTGGGAAGCTCAATGTCAGTGGGTTTCTTGATCTCCGGATTGATGGAGCCAATCCGCACGTTCAACCCGGCCATGTAGAAAATGCGGCGCAACTGTGCCACATTGCTCAGGTAGAAGGTGTTGCGGGTGTGATTCTCGGGAATGATCAGCAGGTTGCGGGCCTCGGGACAGATCTTCTCGATGGCTGCCTGCGCCGCTTGCACGGCCAGCGGCAGCATTTCCTGGGTCAGGTTGTTCCAGCCGCCGGGAAACAGGTTGGTGTCCACCGGCGCCAGCTTGAAACCTGCGTTTCGGATGTCCACCGAGCTGTAGAACGGCGGGGTGTGCTCCATCCACTCCAGGCGGAACCAGCGCTCGATGGCGGGCATGGAGTCGAGCACGCGTTGTTCGAGTTCGTTGATCGGGCCCGTGAGCGCCGTGATGAGATGGGGAACCATGCGGTCCTCTTTTTGGAAGTTGTGGTCGGGATTCTAGGACTTGGGGATGATATCGCCCCATTCAAGGTGCGCCAAGACGCCGCACTTGCCCGACCCGGCATGGGTTGGCGGCGCGGGAGCCAGTGCTACGAGCGACGCGCCAGGGGCAAATTCAGCAGCAGATTCTGGGGCTTGAGTTTGAGCCGGTTGTGCTCATCCATGGCCATCGCCAGATACACCGGCCGCCCGGCCACCTCGGCCAGCATGTCGCCCGGGTTGACGAAGTCCAGTCGAAACAGGCACAGCAGGCGGCGCATCCGGTCTTCACCGACTTCGGCACCGGTGTACAGGTCGTTGAGGATGCTGCTGGCCTGGGCGTCCAGCCCTGCGTGCCAGACCCAGTGTTCGTCGACAATTTCCCTATCGGTCTGAACCTTGACTTCAACGCGCAGGAAATGGGCAATCCAGCGCTCCAGCACCCGGCACAAGGCGTTCAAGGCGGGCTGGCCCCGGTTCAGGCTGACGACCCAGTCGAAATGCCCGCTGCGCGCCCAGTAGGCCTGTGCGTTTTCCTCGCTCAGCACGTCCAGGTCGACGCTTCGCAGTGGCATGCCGCCCTGTTTCAATAACTCTCCCACAGTACCGAAACCGGCAGACAACGCGTGGCGCTCCACGGTTTCGTCGTCGGCCGCCATCACGGCGCCATCGTCCAGCACCGAAATCTTCTGGGTGCGAAACAGCATTTCGCCGGCTCGTGCCTGCATCGCCAGAGAACTGTCTCCCAATTCCAGCGCAGCCTTTCCCGACAAGACATGGCGCAGCAGGACCTGCGTGAGTTGCTGCACCAGAATCGGTGGCACATCCACGCCCTCCCCCTGGAACAGGGCCAGGTAACTGGCCTCCAGGGTGGGCGCCGCCAGCAAGCGGTCTCGCCAGCGCAGCCACACGGTGTAGTTTTCCGCGGCGTCGCGGTCGTGAATCGCCGTCAGGTCGCCGGTGGTCACAGCGGCGCGGGGGGTGGCCAGCAGCTGACCGTGCAAGGCCAGTTCGGCGGCGCAAGACTCGGGGACGGGCGCAAGCTCTGGCCGACCCAGAAGGAAACGCAGAAAGTCGTCTGTCAGGATCAGGTGACCCTGTGCATCGGTGGCCAGCAGTGCCGCCCCGCAGTCGCGCCAGGCGGCGTCCGGCCAGTCGCCGACGGGACGAAGACTGTCAGCCACGCACCTCCCCGTTGCCCAGAACCACATATTTGAGCGAGGTCAGCCCCTCGATGCCCACCGGCCCTCGCGCATGGAACTTGTCGGTGCTGATGCCGATTTCAGCCCCCAGGCCAAACTCGAAGCCATCGGCAAAGCGCGTGCTGGTATTGACCATGACGCTTGCGGAATCGACCTCGCGCAGGAACTGCTGGGCGTGCATGTGATCGCGCGTCATGATGGCATCGGTGTGGTGACTGCTGTAGTGGTTGATGTGGCAAATAGCCTCATCCACGCCGCTCACGACCTTGATGCTGATGATGGGCGCCAGGTACTCCTCGAACCAGTCCTGCTCGGTGGCCGCATTGACTCGGGCGCCGGGTACGGCCGCCAGCAGCGCCCGCGCTTCGGGGCAGCCGCGCATTTCCACGCCCTTGGCTGCGTAAATCGCACCGATCCGCGGCAGGAATTCCGCCGCCACACCGCGCGCCACCAGCAGGCCTTCGCTGGCGTTGCACGGGCTGTATTTCTGGGTCTTGGCGTTGTCGGCAACCTTCACGGCCATGTCGATGTCGCAGGGATCGTCCACATAGGTGTGGCAGTTGCCGTCGAGGTGCTTGATGACCGGCACTTTTGCATCCCGGCTGATGCGCTCGATCAATCCCTTGCCGCCGCGCGGGATGATCACGTCCACATACTGCGGCATCGTGATCAGGTGACCCACGGCCTCACGGTCGGTGGTTTGGACGAGTTGCACGGCATCGGCGGGAAGACCGGACTCCACCAAAGCCTGCTGTACCAGCCTGGCCAGCGCCTTGTTCGACTCGATGGCTTCGGAGCCACCGCGCAGGATGCAGGCATTGCCGCTCTTGATGGACAGGCTCGCGGCCTCGATGGTCACGTTCGGGCGGCTTTCAAAAATCATGCCGAAAACGCCAATGGGGACCCGCATCTGGCCCACACGGATGCCGCTGGGCTGCTGTTTCATTCCGATGATCTCGCCGATCACATCCGGCATGCCGGCCAGTTGCTCGCAGCCCTCGGCGCAGGTTTCCAGCACCTTGGGGCTGAGCTTCAGGCGGTCCACCATCGGTGCATCCAGGCCTGCAGCCATGGCGCGCTCCAGGTCGCGGGCGTTGTCGTCCTGCAGGGCCTGCACATTGGCGCGCAACATCGCAGCCAGCCTTTTAAGGGCCGAGTTCTTGACCGCCGTCGGCGCCTTCGCCATCAGGGCGGAGGCCGTTTTCGCCTGTAAACCGATGGTCTGTAGGGTTTCGGCAATGTTCAGCGCATTCATTGTTCTATTGTCGGTGGAATCAGTAAACCGGGCTTGCAGCGGTGGCTCCAGGGCCACCAGCGCGGGCAGCGGGCTGGGCCATGCACGCCCGACATAGCATCATGGCCAGTCGGTGCAAGGCCTGCCAGCCGCTGACCGGCCAGTCGGCTTGCTTGAGGCCCTTGACGATGCCGTCGACCTGGTGCGCGGCCTGCAGCATGTCGGACAGGTCCGCATCCGCCAGCCGTGGAAGCACCCGCTCAAATAGTTTTTCCTTCAAGCCCCAGATCCGCTGCTCGCGCAGGGCCATGGGCAGAGGGCGGCCTGCATTCATGGCGTCTTTCACGCGCTTGAGTGCACGGATTTCCTCAGACAGGGTGTAGTGCACCAGCACCTCGGCCTCGCCTTCTGCCCGCAGGCCGTCCAGCATGCGCTGAACGCGCGCGGGCTGGCCGCCCAGCACCGCCTCGGACAGCTTGAACACGTCGTAGCGCGCGACGTTGAGCACGGCGCTCTCCACCTGCTCGAACCCCAGCTCGCCCTCGGGAAAAAGCAGCGCGAGTTTCTGGATTTCCTGGTGCGCGGCCAGCAGGTTGCCCTCCACGCGGTCGGCAAAGAACTGCAGGGTGCGCTGACCTTCCTCGCCGGCGGTCACGCGTTGTCCCTGGCGCTGCAGGCGCTGTGCGATCCACTGGGGCAAGGCAGCGCGCTCCACGGGATCGACCTGGATCGTCACGCCGGCATTTTCCAGCGCCATGAACCAAGCGCCGGCCCGGGTCGCTTTGTCCAGTCGGGGCAGTATGACCAGTGTCAGCGTACTGTCGTTGCCTGGGGCGCGCTCAGCCAGCTGCTGGATGGCGATGCTGCCATCCTTGCCCGGCTTGCCGGAGGGGATGCGGATCTCGACGATCTGCCGGTCTGCGAAAAGGCTCAGTGACCCGCCGGCAGCCAGCACCTCGCTCCAGTCGAAATGGGCGCCAGCCACCGTGTGCGAGCTGCGTTCGGAGAAACCCATGGCCCGTGCGGCGGTGCGGATGGCGTCTGCTGCCTCCTGAGCCAGCAATGGCTCATCGCCATGCACGGTGTAGAGCGATCGCAAGCCCTTGGCCAGATGGTTCGTGAGTTGCGCTGCAACGAGTTGCATAGGAAACCGATGCCTTGACGGGGCTAGAGTTCGCGCACTGCGCCCAGTCGCAACATGATTTGCTGCACCAGGTCAGCCTGCATTCCGCGGAACAACAGAGCCTTTTCTGCTTCCTTGGCCAGCGCTGCCGTTTCGTTGTAGCTGACGTCGCGCTGCTGGAGCAGTTCGGTCTCGGGAATCACGTCCTTGCCCAGCTGGGTGCGCAGCCGGAACTTGATCCGCAGGCGCAACGTGAACTCCTGCACCTGCCCTGAAGAGTTCTGTGCCACGACAACCTCGTCCCTCAGATTGGAGAGTATGTCCAGTATCACCTCCGCGTCGGGCAGTTGCGCGGGCTCCGTCAACACCTGCACGTTTTCTGCGGAGGCAATCTTCTGGCGGAGTTCGTTTGCAAGTGGCAGCCCGCCAGAGGCATCGATGTAGATGCTCCGAAAGGCGAAATTTGGCGCCTGCCGCAGCTTGAAGCCGCAGGCCGAAAGGCTCAGCCCCGAAAACGCGAGCAGGAGCAGGCGACGAGGCCGCGACGAAGCTTTGGCGCGAGTTGGTGGAACCTTCTGCGGTGCGACGCCATCGTTAGAACCTGTTTCACGGAGTGTGCTTGGCGTCATGTCAGATCACCACGTTGACCAGGCGCCCTGGCACCAGAACGACGCGCTTGATCGCTGCACCTTTTGCCTGGGTCACAAAGGCTTCACTGGCCAGCGCGATCACCTCGATCTGCTCCTTCGAAGCCGTCGCCGGCACCAGGATCGCGCCACGGAGTTTTCCATTGACCTGCAGCATGAGTTCGATTTCGTCCTGCTGCAAGGCGGCGTCGTCCACCTCGGGCCAGGGCGCGTCGAGCAGTTCACCCTGCGAAACGGCGTAGCCCAGCGCTTGCCAGAGCGCATGCGTGATGTGCGGCGTGGCCGGGTACAGGCAGCGCAGCAGGATGCCAAACGCCTCGGCTGCTGCGACGCGGTCACCTTCAGCGCCATCGGACTTGAAGTCTTCCAGCGCGTTGATCATCTTCATCGCACCGGAAACCACGGTGTTGTACTGCATGCGCTGGTAGTCGTAGTCCACCTGCTTGAGGACGGTATGTATTTCCAGGCGCATGGCCCTCGCATTTTTGCTAAATTCAATGCTTTTTCGACCTTTACCCAGCGTCCAATGGGCGTAGTCAGCTATGCTTTCTGTAGCATTCAGCTTGGCGCCATAGTTCCACACCCGGCGCAGGAAGCGGTAGCTGCCCTCCACCGCTGCGTCGTTCCACTCCAGCGTGGCTTCGGGTGGCGCGGTGAACATGGTGTACAGGCGTGCGGTATCAGCGCCATACTTTTCAATCAGGTCTTGCGGATCCACGCCGTTGTTCTTGGACTTGCTCATGGTGCCCACACCCTCATAGGTGATCGGCGTGCCGGCGGGCAGGTCGCCCTTGTCGGCCTTCAGCTTCGCGCCGATGACCTTGCCGCTCTCGTCATGGATGTCTTCCACTTCGGCAGGCCAGAAGTACTCGATGCCACCCTTGTCGCTCTTGCGCGAATAAATGTGGTTCAGCACCATGCCCTGGGTCAGCAATTTCGTGAACGGCTCGTCCACCTTCACCAGGCCCAGATCGCGCATCACCTTGGTCCAGAAACGCGCATACAGCAGGTGCAGGATGGCGTGCTCGATGCCGCCGATGTACTGGTCCATCGGCATCCAGTAGCCGGCGCCTTCAGCCACCATGGCCTCGTCGTTCGTGGGGTCGCAGTAGCGCATGAAATACCATGAACTGTCCACGAAAGTGTCCATGGTGTCGGTCTCGCGCCGTGCGGATTTGCCGCAGACAGGGCAGGTCACTCCGGCGTGGAATCCCTGATGGTGATTCAGCGGGTTGCCGGACCCATCCGGGATGCAATCCTGCGGCAGCACCACGGGCAAGTCTTTTTCCGGTACCGGAACTGCGCCGTGTTCGTCGCAGTGGATGATCGGGATCGGCGTGCCCCAGTATCGCTGGCGGCTCACGCCCCAGTCGCGCAGACGCCAGGTGGTCTTCTTCTCACCCAGGCCATCCCGTGCGAGCGCGTGCGCCACGGCATGGACGGCTTCGCTGTAGGACATGCCGCTGAAGACGTCGGAATTGATGGTGATGCCGCGCTGCTTGTCAGCGTACCAGTCGTTCCAGTGGTGGTAGTCGTAATGCAGGCCGTCCACGTGCACCACCTGCACAATGCGCAGGTCGTACTTCAGGGCAAAGGCAAAGTCACGCTCGTCGTGCGCCGGCACGCCCATCACCGCGCCGTCGCCGTAACTCATCAGCACGTAGTTGCCGACCCAGACATCGATCGGTTTGCCGGTCAGCGGATGCGTCACCTGCAGGCCGGTGGCCATGCCCCTCTTTTCCTGCGTGGCGAGTTCGGCCTCGGTCGTGCCGCCTGACTTGCATTCATCGATGAAGGCAGCGAGTGCAGGCTGGGTGCCGGCCGCGTGCTGCGCCAGCGGATGCTCCGGCGCCACCGCGCAGAAGGTCACGCCCATGATAGTGTCAGCGCGCGTCGTGAAGACATACATGCGACCGTCACCGATCAACTTGCCCTGGTTGTCCTTGATTTGATGGGGGAAGGCAAAGCGCACCCCTTCGGACTTGCCGATCCAGTTCTCCTGCATCAGCTTGACACGCTCGGGCCAGCCCGGCAGGCCGGTCTTGACGTGGTCGAGCAACTCCTCGGCGTAGTCGGTGATCTTCAGGTAGTAGCCGGGGATCTCGCGCTTCTCCACCAGCGCGCCAGTACGCCAGCCCTTGCCGTCAATCACCTGCTCGTTGGCCAGCACGGTCTGGTCCACCGGGTCCCAGTTGACGACCTGGGTCTTGCGGTAGGCAATGCCCTTCTCCAGCATCTTCAGGAACAGCCACTGGTTCCACTTGTAGTAGCCGGGGTCGCAAGTGGCCACCTCCCGGCTCCAGTCGATGGCCAGACCCATCGCCTGCATCTGCTGCTTCATGTAGGCGATGTTCTCGTAGGTCCATTTTGCGGGCGGAACGCCGTTTTTCAGCGCGGCGTTCTCCGCCGGCAGGCCGAAGGCGTCCCAGCCCATGGGCATCAGCACGTTGTAGCCATTCATGCGCAGGTAGCGCGTGAGCATGTCGTTGATGGTGTAGTTGCGCACATGGCCCATGTGCAGCTTGCCACTGGGGTAGGGCAGCATGGAGCAGGCGTAGAACTTCTTCTTGCTGGCGTCCTCGGTCACGCGGTAGGCATCGCTGGCTGTCCAGTGGCGGTGCGCGGCGCGTTCCACCTCGATGTGGTTGTACTTGTCTTGCATGGGAACAGTCGTGAACCGCCCCCGCGGGCGGCATTTTGGTGGCTACTGGCAACGATTTTAGGCGCTTGCAGTGCTCTCCAGGCCTCGTGCCTCGCTTATTGGGGCGGCGAAGCCGGTTTGGCTGGGTCGGTCACAAAGCCGATGCGGGACAAGCCTGCCTTTTGCGCCAGACCGATCACTTCGACGACGCGGCCGTAGGCCACGCCTTCGTCAGCGCGAAGCTGGATCTCGGTTTCCGGGTTCAGGGCGGCCGCCTGTGCCAGGCCTTGGGTGAGCTCAGTCAGCGTCGCGGGCTTGTCATCGAGAAAGAACTGCCCCGACTTGTCGACCACCAGGGTGACAAACTTCGGCGTGTCGTTGGGCTTGGCGGCTTCCGCCCTGGGCAGATCCAGCTTGATGGAGCTGGCCATCAAAGGCGCCGTGATGATGAAGATCACCACCAGCACCAGCATCACGTCCACCAGCGGCGTCACGTTGATGTCACTGAAGGGCCGTGGCCCCTCGCTACGTTCAAGACGGCCAAATGCCATGAGTCAACGACTCCCCACGCCTGACACCGGGTGTTCTGCGCCGCCCCCCGAAGGGGCCTTGGCGCCATCGGCCGGCCGTACGTCGCTCAAGCCGGAATGATTGGCCAGAAGTTCGCGCAGATCGCGTGCGAAGCCTTCAAGTTCGGCTTCAATTCGACCAATCTGCCGACCAAAGACGTTGTAGGCGAGCACCGCAGGAATCGCCACGGCGAGACCCGCAGCCGTCATGATCAGGGCCTCACCCACCGGCCCGGAAACCTTGTCGATCGTGATCTGCCCTGCGCTGGCAATGCCCGTGAGGGCCTGGTAGATGCCCCAGACCGTACCGAGCAGTCCGACGAACGGTGCAGTGGAGCCGACCGTGGCGAGCAAGACCTGTCCGAACTGGAGTTTGTTCACTGCCGCGTGAAGTGCATCCCGAAGCACCCGCGTCAGCTGTTGCGCCCGATCGCCAGTTGCCGCCAGCGTGCCAGGCGCTTCGGGCTGGGTTGATGTGATCAGCGGAAGGACCAGGTTTTCACGGTCAAAGGCGGCCACTTTCTGACGGGCGTCATCCAGCGAAGGCGCCTGCCAGAACGCCGCCACGCTGCGTGCCACGCCGCCTCTGGCACGTGGCAGAAGCCAGACTTTCCAGAGAATGATCACCCAGCTCGCCACCGACATCGCCAGCAACAGCAATACCACGCCCCGGCTGATCGCGTCACCCTGGGCCAGCAACTGAAAGAAGCTCATTTCAGCCCCAGGACGTCGGCCATGTCGAACAGACCGTTCTTGCGCCCGGACAGGAAACGCACGGCGCGCAGGCTGCCCTGGGCGTAGGTCGAGCGGCTCGACGATTTGTGGGTGATCTCGATGCGCTCGCCAATGCCGGCGAAGAGAACGGTGTGGTCGCCCACGATGTCGCCCCCGCGGATAGTGGCAAAGCCGATCGATGAGGGCTCACGCTCGCCGGTCACGCCTTCGCGGGCGTATACGGCGCAGTCCTTCAGGTCGCGCCCGAGTGCGTCGGCAATCACCTCGCCCATCTTCAGCGCGGTGCCGGACGGCGCATCCACCTTGTGGCGATGGTGCGCCTCAATGATTTCGATGTCGTATCCGGTGGACAATGCCTTTGCCGCCATAGCGAGCAACTTGAGGGTCACGTTGACGCCCACGCTCATGTTGGGTGCCATCACGATGGCGATGTCAGCGGCTGCTTCGGCAATCTCCACCTTTTGAGCCTCCGTGAACCCCGTCGTACCAATCACCGCATTGACCCCCAATTCCCGGCAGATCTGCAAGTGCGCCAGCGTGCCTTCGGGGCGGGTGAAATCAATCAGCACCTGGGCGCTTTTCAGGCCCGCACTCAGATCGGCCGTGATGGTGACGCCACCGGTCAGCCCGAGAAACGCCATGGCATCCTGACCGATCGCCACACTGGCAGCGATGTCCAAGGCACCTGCGAGCGAGCAATCCACGCTGGCCTGGATCGCCTCGATCAACATATGACCCATTCGCCCGGAGGCGCCGGCCACGGCAATTCGGTGATGAGCAGACTCGGTCATGGAGATCTTCAGGTCTTATCGAAAAATCAACGCGAAGGCGCTTCAAGTGGCGGGTAAGTGGTACTGGTGAGCGGGGGCGCCGCTTGCGGCGGCGTGGCGGGGGCCGCTGGCGCATACTTGACGAGGCTTTCTTCTGGCGCTTCCAGCACGGGAGCCGCCCGTGTCGCGATGCCCGAATTGAGGCGGGACACGAATTCGGCCTCTGTCGGCATCGTGTCTCCCTCAAAACGATCAAGGATGTCACCCTTGAAATGGAGCGTCAACTTGTACTCCTGGGGCTCGGTATATTGCCGGCTGATGCTGAAAACATAATCCCATCGGTCGGCGTGAAAAACACTGGTGAGCAATGGGGTGCCCAGGATTTCACGGGCCTGTTGCCGGCTCATGCCGGGCCGCAGGGCGTCGACCTGTTCCTTTGATACGAAGTTGCCTTGAACGATATCGAACTTGTAGGGGTCTATCAGCTTCTTGGCCCCGTCGAATGAACCGCACCCAAACAGTGTGGCGCCGGCCACGGCTAACGCCAGGATCAGGGGGGCGTTGCGTCGGGCGCTGCAGGGAAGATTGGCAGACATGAGCATGGATCAGACGATATGATCGGCCCATTGTAGCGGCTGGGCCTCGGCCTGGAACCCGTCCGTCAGCTGGAGAAATCACCCCCCATGGCCAACATTGATGAACTCAAGAGCACAGGGCTCAAGGCGACGCTGCCGCGACTGAAGATCCTCGAAATTTTCCAGCAGGGCGGACTGCGTCACATGACCGCTGAGGACGTCTTCCGCGTCCTTCTGGAAGACCGCTCGGACATCGGACTGGCCACGGTGTACCGCGTCCTGACGCAGTTCGAGCAGGCCGGCATCCTGAGCCGCAGCCATTTCGAGTCGGGCAAGGCGGTTTACGAACTCAATGAAGGCCAGCACCACGACCATCTTGTCTGCCTGGACTGCGGCCGGGTCGAGGAGTTCTACGATGCCGAAATCGAGAAACGGCAGAACGATGTGGCAACAACCAAAGGCTTCATCATTGCGGACCACGCCTTGAGCCTGTACGCCCATTGCACCCGGGCAAACTGCACTCACCGTCCGAAGCCACTGCGCAGCTGAGTCGCCCTAGGCTGCACCGTCATCCGGCGCAGGCCTGGTGCGGGAAAGTGCCTTTTCCCCTTTGCTATACGGCCGGCATTCGCTGCCCTGCCGGGGCAGTTCAGCTGTTCTTCTCCATTGCGCGACGATGTCGCTCAACGAATTCCTGATAGGTATCGATGCCTCGCAACTGCAGGATGGCGCTGCGGACGGCCGCCTCGACCAGCACAGCGATGTTGCGGCCTGCCACCACCTGGATCACCACCTTGCGAACCGGCACGCCCAGTACATCCTGCGTCAGCGGCTCATAGGGCAAACGCTCGTATTCGCGCTCCATCGTCTCCCGACGCACCAGATGCACGATGAGTTTCAGGCGCATCCTGCGTCGGACTGCGGTTTCGCCGAATATGGCGCGAATGTCGAGCAGCCCGATTCCGCGGACCTCCAGGAGGTTCTGCAGCAATTCCGGGCAACGCCCTTCAATGGTGGTCTGATTGATGCGGTACAAATCAACTGCGTCATCGGCGACCAGCCCGTTGCCTCGCGAGATCAGTTCCAGACCCAGTTCGCTCTTGCCAAGGCCTGACTCGCCGGTGATCATCACGCCGAGTCCAAGAATGTCCATGAACACGCCATGCACGGTGGTGCGGTCGGCGAAATGCTTGGACAGATATGCCCGCAGAACGTCGATGACAAACGCCGACGACTCGCGCGTGGAAAACATCGGAAGCTGGGCGCGCTCGCACATCGAAAGCAGCGCATCCGGTGCCGTCTGCCCGTCGGCAAGTACCAGAACTGGCGGCTCCAGCGTCACGATGCGGGAAATGCGTCGTGCGCAGTCCTCTGGCGTGGCATTCGTCAGGTACGCGATCTCGCGCACTCCCAGAATCTGCAAGCGATAGGGATGGATGTAGTTGAGATAACCCACCAGGTCCGCGCCCGATCGGGCCGCCTGAATGGCAACATCATCAAAGCGTCGCTCGGAAGCACCCAGTCCGGCCACCCATTCCCAGCGCAGGGTACCCCGATGGTCTTCGAACAGTACGTCCGCGCTGACGACAGTAGGTTTCAAGGTTTCAAGCGGGCTGAGCCGACTGCCAGGTGGCAATCATTTGGTGCAACGCTGACGCGTCGGCGCAGGCCATGATCTTTTCCCGCAGCGCACCGTCGCTCAGCAGTTCTGCAATCTCCGACAGGATTTCCAGGTGTTTCTGCGTGGCCGCTTCAGGCACAAGCAGAAAAATCAGCAGCGCCACGGGTTGTTCGTCAGGTGCATCAAAACCGATAGGCTGAGCGAGCAGAAAAACGGCGGCCATCGGAGACTTCAACCCCTTGATCCGCCCGTGGGGGATGGCCACCCCATGCCCGAGTCCGGTCGAGCCCAGTCGTTCCCTGGCAAACAGGCTGTCCGTGACGATCGCACGGCTGAGTCCATGGAGGTTTTCAAAAAGCAAGCCCACTTCTTCAAAGGCGCGCTTCTTGCTGGAGGCATCAACGCCCACCAGAACCTGGGAGGCGGGAAGGATGGACGCGAGACGGTTCATGGTCGGATGAAGCTGCATTATGCACCGGTGTCAAGGAACATTTCCGCCCCAAGAAAAAGGCCGCACGGCAATCCGGGCGGCCTCGGTCAGCAAGTTGATTCAGGGTTACATCAGTCTTTTGGCCGTCTCGTGCTTGTGTTCCTGCATTTTGTCTTTGTGCCGCACGACCTGGCGGTCGAGCTTGTCGACCAGTTCATCAACCGCCGCATACAGGTCTTCGTGCGAACACTCGGCAAACAGGTCGCTGCCTTTGACGTGAATATTGCATTCGGCACGCTGTCGTTTTTCCTTTTCTTTCTGCTTCTCCACGGTGAGCAGCACTTTGACATCTACAACCTGGTCAAAATGCCGGGTAATTCGATCGAGCTTGGTGGTCACATAGGTACGCAATGCCGGGGTGACTTCGAGGTGGTGACCGCTGATCGTCAGGTTCATGAGGAGCCTCCTGTTGCTCTCGGGGTTAAAAAGACCGTCTTTTCTGCAAACGGACGAGGGAATCGATTGCTTCGCCCCGGAATCACTATGCCCCCGATGCCGTCGAAATGCAATCCCGCGCCTGTCAAGCCACATTGCGTCTGACAATCCCGACCCCTGGCATCCCGCAAGTGCTTGATCCACATCAGAAAATATTCACTGCCTCGGTACGGCACGGCCTTTACCTTGCGCCGTGCAGGGTCAACTTGCCGGCCATCCACAAGGAGGCAAGGCTGGCGCAGCCTCCGACAACGGCCGCCATCCAGTAGTTCTGCACCATGCCTTGAGGATCGCGCTGGATGATCAAGCCGCCCACAAACGCCGCCAGGCCCATGGCTGCAGACTGAACCGACGCGTTGAGGGTCATGAAAGTCCCTCGCAACTGAGGGTCTGCAGCCGCGGTCACGATCGCCATGCCGGGAATCATGCGCCCGCTCATGCAGGTAAACAGCAGGGTCGATACCACCAGCACGGCCCAGAGCGGTGCCCTGCCCAGCAGGCTGGTCGCCAGCAACGGAACGATCATGGCAATGGCCATCAGGCGAAAGGTCTCCACCTTGCCCTTGCGGTCGGTCATGCGGCCAAAGAGGCGCGCTGTGAAAAGTGTTACGACGCCACCGCAGAGGTAGATGTAAGGAATTTCCTCTGCGGCCAGCCCCACATTGGTCCGCATGAAGATCGTGATGTACGGAATGACGGTGAACCCGGCAAACATCATCAGGCCAGAAAAAGCAAAGGCCTTGAGATGATTGACATCCACCAGCACCCGTCTGATGCCACCCAGGACGGATCGCCCGGCCTGATCGGCGAGATGATGCCCAAGGCTGGGCAAGGTCCAGGTTGCCATCAGGCCGAGCAGGGCGCACAAGGCGGCAATGCCGAAAAATGGCGCATGCCAGCTCAAATGTGCCGCCAGGAAAAGCCCCAGCGGGACACCCGCCACCGTCGCCACAGAAAAAGAGGTCATCACTACGCCCATGGCACGCCCGCGACGGGCAAACGGAATCACATCGCCGACGATGGTTTGCGACAGGGCCGAGAGCACACCTCCAAAGATGCCGGCCGCAACCCGCGCCGTCATCAGCAGGCCATAGGTTGAGGCCAGACCGCAGGCCAGCGTGGCCAGCGCGAACAGCGCATACAGCACCAGCAGAAGCCGCTTGCGGTCAAACCGGTCAATATAGGTGGATGCCGCCAGGCCCGAAACACCCGCCGCCAGCGTGTAGGCCGAGACCAGCAAACCGAATTGCGCGTCCGTGATCTGAAAGATCTCTGTGAACTGAGGCCCCAGAGGCATCATGATCATGAAATCGAGAATGTGGGTTAACTGCACGCCGGCCAGCGTGAGCAGCAACCACAGTTCACGCCGGGGCGAAAGTGCTTGGGGCATAAGGCTTGAAGAGTGAAGCCCACTCTATCACCCGTCATCGGCGAACCGCCGCGGAGGGGGACATTCCGGCATGCGGCATCGCCTGCCTGCGCCCGGTCACTCGACGGCCTGAGGGCTGCGCATGCGGTGCGATAATTCCAGCTGGATTTCTTTTGGAGCGTATGTCGTGGAAAACTGTCCAAGTCGGTAGCTTTCGACCCCCTTTCTGGTCCGGGGTTGAAAGCGGAACTCACCATCGCCATCCCCAGACCATCCCAAGGGAGTGAGCCATGCTCAACATTTTCACGCTCGCCAACGGTCGGCTCTTCCAGGAAGAGATCGAATCGCTCGAAGAATTGTCCCGGTTCCAGCCGATCTGGGTGGACCTTGAGTCCCCCACCATTGAGGAAAAGCGCTGGATCAAACAGTATTACGGCCTGTCGATTCCTGAAGATGCGATGGCCGAAGACATCGAGGAGTCCGCCCGCTTCTACGAGGAAGACAACGGCGAACTGCACATTCGCAGTGACTTTCTCATAGCCGATGACGATGCGCCGCGCCAGGTCCGCGTCGCGTTCATCCTGAACCAGCACAACACCGATCTCAAGAGCCGGGGCGTCCTGTTCTCCATCCACGACGAGGATGTTCCGGTGTTTCGACTGCTGCGCATGCGGGCACGCCGGGCGCCAGGCCTGATTGAAGATGCCAAGGAAGTCCTGCTCAAGCTCTTTGACGCCGACGCCGAGTATTCCGCCGACACGCTTGAAGGCATCTACGATGAACTGGAAAAGGCCGGCACGCTGGTGCTGGCCGGCGACGTGACCGACGCCATGGCCGGCGAGGTGCTGGGTGCCATCGCCCGCCAGGAAGACATGAACGGCCGTATCCGGCGCAACATGATGGATACGCGCCGCGCCGTCAGTTTCATGATGCGCAGCAAGATGCTCAATGGCGAACAGTTCGAGGATGCCCGACAACTGCTGCGCGACATCGACTCGCTGGACTCGCACACGGCGTTCCTGTTCGACAAGATCAACTTCCTGATGGACGCCACGGTCGGCTTCATCAATATCAACCAGAACAAGATCATCAAGATCTTCTCGGTGGCCAGCGTGGCGTTGCTTCCCCCCACGCTGATCGCCAGCATCTACGGCATGAATTTCCGTTTCATGCCCGAACTGTCGGAATCCTGGGGTTATCCGTATGCGCTGGCGCTCATGGTGGCGAGCGCCCTGGTGCCCATGTGGTACTTCCGCCGACGCGGCTGGCTGAAGTAAGGACCTGGGGCATTGCGGCCAGACCCGATCAGAATCGGTCGTTGGACGCTATCGTATTTGACTCAATCTGAAAAAGTTGTCGATGATGCGCCAGCTGTAGCGACTGGCCACCTGACGAAGGAATGCCAGAAAATCGACATGCGCCGCGTCGTCGGCCCGGTCCGAGACCGTGCGAACTGCGGCGAACGGAATGCCGTAGTCGCGGCAGACCTGCGCGAACGGGGCGCCTTCCATCTCCACGGCCAAGGCCTTGGGCAGTGCCTGCTGCAAGACGCGGCATTCGGATGTGGTGGCCACGAAGCGGTCGCCACTGATGAGCAGTCCGTGGTGCGATCGGGGAGCGTGCAGACCAAACGTTTCTACCACGCCAGGAAGCAGCACATGGGGTAAATCGGCCAGCGTGGCCTGCACGGCCCGCCCCAGCGCGGCTGTCAGGCCAGGATCGGCATCGAAAACAGCGATGCCGTAGCCGGGCACCTCATACCGCGGGAACAGGGGCGACACGTCCAGATCGTGTTGCATGAACTGACTGGCCACGATCACATCACCAACACGCACATCGGCTCCCAGTCCGCCAGCCACCCCCGTAAAAAGGATGCGCCGTACACCAAAATGCTCGATCAGCACCGTGGCAGTGGTCGCGGCGGCCACCTTGCCAATACCCGAGAGGACAGCCACCACTTCATGGCCATGCAGATGGCCCAGCCAAAATTCGCGTCCCGCCACAACGGACTTCTGTTCGTCGGGCATCAGTCCGAGCACGGTGGCCAGTTCTTCGTGCATGGCGCTGACAATGGCAGTTCGGTTCATATGGAGTCCAGCAAAAAAGCGGCCAAAGCCGCTTCTCAAGTGCTTGTAAAGATCTACTTCTTGCCTCTGAGTTCGCGCCGCAAGATCTTGCCGACCGGCGTCTTGGGCAGTTCGGTGCGAAACTCGATCGTCCGGGGCTGCTTGTAGCCCGTGAGGTTGGCCTTGCAGAACTCGCGCACCCGGGCTTCGGTCAGCGCTGGGTCTTTCTTGACGATGACCAGCTTGACCGCTTCGCCTGACTTCTCGTCGGCAATGCCCACGGCCGCGCACTCCATGACGCCCGGGCAATCGGAGACGACCTCTTCCACTTCATTGGGATAGACGTTGAAGCCGCTGACCAGAATCATGTCTTTCTTGCGATCCACGATCTTGAAATAGCCGCGCGCATCCATCACGCCCACGTCGCCGGTCTTGAAGAAACCATCGGGCGTCATGACCTTGGCGGTCTCGTCGGGGCGCTGCCAGTAGCCCGCCATCACCTGAGGGCCCTTGATGGCGATTTCGCCGGGCTGCCCCAGGGTGGTCACCTCCACGCCGTCGTCGTCGAGCAGCTTCATGTCGGTGCCGGGCAAGGGCACGCCGATGGTGCCGGTGTATTCGGTGCTGTTGGTGGGGTTGCAGCTGGCCGAGGGGCTGGTTTCGCTCAGGCCATAACCTTCGCAGATCGGGCAGCCGGTCTTTTCCAGCCAGAGCTTGGCCACTGCGCCCTGCACGGCGGTGCCGCCGCCCACCGAGACCTTGAGGTGCGACCAGTCGACGGTATTGAAGTCCGGGTGATTGGCCAGCCCGTTGAACAGGGTATTGACCGCCGGAAAGCTGTGGATGGTGTGCTTGGAGAGCTCCTTCAGCACGGCCCCCAGGTCGCGCGGGTTGGGGATCAGCACCAGCTTGCCGCCCATGCGCATCGACAGCATCATTCCCACCGTGAACGCGAAGATGTGGTACAGCGGCAGGGCGCACACGCCGGTGGTCTGCTCGCCAGCCGGAATCCTGGCCATGACCGGCTGGTTCCAGACCTCGGACTGCAGCACGTTGGCGATCACGTTGCGGTGCAACAGCACCGCGCCCTTCGAGACCCCCGTGGTGCCGCCGGTGTACTGCAGCACGGCGACGTCGTCGGCCTTGACCGCCGGGCTCTTGAAGGGTGCCTTGGTGCCCCGCGCGACGGCTTCGTTGAATCGCACGGCGCCGGGAAGGTTGTAGGCCGGCACCATCTTCTTGACGTTGCGAACCATGTAGTTGACCAGCGAGCCCTTGAGCAGGCCGAGCTGGTCGCCCATGGCGCACAACACCACATGCTTGACCGGCGTGTGACCGATGCACTGCTCCAGCGTGGTGGCGAAGTTCTCGATGATCACGATGGCCTTGGCGCCGGAATCCTTGAGCTGATGCTCCAGCTCGCGCGGCGTGTAAAGCGGATTGACGTTGACCACCACCAGCCCGGCGCGCAGGATGGCGGCCACCGCCACCGGATACTGCGGCACGTTCGGCATCATGATCGCGACCCGGTCTCCCTTGTTCAGGCCCAGGCCCTGCAGATAGGCAGCGAAGGCGCGGCTCAGGCTGTCGGTCTGGGCATAGGAGACGTTCTTGCCCATGAAGCTGTAGGCGGTGCGGCTGGCGTATTTCTTGAAACTCTCTTCCATCAAGGCCACCAGCGATGGGTACTGGGCTGCGTCAATGTCCGCTGGCACTCCTTCGGGGTAACTGCTCAGCCAGATGCGATCGGTCATTCAAACGACTCCATGCTTGTATGTAAAACCGCGTATTCTGTCTCGAAACTGACAGGATGATTCGTATGTTTTCCCTAATCAACGCGAAGCCGGCGCCACGCGAGGCAAAACGGCGGCCAGCCCAAAGTAAAGAGGACTCTTGCGAGTCCTCTTTACAGGGTCAAATCCTGGCGCCCTTCAGGACTTCAGCGCCGTCAGAACCTCGTCCAGCATCTTCTTGGCGTCGCCAAACAACATGCGGTTGTTCTCTTTGTAGAACAGCGGGTTGTCGACCCCGGCGTAACCCGAGGCCATGCTGCGCTTCATGACGATGGAGGTCTTGGCTTTCCAGACTTCGAGTACCGGCATGCCGGCAATGGGGCTGGTCGGGTCGTCCTGCGCGCCGGGGTTCACGATGTCGTTGGCGCCGATCACCATGACCACATCGGTCTTCGGGAAATCGTCGTTGAGTTCGTCCATCTCGAACACGATGTCGTACGGTACCTTGGCCTCGGCCAGCAGCACGTTCATGTGACCGGGCATGCGACCCGCCACCGGGTGAATGCCGAAGCGAACATTGACGCCTTTCTCACGCAGGTGCCGGGTGATCTCGAACACGGTGTGCTGCGCCTGCGCCACGGCCATGCCGTAACCCGGAACGATCACCACGCTCTTGGCTTCGCGCAGCAGTTCTGACGTCTCGGTGGCGCTGATCGGGGTGACTTCGCCTGCAGGTTGCGCCGCATCGCCGGCCGGCTTGGGTGCCGCGCTGGCGGTGCCGAACCCGCCCGCAATCACGCTGATGAAGCTGCGCGCCATGGCCTTGCACATGATGTACGACAGGATCGCGCCGCTGGAGCCCACCAGGGCGCCAGTCACGATCAGCAGGTCGTTCGACAGCATGAAGCCGGTCGCCGCCGCCGCCCAGCCCGAGTAGCTGTTGAGCATGGACACCACCACCGGCATGTCGGCGCCGCCGATGGCCATCACCATGTGGACGCCGAACAGCAGCGCGATCACGGTCATCACGATCAGCGGTGTCATGCCTTCGGCGATGCTGTGGGCATTCATGAACTCGCGCCCGAACCAGATCACCACCAGAAGGCCGGCCAGATTCAGCCAGTGACGCCCCGGCAGCAACATCGGGTTGCCGCTGATGCGCCCGGACAGCTTGCCAAAGGCGATGACGGAGCCGGAGAAGGTGACCGCGCCAATCAGGATGCCGACGTAGATTTCCATTTCGTGAATGGACTTGGCCGCGCCGGTGAACCCCTTGGACGCCTCCGGGTCGATGTAGGTGGCAACGCCGACCAGCATCGCGGCCAGGCCGACCATGCTGTGCATCAGCGCGACCAACTCGGGCATCTGGGTCATCTGCACGGTGCGGGCCGCATACAGGCCGATGGTGCCGCCAATGAGCATGGCGCCGATGATCCAGGGAATGCCGGCCAGGGTGACCTGCGGGCCAAAAATCGTGGCCAGCACCGCGATCGCCATGCCGACGATGCCATAGAGGTTGCCGCGCAGGGCGGTTTCCTGGTTGGACAGGCCGCCCAGGCTCAGGATGAAAAGAATCGTCGCGCCGATGTAGGCGACAGCTGCCAGTTCGATAGACATGAATCGCCCCTCTTATTTACGGAACATGGCGAGCATGCGCTGGGTCACGGCGAAACCGCCGAACATGTTGATCGCCGTGAGCACGATGCCCGCCGCGGCCACCCACTGGATCCACTCGTTGGGCCGCCCGGCAGCACCGGCAATCGGCGAAATCTGCACCAGCGCACCGATGGCGATGATGCTGCTGATGGCGTTGGTCACGCTCATCAGCGGGGTGTGCAGGGCCGGCTTGACGTTCCACACCACCATGTAGCCAACAAAGCAGGCCAGCACGAAGACCGTGAAGTGCGAAAGGAACTCGCGGGGCGCGTAGGCGCCAATCAGCCAGAACAGCGCGGCTGCCACGCCGAACAGGATGGCCATCTTGCTGCCGGCCATGGGTTCGCCGCCACCGCCATGGCCATGGCCCTTCTTGGCGGCAGGGGCGGCCGCAGCCGCCGGCTTGGCCGCAGCGGCGGGCGCCGCGGGCTGCTTGAGCGCGGGAGGCGGCCAGGTGATGCTGCCTTCCTTGATGACGGTCAGGCCTCGGATGGCATCGTCTTCCATGTTGACGTCGATGATGCCGTCCTTGGTCTTGCACAGCTCTTCGGTGAGGCGAAACAGGTTGGTGCCGTACAGCGTCGACGACTGCTTGGCCAGACGCGAATTCAGGTCGGTGTAGCCGACGATGGTCACGCCGTGCTTCACCACGGCCTGGCCGGGCTCGGTCAGCTCGCAGTTGCCGCCGCGCTCGGCCGCCATGTCGACGATCACGCTGCCAGGCTTCATGCTCATCACCATCTCGGCGGTGATGAGCTTGGGCGCTGGCTTGCCAGGGATCAGCGCGGTGGTAATGATGATGTCCACCTCCCGGGCCTGCTTGGCGTACATCTCGCGCTGCGCCTTCTGGAAGCCCTCGCTCATGACCTTGGCGTAGCCGCCACCACCACCGCCTTCTTCCTCGAAATCGACCTTCACGAATTCCCCACCCAGCGATGTGACCTGGTCGGCCACTTCGGCACGGGTGTCGTTGGCGCGCACGATAGCGCCCAGGCCGGCGGCGGTACCGATCGCTGCCAGGCCGGCCACGCCGGCACCTGCGATGAAGACCTTGGCAGGCGGAACCTTGCCCGCGGCCGTGATCTGGCCGTTGAAGAAGCGGCCGAAGGCGTTCGCGGCCTCGATGACGGCGCGGTAGCCCGAGACGCCCGCTTGGGACGTCAGCGCGTCCATCTTCTGGGCGCGTGACAGCATGCGCGGCAGCGCGTCGATGGCCAGCACGGTCACTTTTCGAGCTGCGAGCTGTTGCATCAGTTCGGGGTTTTGCGCCGGCCAGATGAAACTGATCAGCGTCTGTCCTTCGTGCATCAAGGCGACTTCGTCCGCGCTCGGTTCGCGCACCTTGAACACGATGTCGGACGCGCTCCACAGCGCGGCGGCGCCGTCGACCACTTCAGCGCCAGCGGCGCGGTAGGTGTCGTCGGCAAAATTGGCCAGGTCGCCGGCGCCGGATTCAACCACCACCTTGAAGCCGAGCTTGACGAGCTTCTCGACCACCTCCGGCACCGTGGCGACGCGTTTCTCGCCGGGAAAAATCTCGCGCGGGACGCCGATGCGTTGTGCCGTGACGGGGGTTGTGGGGGGTAGGGCGACAGGGGTGGAACCCGATGCCGTCTCAGTAGCTACGCCAGTTTGCATGAAGCGACTCCTCGACTTTGTTATTGCGGCAGTCCGTAAGGCCTCTTGCGTGGCAATCAGGGCGGACGCTCTGCGCCCGAAAGCTTAACTGAAATTGCCGATGCTCCGGGCTGGGCTAACCATGACATGGATCAACGAAACCGCATTCCCACATAATCACGCGCCATGAACAAGCGCTGGAAACCGAACGTCACCGTCGCCGCGATCATCGAACATGAGGGCCGTTTCATGCTGGTCGAGGAGCACACCAGTGACGGCTTGCGCCTGAACAATCCGGCCGGTCACCTGGACCACGGCGAATCCCCGGTCCAGGCCTGCGCGCGCGAGGCGCTGGAGGAAACGGCGCACGCCTTCACGCCCTCGGCGCTGGTCGGCGTGTACCTGTCCCGCGTGCCGCGCGTGGCGACCGGCGAGGACATCACCTACCTGCGCTTCGCCTTTGCCGGCGATCTGGGCGCCTTCGACGCACAACGCCCACTGGACGACGGCATCGTGCGCACGCTGTGGATGACTCCCGACGAGGTGCGCGCCAGCGCCGCGCGCCACCGCAGCCCGCTGGTGCTGCGCTGCATCGAGGACCATCTGGCCGGCCAGCGTTATCCGCTTTCGCTGATCCACGCCGATGTAGCCGCAACCCGCACTCTGCCCGGCACTCTGCCAGTCTGACCGGCCAGAACCAGGGCGCCCTGCGGCCCTCGCGGCCTCATGGGCTGCGGAGCCTCGCGCCGCTGATGCTGCCGAGTTCGACCACCCGCTCAAAATACCGCAGTTGCCTCAGTTCCATGCCTGCTCCGCCGCTGTAGAGCGGTCATCATGGCACACAATACGGGCATCTTTTTACCGGAATAACAGCCATGAAGATCAGCGCCAATACCGTCGTGACACTGGACTATGAGGTCAAGGACCCGCAGCACGAAATGGTCGATCCTGGAGAGCGTCCCTTGGTTTACCTGCATGGCAGCGGCGGCATTTTCCCGAAACTGGAGGCCGCGCTGACCGGCAAGGCCGTGGGCGACGCGCTCGAGGTCCATCTGGAGCCCGAGGACGCCTTCGGCGAGTACGACGACGAACTGGTGACCACGGAGCTGCTGGAAAACCTGCCCGAAGGCGTGGTCGTTGGGATGCAGCTGGAAGGCACGGGCGATCACGGCACGCACATCATGAGCATCACGGAAATCGATGAAGGCAAAGCCGTGCTCGACGGCAACCATCCGCTGGCCGGTCTGGCCCTGGTGTTTGCGTGCACCGTGAGCGCCGTCCGAACGGCCACGCCCGAGGAACTGGAACACGGCCACGCGCATGGAGACGGTGGGCACCCTCACTGATCGGTGAGAAAAAGTACGACCTCCCGGCAGATTGCAAAGCCTTTGCGGGAACGAACAGGCGGTGCAGCTCCAAAACAATGGGGACGAAGCCCCGCAAGCGGTTCCAGGTTGGAATAGATAGACTTTTTGTCGCCTGTCCAGCGTCAATTGATCGTTGTTAGCTACAGAAAATAGAGCAATCTATTCAGTCGCCCAAAACGATACCCAGGTCCCGCGCGGTCTGCAGGGTGTCGCAGTCCAGCGGCACGCCCTTCATGCGGCCGGCGACTTCTTCCAGCGCCACATAGTTCACGTTGGGGAAGGCCAGCGCCACCATGATGCCGGATTCCCCCTCGCCCAGCGCCCGCACGGCAGCGGTTCCGAAGCGCATGGCGGCGAGCCGGTCGAACGAGGTCGGGCTGCCACCGCGCAGCAGGTGGCCGAGCACCACCACGCGCGTGTCCTTGCCGGTGCGGTCCTGAATGGCCTTGCCGATGCGCTCGCCAATGCCGCCCAGGCGCTCGGCGTGGCCGATCTCCGCCGCCTCCACGACTTCCCTCTGGCCGTGTACCGGCTCGGCACCCTCGGCGACCATGACGATGGTGTAGGGGTGACCCTCCACGTCGCGGCTGACGACCTTGGCAGCCACCTTGTCGATGTCGAAGGGAACCTCCGGAATCAGCACCACATGCGCACTGCCGGCAATGCCCGTATGCAGCGCGATCCAGCCGGCGTAGCGCCCCATCACCTCCACGACCATCACGCGCTGATGGCTCTCGGCCGTGCTGTGCAGTCGGTCCAGGCACTCGGTGGCAAAGGCCACGGCGGTGTCGAAGCCGAAGGTGGTGAAGGTCTTGTCCAGGTCGTTGTCGATGGTCTTGGGCACGCCCACCACACGCAGGCCTTTCTGGTGCAGCGCGTGGGCGATGGTGAGCGAGCCGTCGCCCCCAATGGACACCAGCGCATCGATTTCCTTCATCGCGAAGTAGTCGAGGATTTCACCCGAGCGATCCACGTCTTTCGTGGTGCCGTCGGGCATCTTCATCGGGAAATGCAGCGGATTGCCCTTGTTGGTGGTGCCCAGGATGGTGCCGCCCAGGTGGGCAATGCCGTGCACCCGTTCCTTGGTGAGGCGGAAAACCCCGCCATTCGGATAGCGTTCGGGGAACAGGATGCCGTTGAAGCCGTCACGGATGCCGTAGCACTCCCAGCCCCGATTGACCGCCGCGACGACGACCGAGTGGATCACGGCATTGAGACCCGGGGCGTCGCCCCCGCCGGTGCACACCGCAATGCGTCGAATGTTGCTGGACATGAAAGCTCTCCTCGGGAAATCGGTGGTTCGAAATCGGAAACCGGTGTCAGCCGGCCTTGTGCAGTACCTTGGCCACCGGGTTGTGGCGCAGCCTGAAAGCATCAGGCATGCCAGAGCCGAGCAGGGGGCGCAGGTACATGCGGAAAGCGTCGGTGACATCGGTGCCGCTGGGCGCGATGAACTCGTCTTCCATCACCCGCGTCTTGCCAGCCACGGCCTCCAGCGGCAGCAGTTCGTAGTCCACCGAATAAAAGCCGGTGCGCTTGATGGCGACCGACCCGTCACGCCCGCCCCACAGCGCAAACTGCACGGCCTTCTCGCCGACCTCGCGCGCCTCGCGCTGGTCCACGTCCGACACACAGCCAATGAATGAGCGCTGCAGGTAGCCGAAGGTGTCGCCGCGCACGCGCTTGATGTTGAGCTTGGCCTTTATCTCCTCGCACAGCAGGTCGGCCAGCGCGCCGTTGCCCGAGAGTTGCACGTTGCCGTGGGCGTCGTGCTCGAGGTCTTTGGCCAACAGGGCGGCCATCGGCGTGCCGCTGGCATCGTGGATGCCTTCGGAGACGGCGATCACGCAGCGGCCGTAGCGCTCATACATACTTTTCACGTCGGCCAGGAATTTTTCCAGCACGAAGGTGCGTTCGGGCAGGTAGATCAGGTGGGGCCCGTCGTCAGGGAACTTCTTGCCCAGCGCGGAGGCTGCCGTCAGGAAGCCAGCATGGCGCCCCATCACCACCCCCACGTAGACACCGGGCAGGGCCGCGTTGTCCAGGTTGGCGCCGGCAAAGGCCTGCGCCACGAAGCGCGCGGCCGACGGGAAGCCCGGCGTGTGGTCGTTGCCGACCAGGTCGTTGTCGATGGTCTTGGGGATGTGGATGCTGCGCAGCGGGTAACCGGCCTTCTGCGCCTCCAGGCTCACGATGCGTACTGTGTCCGACGAGTCGTTGCCGCCGATGTAGAAGAAGTGCTCGATCTCGTGCGCCTGCAACACCTTGAAGATCTCCTGGCAATAGGCCAGGTCGGGCTTGTCGCGGGTGGAGCCCAGCGCCGATGAGGGTGTGCCGGCCACCAGTTCCAGGTTGTGGTGGGTTTCCTGCGTCAGGTCGACAAAATCTTCATTGACGATGCCGCGCACGCCGTGGCGCGCGCCGTAGATGCGCTCGATGTTGCCAAAGCGGCGCGCTTCCAGCGCCACGCCCACCAGCGACTGATTGATGACGGCGGTAGGGCCGCCACCTTGGGCGACTAGAATTTTTCCGGAGGCCACGATGGGTTTCCTTCAATCTATGGGTTGGAAGGGTTCGATGGAGACATTGTGCCTTCGCTTTTAAGCGGCGCTGCGTCGTCCAGGTCGTCGAGGGTCTGCTGCGGTTGGGTTTTTCGTCGGTGGAATAAGCACAATGAATGCCTTGAGTTTTGACTTTTATACGCATAATCTGTGCCCATGGACAAACTCAAGGCCTTCGAATCCTTTGTCTCCGTCGCCACCAAGGGCAGCCTGACTGCGGCGGCCAAGGCCGAAGGCGTGGCGCCGGCCATCATGGGGCGGCGGCTCGACGCGCTTGAGGAGCACCTGGGCGTGAAGTTGCTGGTGCGCACCACGCGGCGCATCACGCTCACGCACGAGGGTAGCGCCTTTCTGGAGGACTGCCAGCGCCTGCTGGCCGAGGTGGCCAACGCCGAGGCCAGCGTGTCCGAGGGCGGGGTCAAGGCCAGTGGCCACCTGCGCATCACGGCGCCGGCCGGCTTTGGCCGACGGCATGTGGCACCGCTGGTGCCGCGCTTTCGGGAACTGCACCCGGAGGTGACGATTTCGCTGAATCTGAGCGACCGCGTGGTGGACCTTGCCGGCGAGGGCTTCGACTGCGCCGTGCGGGTGGGCGACATGCCGGATTCGTCGCTGGTCAGCATGCGGCTCGCCGACAACCGGCGCCTGTGCGTGGCCACGCCGCGCTACCTGCAGCAGCATGGCACGCCGCAGCATCCCGCCGAGCTGGCGCGGTTCGACTGCCTGACGCTGTCCAGCGACGCCTCGCAGACGCGCGGCTGGGCATTTAGTGTGTCCAAGGGTGAGGGGCGCGAGGTGGTGCACTTCAAGCCGGGCGGTCCGCTGGACTGCTCCGACGGGCAGGTGCTGCATGACTGGTGCCTGGCCGGCTACGGCATTGCCTGGCGCAGCACCTGGGAGGTGGAGGCCGAAATAGCGGCGGGTCAGCTGGCGCCCGTGCTGGAAGAATTCAGTGCTCCGCCCAATGGCATCTACGTGGTGTTTCCTCAGCGCAAGCACCTGCCGCTGCGGCTGCGGCTGTGGATCGATTACCTGAAGAGCCAATACGGGCAGTCTGCTTTCTGGCAGGGCGCGGCGGCGGGCACGGCCCCGTAAAATCGCCCGATGCTCTCTGTCAAACAAGAATTGCTCGCGGCGCTGGCCGACGGGCTGGAACGACTCTCCCCGGGTGCCGGCGACAAGGCCGCTTTTGAGTCGCCCAAGGTGGCGGTCCACGGCGACTTCGCCTGCTCCGCAGCCATGCAGCTGGCCAAGCCGCTCAAGCTCAACCCGCGCCAGGTGGGCGAAGCCCTGCGCGCCGAACTGCGGGCGGCGCCGGCCTTCCAGCGCTGGGTGTCGGACATCGACATCGCCGGGCCGGGCTTCATCAACATCCGGCTCAAGCCGGAGGCCAAGCAGCAGATCGTGCTGTCGGTATTGAAGTCCGGCGCGCAGTTCGGCAGCCAGGCTGCGCGCGATGAACGGGTGCTGGTCGAGTTCGTCTCGGCCAACCCGACCGGTCCGCTGCATGTGGGTCACGGCCGCCAGGCCGCGCTGGGCGATGCGATCTGCAACCTGTATGCCACGCAGGGCTGGCAGGTGTACCGCGAGTTCTATTACAACGACGCGGGCGTGCAGATCGCCACGCTGGCCAACAGCACCCAGTTGCGCGCCAAAGGCTTCAAGCCCGGCGACGCCGAATGGCCCGAGGCCGCCTACAACGGCGAGTACATCCAGGACATCGCCCGCGACTTCCTGGCGGGCAAGACCGTCACGTCGGACGACCGCGCCTTCACCGCCAGCGGCGATGTGGCGGATCTGGACAGCATCCGCCAGTTCGCCGTGGCCTACCTGCGCCACGAGCAGGATCTGGATCTGAAGGCCTTCCAGGTCCACTTCGACAACTACTATCTCGAATCCAGCCTGTACACCAGCGGCAAGGTCGCTGCGGCAGTGCGCAAGCTGCATGACGCCGGCAAGACCTACGAACTCGACGGCGCGCTGTGGCTCAAGTCCACCGACTACGGCGACGACAAGGACCGCGTCATGAAGAAGGGGGACGGCACGTTCACCTACTTTGTGCCTGACGTGGCCTACCACATCACCAAGTGGGAGCGCGGCTTCAGCAAGGTCGTCAACATCCAGGGCACCGACCACCACGGCACCATCGCGCGGGTGCGCGCCGGCCTGCAGGCGGCGGGTCTGGGTATTCCCGAGGGCTACCCCGACTACGTCCTGCACACCATGGTGCGGGTGGTCAGGGGCGGCGAGGAGGTCAAGATCAGCAAGCGCGCCGGCAGTTACGTCACGCTGCGCGACCTGATCGAATGGACCAGCACCGACGCCGTGCGCTTCTTCCTGCTGAGCCGCAAGCCCGACACCGAGTACACCTTCGACGTCGATCTGGCCGTGGCGAAAAACAACGACAACCCGGTGTATTACGTGCAGTACGCCCATGCGCGCATCTGCTCGGTGCTGGCGGCCTGGGGTGGTGATGCGGCCACGCTGGCGCAGACCGACCTGTCGCCGCTGGACAGTGCGGCCGCGCAGTCTTTGATGCTCCAACTGGCCAAATACCCCGACATGCTGACCGCCGCAGCCCAGGACAACGCGCCGCACGACGTGACCTTCTACCTGCGCGATCTCGCCGCGAACTACCACAGCTACTACGATGCCGAGCGCATCCTGGTGGAGGACGAGACCGTCAGGCGTGCCCGCCTGGCGCTGATCGCTGCCACGGCGCAGGTGTTGCACAATGGCCTGGAGGTGCTGGGTGTATCGGCCCCCATCAGAATGTGAGAGGCAACATGAGACAACAACGCGGCGGTACGTTTCTGGGCATCGTCATCGGGGTCGTGGTGGGGCTGGGTGCGGCGCTGGCCGTGGCCATCTATGTCACCAAGGTCCCGGTGCCGTTCCTCAACAAGAGCCCACCTCGCAAGGCCGATCAGGACGCGGCGGAAGCCCTGAAGAACAAGGACTGGGATCCCAATGCGCCGCTTTATGGGAAAAATCCCGCGCGCACGACCGCACCCACTGCCAGCGGGGTGGTTCAGCCTCCGGTCCCGGCAGTGGCCCCGCCAGCCGCCGAAGCGCAGCGGCCGGCGCGAAGCGCGGACAATGCCCCGGCGAACAAGGCGGATGCCAAGGCCGCGCCGGGGACCGATGCGCTGGGCGATCTGGCCCGATCGAAATCGGCCGCGGCCACCGTGGACCCGTTCAGCTATTTTGTCCAGGCGGGGGCCTTCCGTACCCCGGAAGATGCCGAGGCCCAGCGCGCCAAGCTGAGCCTGATTGGCGTGGAAGCCAAGGTGACAGAACGTGAGCAGTCCGGCCGCACCGTCTTTCGCGTGCGCGCCGGCCCGTTCGACAGCAAGGACGCTGCCGACCGCGTGAAGGAACGCATTGACGGTGGCGGGATGGAATCGGCCCTCGTGCGCGTCCAGCGCTGAAATACGTCCTCGGCAACGGGTGCTTCCGCGCGCCGGGGTACCGTGAAACCAACAGGAGATGGATGGAATGAAACGTCGTGATTTTTCCCTGGCCGCCGCTGCGGCGGTGGTGGCGCCGGGCCTGATGGGTGTGCGCGTGGCCTTGGCACAGGCGCCCAAGCCCAGGGAGGGCAAGGACTATCTGGTGCTCGAAAAGCGTGCGCCGGCCGACGCGCCCGCAGGCAAGATCGAAGTCATCGAGTTCTTCTGGTACAGCTGTCCCCATTGCTACGCTTTCGAGCCAGCGCTGGAAGCATGGATCAAGGCCGCACCCAAGGACATCACCGTCAAACGGGTTCCCGTGGGATTTCGCGAGGACTTCGGGCCCCAGCAGCGCATGTACTACACGCTGGAAGCATTGGGCAAGGCGGACGAGCTTCACGGCAAGTTTTTCAAGGCGATCCATTCCGAGCGCCTGCCACTCAGTACCGATGACGCCATCATTGCCTGGGCTGAGAAACAGGGGCTGGACAAGGCAAAGTTCACCGAGGTGTACCGCTCCTTCAGCGTCGCCAGCAAGGTGCGCCGGGCCATCCAGCTGCAGGATGCGTACAAGGTCGAGGGGGTGCCGGCGCTGGGGATTGCCGGGCGCTACTACACCGACGGCTCGCTCGCGGGCAGCATGGAGCGCGCCCTGTCGGTCACCGATTTTCTGATTGCTGAGGTTCGCAAGAGCAAGTAGCTTCGCAAGCGGCGGCACAGGGCCCGCTTTGGCGGGCTTTTTTGTGGGTCTTGGTCAGGAATGAGCACGCCGGCATCTACAATGGCCAGCAAGATTCGTGCCTCTATGAAAATCATCACAACATCCCTTCTGCTCGTCGCATTGGCCCTGTCATGCACTTCGGCGCAGGCTGAAAAAGCGGACCGCGACAAACCCATGACGGTGGATGCCGACGCCCTGCGCCATGACGACCAGAAGATGATCACCCTCTTCACCGGGCAGGTCACGGTCACCAAGGGTAGCATCCTCATGCGCGGTGCACGGCTTGAAGTCCGGCAGGATGCGCAGGGCAACCAGTTCGGCATCCTCACGCCCGAACCTGGCAAGCTGGCGTTTTTCCGGCAAAAGCGCGACGGTGTCGATGAGTTCATGGAGGGCGAAGGGGAGCGCATCGAGTACGACAGCGCCGCCGACACCGTGCGCATCCTGCGCCGGGGCGAGTTGCGCCGTCTTGTGGGGACCCAGCTGGCCGACGAGATCAGCGGGAACCTGATCGTCTACAACAACACGACCGAGGTTTTCACGGTGGACGGCGTGCCCGGTGAGCCTGGCCGTGGCGGCCGTGTGCGGGCCGTGCTGGCGCCGCGCGCCCCGGCGTCGGCTGCGTCCAGTGCCCCGCAGATCGCGCCCAGCCTTCGGGCCAGTGGCACGTTGGGCGGGGAGAAAAAGTGAACGAAGTCATCACCGCGGCGCCCGCCCCGGACAGCGCCATCGCCGGAGCCAGCCGGCTTGATGTCCGCAATCTGCAGAAGGCTTACGGACGCAGAAAAGTCGTCAAGGATGTGTCACTGACGGTGCTCAATGGCGAGGTGGTCGGGCTGCTTGGCCCCAACGGCGCCGGCAAGACCACTTCCTTTTACATGATCGTGGGCCTTGTACGGGCCGATGCCGGCGCGATCAGCATTGACGGCCAGCCGGTCGAAAACATGCCGATCCACCGCCGGGCGCGCCTGGGTCTGTCCTATCTTCCCCAGGAGGCGTCGATTTTCCGCAAACTCACGGTGGCCGAGAACGTGCGTGCCGTGCTGGAGCTCCAGCATGACGGCGAGGGCAAGCCGCTTTCGAAGGCCGAGATCGAACTGCGCCTCGATGGACTGCTGCAGGACCTTCGCGTGGAACATCTTTACGACTCCCCAGCCATGGCACTGTCCGGCGGAGAGCGCCGGCGCGTGGAGATTGCGCGCGCGCTGGCGACCCAGCCGCGCTTCATCCTGCTGGACGAACCCTTTGCCGGTATCGACCCGATCGCGGTGATCGAGATCCAGCGCATCATCGCCTTCCTGAAGTCGCGGGGCATCGGCGTGCTGATCACCGATCACAACGTGCGCGAGACGCTGGGCATCTGCGATCACGCCTTCATCATCAGCGATGGACAGGTGCTGGCCAAAGGCACGCCTTCGGAGATTGTGGACAACGCCGAGGTGCGCCGCGTGTACCTGGGCGAACACTTCAGAATGTGATGAAGCAGGGCCTCTCGCTTCGCGTTTCGCAGCATCTGGCGCTCACGCCACAGCTGCAGCAGTCGATCCGACTCTTGCAGCTGTCCACACTGGAGCTCAGCCAGGAGGTCGAGCAGATGCTCGACGACAACCCGTTCCTGGAACTGAGCGCCGAAGAGGCGCCGCGTGAGGAATTCGGACTGCCGCAGGTCGACACACCAGTGCGCCGGGACGACCTTGAGGCCGAAAACGCTTCCAGTTCCATAGCAAGCAATGACCAGACGACGCAGGGGATTGACTCAAATGAGTCGGAAGTTGCGGTTCCGGACAGCTGGGAAGGCGACGGCACCACCGAGGTCTTGCCGGACGACAGCGAATGGGGTGGCGACGCGCCGGCGCGCAAGAACAACCTGGGCGACGACGACGAGCGTGCCGACGCCGCCGAACTGGCGCGCAGCCAGGAGTCGCTTACCACCTTCCTGCATCGTCAGGCGCTGGCGCTGCGCTTGAGCGAAGTCGACCGCGCGGCGCTGCGCTTCCTGATCGAGTCGCTCAACGACGACGGCTACCTGGAAGACTCCCTGGCCGCGCTGGCTGCCGGCCTGGCCGGCGACGACCTGGAGCAGGCCGAGGAGCTGGAGCACCGCTTCAGCATGGCGCTGGGCCTGCTGCAATCGCTGGAGCCCACCGGTGTCGGCGCGCGCCACTTGGGAGAATGCCTGAGCCTGCAACTCAAGGCGCGCCTGGCGGAATCGCCCGGCGATGCCATCGCGGCCACCGCGCTTCGCATCTGCAAGCAACCGATGGACCTGCTGGCGCGGCGCGACATCAAGCGCCTGACGCAGCTCTGCGGCGACACCGAGGCCGACGTGCGCGCCGCCATCGGGCTGATCGGGCGGCTGGAGCCCAAGCCGGGTCGGCGCTTTGTCGATGTCGAGCGCAACATCATCATCCCCGATGTCATCGTCACCCGGGTTGCGGGCGGTGCGCAGCCCCGGTTCAAGGTGCGGCTCAATGCCGACGTGATGCCGCGTCTGCGCGTGCACGACATCTACGCCAGCGCGCTGCGCCAGCACAAGGGCGAGGGCAGCCAGGCGTTGCAGCAGCGCCTGCAGGAGGCGCGCTGGTTCATCAAGAATATCCAGCAGCGCTTCGACACCATCCTGCGCGTGTCCAATGCCATCGTCGAGCGGCAAAAGAGCTTCTTCGTGCATGGCGAGCTGGCGATGCGCCCGCTGGTGCTGCGCGAGATCGCCGACGAACTCGGCCTGCACGAATCCACCATCAGCCGCGTGACCACGGCCAAGTACATGGCCACGCCTTTCGGCACCTTCGAGCTGAAGTACTTCTTTGGCTCCGGCCTGGGCACCGAGACCGGCGGCAACGCGTCGAGCACGGCGGTGCGCGCGCTGATCAGGCAGTTTGTCGCGGCGGAGAGCCCGAAGAAGCCGCTCAGCGACAACCAGATCTCCGACATGCTCAAGGAGCAGGGCATCGAGTGCGCCCGGCGCACCGTGGCCAAATACCGCGACGCGCTGAAGATCGCGCCGGCCAATCTGAGAAAAGCACTGACATGACCCCAACGCTTGCCACGTCGTGTGCTGCACTGCCCCCCAAGGTGACCCTCGCGGCTTGGGGCGACCCGGCGGAGCTCGAACCATGAACCAACTGCAACTGTTCCTGCCCTGTGCCGCCGGCGTCGAGGAACTGCTGGCCCATGAGGTCCACCACCTCACTGGTCTGCAGGGCCAGGACCTGCTGACGCACCGCGGCGGCGTGCTGGCGCGGGCCTCGTGGCGCGACGTGATGGGGCTCAACCTGCACTGCCGCCTGGCGCAGCGGGTGCTGGTGCAGCTTTCGCTCACGACCTACCGCAGCGAAAAGGACCTCTACGAGGCGGCCAGCGCGGTGGCCTGGGAGATCTGGTTCACCACAAAACAGACCTTCAAGATCGAGGTCACCGCGCAGCACAGCCCGCTGACCAGCCTGAACTTTGCCGCGCTCAAGATCAAGGACGCGGTGGCCGATCGCTTCCGCCAGAAAACCGGCGTGCGCCCGGACGTGAACACACAGTGGCCGGATGTGCGCATCTATGCCCACCTGACCACTGACACCGCCACGCTGTACATCGACACCTCGGGCGAGCCGCTGTTCAAGCGCGGCTGGCGCGAGGACACCGGCGAGGCGCCGCTGAAGGAAACCCTGGCCGCCGCGATGATCGCCGCCAGCGGCTGGGACGTGCTGGCCGCCGATGGCGTGCCGCTGTACGACCCCTGCTGCGGCAGCGGCACCATCGCGATCGAAGCCGCACAGATCGCCTGCGGCATCGCGGCGGGCTCCCTGCGCCGCTTCGGCTTCGAGAAGCTGCTGCCGTTCCAGCCGCATGTCTGGCAGGCGCTGAAAAGCGATGCCAAGGCGGCGGAGCACGGGCCCACCGCGCCGGTCTACGGCAGCGACGTGGCCCACCGCATGGTGGACTTCGCCGGGCGCAACGCCGAACGCGCCGGTGTGGCCCATGCGGTGCAGTTCCGCGGCGGCGACGCGCTGCAGCGCCTGCCGCCGTGCGAACGCCCCGGGGTGATGCTGCTGAACCCGCCGTACGGCGAGCGCATTGCCGTGGCGGGTGTGGCCGGTGCGGGGGGGCGGCATGGCCGGCGCGGCTTCCAGCCTGGCGTATTGGCAGGCGCCCGCGCGGCCTCGCCCTTGCAGACGGTGCAGGCCAGCCGTGAAACCGCCCACACCGACGACGGCGGCGACTTCTTTCCCCAGCTGGCCAGCCACTGGAAGAAGAACTACCCCGGCTGGACCGCCTGGATGCTCACCCCCGACCTCAAGCTGCCCGCTCGCATGCGCTTGAAGGAAAGCCGGCGCGTGCCGATGTGGAACGGACCTATCGAGTGCCGCCTGTTCCGCTTCGACGTGGTCAAGGGACAACACCGCGGACCCGTTGGTGCATGAGCGACGCCGGGCCGCCCCAAGGCGCGAAGGTCCCCTCGGGGGGCAGCGAGGACGCGCCAGCGCCGAGCGTGGGGGCACTTGTCGTTCTTGACACCAACATCGTGCTGGACGCCTTCGTTTTCAGCGATACAGCCGCACTGCCGCTGCGCGCCGGACTGGAAGACGGCTCGCTCCAGTGGATCGCCACGCCCGACATGCGCGTCGAGCTGGCCCGCGTGCTGGGCTACCCGCAGATCGTGCCGCGCCTGACTTTCTACGCCCTGGACGCGGCCGTCGTGCTGGCCGCCTTCGACCGCCACGTGCAGCGGGTCGAAGCCGCCCCCAAGGCGCCCGTGACTTGCAGCGACCCTGACGACCAGAAGTTCATCGACCTGGCGGTCGCCCATCAATGCGCCTTGCTGAGCAAGGACCGGGCGGTGCTGGACATGCGCAAGCGGCTGTTGACGCTGGGCGTGCGCGCCGGCGCCGCGCTTGAAGTGGACCCGGCCTGAACCCGCCGAATACCGTCATGGCGGCGTACACTGGCAAGGTGTCCAGGTGGTAGATCTGATTCTGCTTTGCCAGCCGGGACCGCGCGCTTTGCGCTCCATCAGTCCGACTCAGGCCACGCCATGAACGCCACATCCAACCCCACTCCTGATTCCATCGCAGCCGGCATGAGCGGCGAAGATTTCGACGCGCTCGACGACATCCTCGACGACCTGCGCACCCGCTACGACGAGACGCCGCAGTGGGAATTCTGCGAAGGCTTCATGGCCGCGCTGATCTGTTGCCGGCGCCTTGTCATGCCCAGCGAATACCTGCCAGTGCTGCTGGCGACAGAGGGCGACAGGGAAGAACCCGCCGGTGCCTTCGCCGATGAAGCCCAGTTCGAACGCTTCATGACGTTGTGGACGCGGCGCTGGAACGAAGTCGCGACCGCCCTGAACACCCCGATCGAGGCGCTGGACGACGAGCGCGCCTACGCGCCCGAGGTGATGGACGTGCGCGGCGGGGTCGCCAGCCTGCCGGAGGCCGAGCGCGCCGAAATTGAAGATGCAGAATTGCCCGCGTTTGCCCAAGTCTGGGCGCTGGGCTTCATGTTCGCTGTGGAAAGCTGGCCCGAGGAGTGGGAGCCCCCGCGTGACAAGAAGATCGCCAAGCTCCACGATGCGGCGCTGGAGGCCATCGTCGCGCTGACCGAGGACGACGAGGACGAGCCCACGCTGTCGGCCCTGAGCGAAGACGGCCCGCCCAGCGTCAGCGTGGCGCGCCTCAACACCTATGGCGAGGCGCTGTGGGCGGTGTACGACCTGCGCGAAATCTGGCGCGACATCGGCGCCCGCGTGGAAACCGTGCACGTCGTGCCCACCCCCGGACGCAATGACCCGTGTTCCTGCGGCAGCGGCAAAAAATACAAGAAATGCTGCGGGGCTTAGTCCTGATAAGTCCTGATTTGATAGCGACTTGTGGCGATTCGGCGCTGGAGATTGACTGATTTGGCTTCAGTAAAGCCTCAAAACAGCCCCAACTGAGCTTCCTGTTACCCCATGAAGCTCCGCAGAGCAGCGGCAGTCTCCTCGGGCAGCTGTTCGGGGATGAAATGCCCGGCCTGCATAGCCCAGCCAGTCACCGCGCCGGCGCATTGGGCGTGCCACAGTGCCAGTGGATCAAACAGGCGCTGCACCACGCCGCGCTCGCCCCACAGCACCAGGGTGTCGCAGACGATTTTCTCGCCGCGCGCGCGACCTTCACGGTCGTGTTCCAGGTCGATGCCGGCGCTGGCGCGGTAGTCCTCGCAGGCGGTATGGATCGATTCGGCACGGCAGAAGCAGCGCTCGTACTCGGCCAGCGCCTCGGGCTCGATGTGCAAGAGTCCGCCACTGCCCCAGCCGCCGAGCTTGGCGTGCAGGTAGGCCCGGGCGTTGCCCCCGATCATCAGCTCAGGCAAAGGCGCGGGCTGGATCAGGTGGAACCAGTGGTAGTAGGCGCGGGCGAAGTCGAAATCGGTGCGTGCGTACATGTCCAGCGTTGGCGCGATGTCGATCACGCAGAGCTTGCTGATCCGCGCCGGGTGGTCCAGCGCCAGCCGGTGCGCCACGCGGCCGCCGCGGTCATGGCCGCAGAGGTTGAAATCGGCAATGCCCAAGAAGTCCATCACCTCGACCAGGTCCTGTGCCATGGCGCGCTTGCTGTAGTTGCTGTGGTCGGTCAGGCCCGGCGCGTGCGACGAATCGCCGTAGCCGCGCAGGTCGGGCAAGACGAGGAAAAAATCGTGCTTCAGGCGCTGCGCCACACGCTGCCACATCACATGGGTCTGGGGGAAGCCGTGCAGCAGGAGCAGTGGGGGGGCGTCCGGGTCGCCGCCGGTGCGCAGGCAGACCTCTGCGCCGGTCGTGGCGACTTGGCGGGTGTCGAAACCTTCAAACCATGCCGGGTTTGTCATGCGGTGCCTCCAGGGACATATTGATGGCAGTGGGAGCTTCCAATGCCACCGGAATGGCTTGGGCGAGGAAATCGTACACCGCGCGGATGCGTGCGCTGTTGCGGATTTCGCGGTGCACGGTCAGCCACACCGGCAGGCTGGGCAGGGGCAGCATGGGCAGGATGCGCTGCACGGCGGGGTCGGTGCGGATCACGTAGTTGGCCGCGAAGCCCACGCCCAGGCCGGCGCGCACGGCCTCCCAGGCGGCGATCAGGTCGTCGGTGCGCAGGGCGAAGTGCTCGCGCGTCACCGGGTGGCCTAGCGCCGCGAAGCCGCGCAGCATGTCGTCCTGCTGGTCGTAGCCGACCAATTCATGGCGCAGCAGGTCGGCGGGCTGCTGCGGCGTGCCGCAGCGTGCCAGGTAAGCCGCGCTGGCGCAGGCCGACAGGCTGACGTCGGCGATGCGTTTGGCCACCAGGCTGGCCTGCTCGGGGCGCACCATGCGCACGGCGATGTCGGCCTCGCGCTGCAGCAGGTTGCTGACCTGGTTGCTCACCTCCAGTTCGATCTGGATGGCTGGCAAGGCCTGGCGCAACTGCGCCAGGATGGGCGGCAGCAGGAAGCAGGCCACGGGCTGGCTGGCCGTCAGGCGCACGGTGCCGGCCTGCTGGCTCTGGGTGTCCAGCAGGCGGTCGGCCAGCGCCAGCGCGCCGGTTTGCATGGCGCGCGCCGGCCCGGCCAGTTCCAGCGCCAGCGCCGTGGCCTTCAAGCCCCGCCCGGTGCGCTCGAACAGCGCCTTGCCCAGTTGCGCCTCCAGATCCGCGATGTGCCGTCCCGCTGTCGGCTGGCTGATGCCGAGTTGTTTTGCCGCACCCAGCAGGCTGCCGCGGTCCAGCGCGGCGAGGAAGGTGGGCAGCAGGCCCCAGTCGAACGAGCTATTCATTTTTGCAATTCTGCCTTGGATGAGTGGCTAATTGTGTAACGTCTTCCGGGTTCCCACAATCACCCCATGCCTGACACGAAGTTCAATCAAAGGAGAGCGATCATGAAGAAAACAGTACTGGTTCTGGGCGCACGCGGGCGGCTTGGCGGCGCATTGGCGCAGGCTTTTGCAGCGGCTGGCTGGCGCGTGCTGGCACAGCGGCGGGCCGGGGGCACCGTCCCCTCGCCGGCCGAGGGCATCGAATGGGTGGCGGCCGAAGCCGGTGACACGGCAGCGCTGATGCGGGCAGCCGACGGTGCCCGGGTGGTCGTGCACGCGATGAACCCGGCCTACACCGCCGCCGCCTGGCGCGCGCAGGCGCCGGGCCTGATGCAGGCCGCCATCGATGTGGCGGCAGGGCTGGGGGCGGTGTTGCTGTTCCCGGGCAATGTTTACAACTTCGGCAAGGATATGCCCACGGTGCTGGCACCTGACACGCCACAGCGGCCCGGCTCTGAAAAAGGCCGCATTCGCGTGGACCTGGAGCAGCAGCTCGCGCAGGCGACGCGGGCGCGCGGCATCCGGGCGGTGGTGATCCGCGCCGGGGACTTCTTCGGGGCTGGCAGTGGCTCCTGGCTGGACCAGGTGATCGTGAAGAAGCTGCCGCAGGGCCGTGTGACCTGGCCAGGCCGGCTGGACGCCCCGCACGCCTGGGCCTACCTGCCCGATCTGGCACGGGCCTTCGTCCGCGTGGCCGAGACCGCCCCGGCGCCGGCCGGCGGGCGCTTCGAATGCCTGCATTTCGCCGGTCACACGGTCACGGGCCAAGACTGGCTGACTGCGCTGACCGAGGTCGCCTGGGAGCAGGGCTGGCTGCCGGCTGGTGGCGCGCTGCGCACGGGAAAACTGCCTTGGGGAATGATGCGGCTGGTGTCGCCGTTCAGCGCGACGGTGGCCTCGCTGCTGGAGATGCGTTACCTGTGGGACGTGCCGCACGCGCTGGATGGCGCGGCGCTGGCGCGGCGCATCGGCGCTGAGCCGCACACGCCCTTCCTCGATGCAGTGCGCGATGCCATCATGCAGCTGGATCTGGCCCCGCGCAGGGCGAATTTGCCCGGCCCCCAAGCGGGCCACTCAATCACACAAGGAGTCTGAATCATGGAACGCAGAAGCTTTATTCGGGTCATGAGCGGTGGCATGGTGCTGGCCGCCGCGCCGGCGCTGGTCGCCTGCTCGTCAGCCCTGCCGCCCGAGGCTGTGGCCGCCTGGCAGGCACCGGCGCCACCGGCCGCGGGCAGCGATGTGCGGCGCTGGATCCTGGCGCACGCCATCCTGGCGCCGCATTCGCACAACCTGCAGTCGTGGCTGGTGGATTTGCGCCAGCCGGGCGAGATCGCGCTGTACTGCGACCGAACCCGCCTGCTGCCCGAGACCGATCCGTTCTCGCGCCAGATCATGATGAGCCAGGGCACCTTCCTCGAAGTGCTGGACCTGGCCGCGCGCCAGCAGGGCCTTCGCGCCGACATCCAGCCGTTCCCTCAAGGCGAGTTCGATCCCAAGGTGGCGCCGGCCAACGGCCTGACGGCGCTGATCCGCCTGGTGCCCGACGCCAGTGTCAAGCCCGATCCGCTGTTTGCCCAGGTGTTCCGGCGGCACACCAACCGCAGCGCCTACGAGATGAAGGCGCCGGACACCACCGCCCTGCAGGCCATCGAGGCCGCCGCGTTGGCATTGGGTGAGAAGCTGAAGCTGCGCGTGGGCTTCGCCGGAGCGCAGGACGCGCGCATCGCCGAGCACCGCGCCATTGCGCGCGAGGCCTGGCGCATTGAACTCGTCACGCCGCGCACGGTCATGGAGTCGATGAAGGTGTTGCGTGTCGGCCCCGAAGAGATCGCCCGGCACCGTGACGGCATTTCGCTCAACGCGCCGATGGTGCGCGCGCTGGCTGCCGTGGGCCTGTTCGACCGCAGCAAGGCGCCCGGCCCCGATGACAGCGCCACCACCGGGCAGATCAAGGACTTCAACGCCAAGATCGAGGCCACGCCAGCGTTTTTCTGGATGGTGACCGACGGCAATGATCGGCGCACCCAGGTCAACGCCGGCCGCGCCTATGTGCGCGCCCAGCTGGCCGCCACGGCGCAGGGCTTGTCCATGCACCCGCTGCAGCAGGCGCTGCAGGAATATCCCGAGCAGGCGGGGCCCTATGCCGCGATCCACCGGCTGCTCGGCGCACAGTCGCCGGGCCAGACGGTGCAGATGTGGGCCCGGCTGGGCACCGCGCCCGCAGTCGGCCCAGCGCCGCGACGGGGTTTGGAGGCGCACCTTCTCAAGGCTTGAGACGACGTCGCTCCCGGCGGAGACGGCTGCTTCAGCCCCCTCGGGCTTTCAGATAGTCCATCAGGTCCTTGAGGGTGACCAGCTGACCGTAGTCGCTTTCCGGGATGGCGACCTTCAGGCGTTCGCTCAAGCCGATCAGGAAGTTGAGCCAGTCCATCGAATCCAGGTCCACCTGCAGACGCAGGGGACGGCTGTCGCGCAGGAACTCGGGCTCGACTTCGGGGGCGATGGACTGCAGCGTGGCGATGACGGTCGCGCGCAGATCGGCGTCATTCATGGGAGCGTTGGCCATGGGTTTCCGTTCCTCTCTCACAGGTCCTGCGGCCGCTGCAGCAACTCGCGCAATTCGGCCAGGAACAGCCCGCCACGGTGGCCGTCGGACACGCGGTGGTCGGCGGCCAGGCTGGCCGTCACCGTGGGCACGACGCACAAGCCGCCGGCCGCGTCCACCCAGGGCCGCGCAGCGACGCGGCCGAAGCCGACAATCGCCACCTGAGGCGGATGGATCACGCCGATGACCGCTTCGACGCCCTGGTCGCCGAGATTCGTCACGGTGATCGAGGCGTCCGCCATCTCCGACTGGCGCAGCGAGCCGGCGCGCGTGCGCTTGACCAGATCGGCCAGCGCCGGCATGAGCGTGTCCAGCGGCAGCTGATCGACGTTGTGCAGCGCTGGCGCGATCAGCCCGCCCTGGCGCAGCGAGATCGCCACACCGATGTGCGCAGCTGGCGCGGGCTGGAACTCGCCGTCGATGAAGAGGCCGTTGAGCTCGGGGAAGCGCTGTAGCACCAGCGCGACAGCCTTGAGCTGCAGCGCCGCCATCAGCAGGCGGGTCGTGATTGGCCGGCCTTCGTTGGCCTGCGCCAGCCACTGCTGCGCCCGCGCCATCGGGATGGTTTCCAGCAGGTAGTAGTGCGGAATTTCGCGCTTGGAGCGGCTCATCGCACTGGCAATGGCGCGCCGGATCTCGGTCTGCCGGTCGGGAGCGGGAGCGGTTGCCGCCGCAGGCGTGGCTGGGCCAGACGACGGGTTGGGCTGCGCCGCCGAAGCGCGCTCCACATCGGCCAGCGTGATCGCGCCGTCGGGTCCGCTGCCGAGCAGGCTGCCCACGTCCAGACCCAGGGTTTGCGCCTTCAGGCGCGCCGCTGGCGAAATGCGAACGCGCGCTTGCGTGCCGGGCATGACAGGCGTCGTGGACTGCGGCACGGGGGTCGTTGCTTCCCCGGCCGCTGAGGCCGGGGACGGCGCCGGTTCCTGTGGCGGGCGCGACAGGGTGGCCAATCCGCCGACCGGCCGCGTCGTGTCAGACGCCAGCGCAGCACCCGCTTGCTCACCCGGTGCCAGCAACGTGGCCAGAACCGTGCCCACCGGCACCTTTTCCCCGGCTTGCACCTGCAGCGCCAGCACGGTGCCGTCCTGCCAGATCTCGATGTCGATGGCGGCCTTGGCGGTGTCCACCACGGCAACGACCTGCCCCTTGTGCACCGTGTCGCCGGATTGCACCCGCCATTCCAGCAGGGTGCCTTCGTCCATGTCGGCGCCGAGCGAGGGCAGCTTGAACTCAAACATTCAGCACCGCCTTGACGGTGGCGACGATCTTCGGCACCTGCGGCAGGGCGGCCTCTTCCATGTGCCTGGCGTAAGGAATCGGCACTTCCTCGCTGCAGACGCGGGCCACCGGCGCATCGAGGTCGTAGAAGCAGTGTTCCATGAGCCGCGCCATCACTTCTGCCGCCAGGCTGCCGCTCTTCCAGCTTTCGTCCACGATCACGGCGCGGTGCGTCTTGCGCAGCGATGCAGCGATCGTGTCCATGTCCAGCGGCCGCAGCACGCGCAAGTCGATGACTTCGACATCGATGCCCTCGCTGGCAAGTGCTTCGGTCGCCTGCATCGTCTTGGGCAGGCTGCCGCCGTAGGTGATGAGGCTGAGCTGGGTTCCGGCGCGGCGCACGGCAGCGTGGCTGATGTCGCATTGCCAGTCGTCCGGCAGATCCTCTTCGAGGTTGTAGAGCAGCGCGTGCTCGAAGATCACCACCGGGTCGGGGTCGGCCAGTGCGGGTGCGAGCATGCCGCGCGCATCGGCCACCGTGGCAGGTGCCAGCACGCGGATGCCGGGCACATGTGCGTACCAGTTTTCCAGGCTGTGTGAATGCTGGGCGGCGAGTTGCCGGCCTGCGCCGGTGGCCATGCGGACTACCAGCGGCACCGAGAACTGTCCGCCCGACATGTGGCGCAGCGTGGCGGCGGTGTTGACGATCGGGTCCAGCGCCAGCAGGCTGAAGTTCACCGTCATGATTTCCACAATCGGTCGCATGCCGCCGAGCGCCGCCCCCACGCCCGCGCCGACAAAGCCCAGCTCGGACAGTGGCGTGTCGCGCACGCGGGCCTCGCCGAACTCCGCCAGCAGGCCCATGGTGACGGCATAGCTGCCACCGTAACGGCCGACGTCCTCGCCCATGATGAACACGCGGGGGTCAGCCAGCAGGGCCTCGCGGTGCGCGGCGCGCAGGGCTTCGCGGTAGGTGGTTCTGGTCATGGGGCGCTCCCGGCCGCCGCGGCAGGTGTGGTCACGTCGCGCAGCAGCTGGTCCACGGGCTCCCAGGTGCCGGCTTCTGCAAACGTCACAGCCACTTCGACTTCATCCTGTGCGGCCCGGTCGATGGCCTGCACTTCTGCATCCTGAAGCAGCCCGGCGGCCTTTAGCGCGGCGGTGAAGGTGGCGATCGGATCGTGCTGCTTCCAGAGCTCGACCTCCGCCTTGTCGCGGTACAGCTCGGCGTCGTACATCGAATGCGCGCGGAAGCGGTAAGTGTGCAGCTCCAGGAAGAGTGGCGACTGCTGGTTGCGCACTTGGTCCAGCGCCTGCCGTGCGGCGTCGTGCACGGCCAGCACATGCATGCCATTCACTTGCGCGCAGGGCATGTTGTAGCCGGCGGCTTTGACGGTCAGTGCGATCTGCGCCTCGCTGCGAGAGAGCGCGGTGCCCATCGCGTACAGGTTGTTCTCGCAGACAAACAGCACTGGCAGCTTCCACAGCGCGGCCAGGTTCATCGACTCATGGAACGCGCCTTCCGCCACCGCGCCTTCGCCAAAGAAGCAGACCGTGACGCGATCGCGCCATTGGCCCAGCTGATCCGCCAGTGCCAGCCCTACCGCCAGCGGCAGCCCGCCGCCGACGATCGCGTTGCCGCCGTAAAAATGGCTCGCCCGGTCGAACAGGTGCATGGAGCCGCCGCGTCCGCGCGAGCAGCCTTCTTGTTTGCCGTACATCTCGGCCATGATGGCGTTCATCGACAGCCCGCGCAGCAACGCATGACCATGCTCCCGGTAAGTCGCGACCACGTTGTCTTCGGGGCGCAGGTTCGGCAGCACGCCCGCGGCCACCGCCTCCTCTCCGATGTAGAGGTGCAGGAAGCCGCGGATCTTCGTCTCGCCGTAGAGCTGCGCGCAGCGCTCCTCGAAGCGCCGGATGCGCAGCATGTCGCGCACACGAGCCAAGCAGAAATCGCGCCCGTGGGTGCGCGGGTCCAGCGCGTCGGTGGCGGCGCTCATGGCATGGACTCCAATGTCGAGGTGTCGCCCTCGGGCAGGCCCAGTTCGCGGGCCTTGAGCAGGCGGCGCATGATCTTGCCGCTGCGCGTGCGCGGCAGCGTCGGCAGGAAGTCGATCTCCTTGGGCGCCACCGCCGCCCCGAGCCGCTTTCGCGCGTGGCCGAGCAGTTCCATGCGCAGGGCCTCGCCGGGCTTGAAGCCCTCTTTCAGCGAGACGAAGGCCTTGACCACCTCGCCGACCATCACGTCGGGCTTGCCGATCACGCCGGCCTCGGCCACGGCCGGGTGCTCCATCAGGGCGCTCTCCACCTCGAAGGGGCCGATCAGGTGGCCGGCCGACTTGATGACGTCGTCCGAGCGGCCGACGAACCAGTAGTAGCCGTCCGCATCGCGCCGCGCCAGATCGCCGCTCAGGTACCAGTCGCCGGAAAAGCATTTGCGGTAGCGTTCCTCGTTGTGCAGGTAGCCGCGCAGCATCGACGGCCAGCCGCGCTTCAGGGCCAGCTCGCCTTCCACGTCGGGCTGGTCGATCACCTCGACCGAGCCGTCGGCGCGCGGGTGCACGATGGCCGCCTCCACGCCTGGCAGCGGCAGGCCCATCGAGCCGGGCTTGATGTCGAGCGCCGGCAGGTTGGCGATCATGATGCCGCCGGTCTCCGTCTGCCACCAGTTGTCGTGGATCGGCCGGCCCAGCACTTCCTGGCCCCACCAGACGGCCTCGGGGTTCAGCGGCTCGCCCACGCTGGCGATAAAGCGCAGCTTCGGGTAATCAAGGCTGCGCGCCAATTCCGCGCCGGCCTTCATGAGCATTCGGATCGCCGTGGGCGCGGTGTACCAGACGCTCACCTGCTGCTCGTGAAGGATGCGCCACCATCGCTGGGCGTCGAACTCGACTTCATCGACGATGGAGGTGACGCCATGCAGCAGCGGCGCAATGATGCCGTAGGACGTGCCCGTGACCCAGCCCGGGTCGGCCGTGCACCAGAAGATGTCGTCCGGGTGCAGGTCGAGCGCATAGCGCCCGGTGGCCCAGTGTGTGATCGCTGCGCCATGCACATGCATCGCGCCCTTGGGCGTGCCGGTGGTGCCGCTGGTGAAGTGCAGCAGCGCGGGATCCTCAGGCAACGTGGGTACGACCTCGAAGGTGTCGGACGCCTGCGCCATCAAGCGGTCCAGGGCATGTGTGCCGGGGATGTCGGTCGGTTCGCCGTCGTCAGGGACCAGCAGCACATGGCGCAGCGCGGGCAACTGGTCGCGGATCTTGGCCACTTTGCGCTCGTAAAGTCCTTCAGTAGTCACCAGCACGGCGCCCGCGCCGAGCTTGAGCCGTGTCGCCAGCGGCTCCGGCCCGAAGGCTGAGAACAGCGGCGAGACGACGCAGCCCGCCTTGAAGCTTCCCAGCACCGCCGTGTACAGCGCAGGAATGCGCCCGGTCAGCACGAACACCCGCTCGCCGCGCCCGACGCCCAGGTTTTTCAGCACGTTGGCGAATCGGCTTGTGACGCGCGAGAGTTCCGAGTAGCTCATGACGCGCTGACTCTCAGCACCTAGAAAGCGGAAGGCGACGTGGTCCGCGCGCGGCCCCCGCGCATGTCGGTCCACCGCCTCGTGCGCGATGTTCAGGCCGCCGCCGGGGAGTCCATCGAGCGCGTGTCGGGCGGCATCCCAGGTAAATGCACGACATTCCGCTGCGTAGTCGGCCAGGTTTGGCGCAACGGCCAAGTCGATGGCCTGCTTGCGGATCAGGGCTGGTCGGGGCATGTTTCACTCCTGGAAGCAAAATCATTCTCAAGCATTCGGGAGTCTGGTGCTTGATATTCATCAACGTCGGCCAACATGCCGGCAATGTCGCGCAACCGATACTTCGGGGTCAGCGGGCCGCGGCCGCGCGCGCTCAGGCTGGTTCGGACGGTGCCGCCACGTCGAGCAACTCGACAAGGCGCGTCAGCGCGAGTTGCACGGTCTGCAACCGCACGGCGGCACGGTCGCCAGCAAAGCGGTGCATTTCAGACGTGCTTGTTTCCGCCACGCACCAGCCAAACCACACCGTGCCGACCGGCTTGTCCAGGCTGCCACCGGTCGGCCCGGCCACGCCGGTGACCGCCACACTGACCTGTGCGTGCGAGTGCCGCAGCGCACCGGTGGCCATGGCGCGCGCCACCGCTTCGCTGACCGCGCCATGCGCCTCGATCAAGGCGGCGTCCACGCCGAGCATCTCGGTCTTGGCAGCGTTGGAGTAGGTCACGAAGCCGCGCTCGAACCAGTTGCTGGAGCCTGAGAGGTCGGTGCAGGCGCCAGCGATGAGCCCGCCGGTGCAACTTTCGGCCGAGGCCATCATCCAGCCCTTTTTTTGAAGAATTTCCGCCAGTTCCCAGCGTGAATCGGTCATGAGTCGCTATCAAAAAAGGAATAAAGCAGGCTTACCACGCGCGCCACATCGCGATCACCAGCAGTGTGCAGAATGCCGCCACGAAGTCGTCGAGCAGGATGCCGAAGCCGCCACGCCAGCCAAAGCCGTGGAAGGCGTTGTCGGCCCAGCGCACCGGGCCGGGCTTGACGGCGTCGAAGAAGCGAAACAGCGCAAATGCCACCAGCTGGCCCCAGAAACCGGTGGGCATGACCAGCCACAGCACCAGCCAGAAGGCGACCACCTCGTCCCAGACGATGTTGCCAGGGTCCAGCGTGCGCAGATGATCGGCGGTAACGGTGCAGGCCCACCAGCCCACCAGCGTCGCCGCCGCGATCAGCAGGCCGAGTTGCACCGGGGTGAGCCACAGCCCCAGCACCAGCCATGCGAGCCAGGCCCACAGCGTGCCGGCGGTTCCCGGCGCCACGGGAGACAGGCCAGAGCCGAAGCCCAGTGCGATGGCGTGCGCCGGGTGCGATCGCATGAAGCGCGCGCTGGGGCGCTGGGGCGCGGGGGGCGGGGCGGCTGTCGAGGACTGCGACGGCGTATCGGTCATGCCGGCATTATGGTGGCGTGCTCAGGCGAAGTGATCGAACGCGGCGAAGCGCCGGGCAAGCAGTTGGCCGGCGGCATCCACCAGCCGCAGCCCTGGGGCGGCCTCGATCTGGCCGATGCGAGTGACAGGGGTCTGGGCCTGCACTGCGGCGGCTTTCACCTGGTTGCGGGCATCCGGCGGCGCGGTGAAGACGAGTTCGTAGTCGTCACCGCCCGCCAGCACGCATGCCAGCGCGGTTTTTGAATCGAATTGGCCATCGCCCATCGTCAAATGGACTTTATTTGCTATCAATTTGATTGCAATCGAGGTGTCGATGCGGGCGCCCACCCGGCTGGCCTTCAGGATATGGCCCAGGTCGCCCACCAGCCCGTCGCTGATGTCGGCTGCCGCCGAGGCCACGCCGCGCAGCGCCAGGCCCAGCGCGACGCGTGGGGTCGGCTGCTCCATGCGCGCGCGCGCGGCGTCGAAGGCCGCCTGCGGCAGCGATCGGGTGCCGCGGAACACCTCCAGCGCCAGTCGGGCGTCGCCCAGCGTGCCACTGACGTAGACGTCGTCGCCCGCCTTGGCGCCGCTGCGCAGCAGGGCCTGGCCGGGCGGGACTTCACCGAACACCGTGATACAGATGGCCAGCGGACCGCGCGTGGTGTCGCCGCCGATGAGCTCGCAGTCGTGCGCGTCGGCCAGCGCGAACAGCCCGCGCGAAAACCCGTCCAGCCAGACGTCGTCAGCACTCGGCAGGGCCAGCGCGAGGTTGAAGGCCAGCGGCTTCGTGCCACAGGCGGCCAGGTCGCTCAGGTTCACCGCCAGCGCCTTGTGGCCGAGCTTGAACGGATCGACGGTCGGCAGAAAGTGCCGGCCTTCGATCAGCATGTCGCAGGAAATGGCCAACTGCATGCCGGGCGCAGGGGCCAGCAGGGCGCAGTCGTCGCCCACGCCGAGGGCCGCACGGCGTGCAGTTCGCGTGAAATAGCGCTCGATCAGTTCGAATTCGCCCATGGTGCATCAAGGGGGGGGGGGGCCCGGGGCTCCGGTGGGCGGCTCGCGGGGCGGGAACAGGAACGACGCGGGCGCCTGGCGCACACGCTGCCAGAAGGCCTGGCGGATATGCCGGCGTTCCACGGGCGGGACACTGTGCGCGGCCAAGGCCAGGCGGAACGCCAGGAAGAAGCTGACCACCAGGTTCAGCGGGCCGATCACGGCGATGCCGGCGACGGCCCACCAGAATTCCGGCGTCGCCAGCACGCCCAGCCCCAGGGTATAGGCCGCGGCCGCCATCTGTCCGGTGGACAGCGTGACGTGGCGCACTTCCAGCCCCAGCCCGAAAAACCCGGTGAATGCGGGCACCAGGCCGAGCATCAGGCCCAGAGAGATGCTGGCCGCCAGGCCCGAGACATTGGCGCGCAGCCATTTCGACCAGCGGCGCGCGCGCTCCATGCCGAGCAGGCGGGTGGAGCGCGGGTTCCAGGCGATGGCCGATTCGAGCTGGTACAACACGAACCAGTTTTCGACCCAGCCCGCGATGATGCTCGAGGCGAACAGCAGTACCCCGGTGAAGGCCGCGTACAGGGCCGTGGGCCCGAGCAGACTCTGGTCGTGCAGCACGTGGTGGGCGTGCTCGATGTCGACCATGGTCTCGAATCCGCCCAGCTTGAGCGCCGCGCAGATCAGCAGCACGCCGGGTATCACCAGGCCCAGGTTGCCAATGATCGCGGCGATCTGGGAACGCAGCAGGTGCGCCACCTCGTCGATGAAGTTGTCGAGCGCATGGGGCGCGCTCATGTCCTTGAGCCGGGCCGCCATGGCCGGGGCTGTGACCGCCGGCTGCTTGGTGGCGACGGTCCAGTGCAGCAACATCACGATCACGAACGAGACGGCATAGTTCATGCCGAAAGCCAGACCGCCCCAGAACGCGGACAGGCCCAGGCCGTAGATACCGAACTTGGCCCAGGTGGTGAACGCCAGCACGGCGCCGCCGCCGGCGGCGGTGCCCAGCATGTGGCGGTACTCGGCCGCGTTGCGCGTGATGTAGTGTTCGCCGCTCTCGGCGCCGCGCTCGGCTACCTTGGCGGCCGTCATGTGCGTGCTGCTGGCGATCAGCGCGCGGATGCTGCGCTTGTCCTGGCCGACCTGCGCGAGCTGGGCCAGAAGTCGCGCTGCAGCCTGGGCCGGGTGGTCACTTTGCAGGCAATCCAGCAATTGCCGGATGCGCACCATGCGCTCGCGCAGCTGGCTGAGGCGAAAGACGATGCCGACCGAGATGCCGTTCTCTTCCAGATGCGCGTAGACCGTGTAGGCCGCATGACGGCAGGCGTCGAGCTGGTCGCGCAGCGCCTGTGCATTGGCCAGGGCCAGCGGGTCGCGCGCGCCACAGGCCTTGACGGCGGCCTTGAAGGCCTCGAACTGTCCGGGCAGGGCGTGAAAAGGACGCGAGTGGAAAGGGTGGGCCTGTGACACGTTGTGCGACATGCGCGAGCGGATCTCGGACGAGAAGCCGGCCGCGCTGACCTGGCCGACGCTGTAGGTCAGGGCGTCCATCAGCACGCCGGGGCCCCAGACGTCGTCGCTGGGCGCCTCGAACAACAGGTGCTGGATGCGGTCCAGCGTTTCGCCGTCCAGCGCCTTGAGCCAGATCGCATCGCGCGGGTCGGGCAGCAGCAGGTCGAACAGGGTGATCAGGTCATCCGTGTCGGGCGTGACGGGTAGCAGCTTGCGACGCACACGCTCGCCCAGGGCGCTCATGAAGCCGGTGCGCGGTGCAAATCCAAAGTCCGCCAGCAGGGGGGCCGGATCCACCGTGTCCTTGAACAGCTGCCACCACGCCTGCCAGCGGGCTTGCCATTCGGGCCGGGCCTGCACGGCGTCGAGCATCAGCCGCAACCGGGCCACGGCGCCGGCCGGGTCATCCCCGGACCCCATGCCGGCCCGCACCCAGGCGAGCAGGTTCACCAGCCAGAGATGGCGTTGCGCCCGCGTTGCGCCGGGGTCCAGTCCGTCAAGAAGCCCGGTCAGGTCTGCGGGGCGCTTTGGCATGTCGGGGAATGTCTAATGCAACACGCGGCCGCCGGTCTGGCCGGTGGCGTCGAGCATGAAACGCGGGATCGGTACCTCGAAGGGTTCACCGTCTTCCTTGACGAAGAAATAGGTGCCTTCCATGCTGCCGGTGGGCGTGCGCAGGCGGCTGCCGCTGGTGTACTCGAAGGCCTCGCCCGGCTTGAGCAGCGGCTGGTGGCCAACCACGCCCAGGCCGCGAACTTCCTCGCGGTGGCCGTCGGCGTCCAGGATGATCCAGTGCCGGGAGATCAGCTGGGCCGGCTCGTCGCCCTTGTTGGCGATGGTGATGGTGTAGGCAAAGCCGTAGGCTTCCTCAAGTGGAGATGACTGCTCGGGCAGGTAGCGCGGCTGGACGCGGACTTCGATTTCAGGGGTGCTCATGGCGCGATCTTAAGCCGCCGGGGCGGACCCGTGCGGCGCTGAGGACATCGGCTTGCTGCGACAATGATTTCATGAGTACCGCCTACCGCATTGCCCCCTCGATCCTCGCTGCCGACTTTGCGCGCCTGGGCGAGGAGGTCCGCAGCGTCATCGCTGCCGGCGCCGACTGGGTTCATTTCGACGTGATGGACAACCATTACGTGCCCAACCTGACGTTTGGCCCGATGGTCTGCCAGGCGCTGAAGCCGCATGCGAAGCGCCCGGACGGCACTCCGGTGCCGGTGGATGTGCACCTGATGATTCAGCCCGTCGATGCCCTGGCCGCGGCCTTTGCCGACGCCGGCGCCGACCTGATCAGCTTTCATCCCGAGGCCTCGGGTCATGTGCACCGCAGCGTGCAGGCGATCAAGGGCAAGGGCTGCCAGGCCGGCCTGGTGTTCAACCCGGCCACGCCGCTGGACGTGCTGGACTGGGTGATCGACGACATCGACCTGATCCTGATCATGTCGGTGAACCCGGGTTTTGGCGGCCAGAGCTTCATCGAAGGCGCCTTGCGCAAGATCGAGGCGGCGCGCCGGCGCATCGAGGCCTGCGGTCGCGACATCCGGCTGGAAGTGGACGGCGGCATCAAGACCGACAACATCCGCCGCGTCGCGGACGCCGGGGCGGACACCTTCGTGGCGGGCAGCGCGATTTTTGGCAAGCCGGACTACAAGGCCGTCATTGACGCGATGCGCGCCGAGCTGGCGCGCTGAGTCCCAAGGCACAAGGGCCTTGGCGCCGACCTCAGGGCTTGATGTAGCCGTTGTGCTCGCGCGTTTGCAGTTGAGCGATGCGCACCACACCGGACGGCGTGAACTCGGCGTCCATGCTGAACTGGTCCTTCTTGAGGTTGCGGTTCTTCAAGGTGATCTCGCAGACCTCGAAGCGAACGCCGCGGGCCTTCAGCGCGCTGACCAGCGAGGCGTAGTCGATGCTGGGGTTCTTCTTGTCCTTGGCACCGTCCATCAGGAAGTCCACTCCGTCGGCATGGGTGACGACCACGATCTTGGTCTCCGGTGCCACATCGAGGTGGTTGCGGATGTTGCGCAGCCCCTTGGTCGCCTGCGCCTCGGCGTTGTCGATGTGATAGACCACCTTGTCCTGCGCCAGGGCGCCGCCGCAGATCAGCAGCGAGCCGAGCACGGCCATGAAAAAACGGAAAATGCGTTGCATGAGGGTCTCCTGGCGGGGAAAGTAATTGAGAGGCGCAGCATACTTCCAAAGAACCCCCCGGTGTACCGGGCAAACCTCCATACCTTCGATGAACCTGAAACGGCCTGAATTTTCTGACCTGGACGCCTGCATCGTCGACCTCGACGGCACCCTGGTGGACACCCTTGGGGACTTCGAGCTTGCGCTCAATCACATGCTGGGGACACTCGACCGGCCACCGGTGACGCGGACCTTGATCGAGCAACTCGTCGGCAAGGGCTCCGAGCACCTGATCCGTTCAGTGCTGGCGCATGTTGAGTTGCAGCGGGGCGTCGTGGATTTCGTGGCTTCGGACGATCTTTTCCAGCGCGCCTGGGACGCGTACCAGCAACACTACCTGCGAATCAATGGCCGGCACAGCAAGGTGTATGCCGGGGCGATCGAAGGGCTGTGCGCGCTGCAGGCGGCGGGGCTCAGGCTCGCCTGCCTGACCAACAAGCCCACCGCTTTTG
>JAABQG010000001.1 GCA_011391595.1 Hydrogenophaga sp.
AACGCCAGCCTCAACCTGCTCTGGGCCCTGGAGGGTGCGCTGAGCAGCGAGCACTGGCAGGTGGTGGCGCGTGAGCATCGGCTGAGCCTGTTGCTGGCACTGGAAGCGCTGCAGAGCCGCCAGACCTCCACAACCGGAGCAGCTCATCGACCAAGCGGCCCGGACAGGCACCGCAAGAACTCCTGAACTCATAGCGCCTTGTGGCCGTCTGAGCCTGGGAAGGCGCCGAAATGACCCCAATGTGTGGGGAATCCTGAAGCCGTCATGGCCCCACTGACGCTTCCCTTGCAATCAGCGCCGCCGGCACCCCGGGCGCGAAGTGCCCTTCGACGAAATCGGCCAGGCCGTCGAACACGCTGTCCAGCGTCGGCTACGTCGGCAGCGCCACCCACTGCCCCGCCAGCGGATGGATCGCGATGCGCTCGTCGAACACCTGCTCCAGCGCGCGGTGCGTGGCCGGCTCCGCGCGAGCGCCCTGCCAGGCGACGCGGCCCTGCGCCAGGATCACCAGTTCGTCGGCCTGCAAGGCCAGCGAGATTTCGTGCAGCACGCTGATCACGGTCTGGCCCGCCGCGACCTGCTCGCGCACCAGACGCAACCAGTCGGCCTGGTGCGGCGGGTCCAGGTTGGCCAGCGGCTCGTCCATCAGCAGCACCTGCGCCTGCACGGCCAGCGCGCGCGCCAGCAAGACGCGCTGACGCTCGCCGCCCGAGAGCTGACTCAAGGGCCGGCCGCGCCACTCCCAGGCCTGGGTGGCCCGTAGCGCCTGCTCCACCGCGGTGTGGTCGGCGGCGCTGGGCGCAGCCAGCCAAGCCTGGTGCGGCAGGCGGCCCAGCATGGCCACGTCCCAGGCGGACAGGTCCTCGGCGGAGCCTTCGTTCTGTCCCAGCCAGGCCAGTTGCCGTGCGCGCTGGCGGCTGGCCAACGCAAGCAATGGCTGACCCAGCAGTCGCACCTCGCCGATGTGCGGCAGCAAACCCGCCAGCACTTTCAGCAGCGTGGACTTGCCCGCGCCGTTGGGGCCGACGATGCAGGTCCAGCGCGCGGCCGGCAGGGCCAGGTTCACCCCGTGCAGGACCTCGACCCCACCGAGCGAGGCGCTCACGCCGACAGCCTGAAGTGCTGGCACCGTCATGGCGCTCCCCGCTGGCCGCGGCCGCGGTGCATCAGCCACAACAGGTAGCCGCCGCCCAGCACGGCGGTGAGCACGCCCACCGGCAATTCCTGCGGGGCGATCCAGGCGCGGGCCAGAATGTCGGCTGCCAGCAGCAAGGCCCCGCCGGTCAGCGCAGACAAAAGCATCAGCCGCCCGTGTGTCGTCTTGACGACCGAGCGCACCAGGTGCGGCGACGCCAGCCCGACAAAAGCGATCAGCCCGGTCTGCGCCACCGCCGCGCCGGTGGCCAGCGCCAGCACGCCGACCAGCGCCAGGCGCAGGGGCGCCAGCGGCAGGCCCAGGCTGCGGGCCGTGGCCTCGCCCAGCGTGAGGCCGTCGAGCACCGGGCTGAGCGCCCAGGCCAGCGCCAGGCAAAGGGTCAAGGCGCCCGCCATCAGGCTGCAGGCGGGCCAGCCGACGAAACCGGTGGAGCCCAGCAGGAAGGCCTGCATGACCGGCAGGGTCTCGGGCACCAAGAGCGTGACCAGTGAGCCCAGCGCGCCCAGCACCACACCGACGATGACACCGGCCAGCAGCAGCCGCAGGTTGTACTGCACGCCGCGCGCCAGCGCCAGCGTGAGCAACACGGCGGCCATCGCCCCGAGGAACGCCGCGCCGGTCAGACCGAGGGCCGACAGCCAGCTGGCGGCCAGCGGACTCACGCCAAACAGCACCAGCGCCAGCGCCACGCCCAGCGACGCGCCCGAGGCGCTGCCCAGCAGAAACGGGTCGGCCAGCGGGTTGCGGAACAGTCCCTGCGCCACCGCGCCGGCCAGCCCGAGCAGCGCGCCGGCCAGCCAGGCGCCCAGGGTGCGCGGCAGGCGGATGTCCAGCACGATCTGGCGCGCCGTGGCGTCGTCCAGCGCGCGCCAAATGCTTTGCAGGCCGGTGCTGCCCACGCCTGCGCCAGTGGCCAACAGCAGCGCGGCCAGTGCGAGCAGCCCCGCCGCCAGCCACGCAGCGCGGTGATGGGCGCGGGCGGCAGGACTCATCACTGCCCGGTGGGCGCCACTGTGGGAAGCCGGGGCGCGGCGGTGGCCAGGCAGCCAGCCATCAGCCGCGCGGCTTCTGCCATGCGCGGCCCGGCGCGCACCAGGATGTCGGCCTGCACGGGCGCGAACACGCACACGCGCTGGTCGCGCACGGCGCGCAGGCCAGCCCAGCCAGGCCGCCCGCCCAGGCCGGCGAAGTTCTCGTCGCCGATCATGATGACGTCGGGATCGGCCCGCACGACGAACTCGGGGTTGAGTTTGGGGAACGGACCCATGGATGCCGGCACGACGCTGCGCGAACCCAGCCGGGCGAGCATTTCCCCGATGAACGAGCCTTCGCTGGCGGCATACGGCCCGCTGCTGACCTCGAAATAGACGCTGGCGCCCCGCGAACGCGGCGGGATAGACTGCGAGATGGTGCCCAGGGCGGTCTCGATGCGGAGCCAGACACGCTGGCCGTCGGTGTCAGGCAGCCCGAGTACCTGCGCCACCTGCGCCAGCACCCGGCGCACATCGGCCAGGCTGCGCGGCTCCAGCGCGACCACCTTGATGCCAAGTGCCTCCAGACGCTGCGCCGCACGCGTCGAGGTCGCCAGCAGCACCAGGTCGGGCTTGAGCGCAACCACGGCTTCGATATTGGGGTCCAGTCCGCCACCCAGGCGAGGCAGCTTGCCAATGCTGGCCGGCCAGTTTGAATAACGGTCCACGCCGACCAGACGCTGGCACTGGCCGAGTTCACAGACCGTCTCGGTCAGCGAGGGCAGCAGCGAGACGATGCGTTGCGGTGGCGCGCCCAGCGTGACGGTGACGCCACGGTCGTCGGTGATCTGCACAGCCAGCGCGGGCACGGAGGCACAGACCGCCAGACAAGCAATCAGCCAGACGCCCAAGTCCCTCATGCGCAGCATTGACTGGCCAGAACAGCGACGTCGAGTTCGCCAAGCGACCAGGCGATCATCAATAAACATAGCAAACAATGACCAATCGACGGTGGGGAAAGCCCATTTATTCTTGAAAAATCCCCGGTGAGAAGCTTTGGAACCCGTTTCCTGCTCAACCATGGCGCGCGCTCCAGTCCATCACGATGCGATGCAATTGCGCGACGCCATCGGTCAGCGCCGCCGGGCCGGGCTGCAGGATGTCGGCCGACTTGATCTCGAACAGCTGGCCATTGCGCACCGCGTTAACGGCCTGCCAGCCGGGCCGCGCGGCGACCTTCTGCGGGCGGAATTTCTTGCCGCACCAGGAGCCGATGATGATGTCGGGGTTACGCCGCACGATCTCGTCGCCGCTGGCGATGATGCGGTTCTTGCCCAGCGACTCTTTCGCCAGCTCGGGAAAGCAGTCGTCGCCGCCGGCGAGGCCGAGCAGCTCCGACACCCAGCGGATGGCGCTGATGTGCGGCTCGTCCCATTCCTCGAAAAACACGCGGGGCCGGCGCGGCAAGCGCGCAGCCTGCGCCTCGATCGCCTGCAGACCGGCGCGCATTCCCTCGATCAGCGCCAAGCCCTTCTCCACCTGACCCACCATCGCCGCCACCTGGTAGAGCATCGAGAAAATCTCGGCCACGCTACGCTGGTTGAACACGGTGACCTGCACGCCGTGGCGGATCAGCGCCGCGGCGATATCGGCCTGCAGGTCGGAAAAGCCGAACACGCAGTCGGGTTGCAGCGCCAGGATCTTGTCGATCTTCGCGCTGAGAAAGGCGCTGACTTTGGGCTTCTCTTCCCGCGCGCGGCGCGGCCGAACGGTGTAGCCCGAGATGCCCACAATGCGCGTCTGCTCGCCCAGCAGGTACAGCCACTCGGTGGTCTCTTCCGTCAGGCAGACGATACGCTGCGGGCCCCAGCCAGCCTGCGCGCGCGCCGCTACGCTGGAAGGAAGCTCTGGCAGCACAGGTTGGGCAGGCATGGCGGGATTGACCGGTTTGAAGGGAAGGGACTGGAAGGGACTACTTCTGCGTCCAGACGATACCTGCATACGCCCCGATTCCCGGCTGGTTGTAGCCCCAGGCGGTCTGGTAGCTGCGGTCAAACAGGTTGTCGATGCGCGCCGTCAGCGCGACTTCCGGGCTCAGGGCATAGCGCAGCGTCACGTTGGTGACCGCGTAGGCGGCCAGCAGCGGATTGAACGCGGTGTCGGGCCGCTCGCCGGTGTAGTTCACATTGGCGCCAAACAGCCAGGCGCCCCAGGGCAGACTCACGCCCACTGAGGCCATGTGGCGCGCACGCCGCGCCAGCCATGCGCCCGTGGTGTCGTCCACCGGATCCTGCACGGTCAGGCTGGCCCGCACGTCGGCGACCGATACCTTGCCATTGAAGCTGACCTCCAGGCCCTGGTTTGACGCCTGGCTCACGTTGCTGAAACGATAGGTTTTGAAGTCGTACAGCATCAGGTTGTCGGTCCGCGTGCTGAACAGGGTGGCCCGCATCACCTGCGCGCCCTGCGCCCACTGCAGGCCCAGTTCCCCGGAGCGCGCGGTCTCGGGCTGCAGCTGCGGGTTGCCCGAGAACGGGTCGTAGAGATAGCCCAGCGGCGGCAGGTTGAAGGCCGACGAGACGCTGGCGATGAGCTTCCAGGCCGGCGTGAATTGGTAGCCATAGCCGGCATACCCGGTCGTCTGCGCGGACAGGCCGCTGGCGGCATCGTTGCGCACATTCAACTGCAGTGAATGCGCGCCGATGGCGCCTGATGTCCCGGCAAACAGCGAGGTCACACCGCGTGTGTTGCTGAGCTGAGTGGCAGTGCTGTCGGAGGTGTCGATGTCCTGGAGCTGGCGCTCAGCCCCCGCCGTCAGCTGCCAGGTGCCCAGGGCCACCGTGTTCGTCCAGTTCAGGGTTCGGCTGCGAGACACCGCCTGGCTGTCATAGGGAAACGCGGTGAGCGTCGCGTCGTACACGGACTTCTCGCGCCCCTGACTGTAGGTCAGCTCGCTGCGCCAGTCCTGGTTGATCTGGTTGTGGCTGTAAAGCGACCAGGTACCGAGCGTGCTGCTGCCCTTGTAGATGTCGGTGGCCGTGCCAAAGCCGCCGCCATCGGCATCAAACCGTCCGTGAGCACCCTGGGCGCGCAGGCCCAGCGTCTGCCCCGGCGCCAGCAGCTGCGAGGCTGTCAGGTTGAAGTTGGTGTTGCGGTAGCCGTCGTCATCCGGGTTCTCGTAGGGATACTTCGTGACGTCAATGGCCGAAATGCCGGTGGTCCGGTGGCCACCGACACCGAGGGCAAAGCGGGTGTCGCCGACCTGACCGCCGATGCCGGCAGCGGCTCTCACGGTGCCGAAGGAGCCGGCTTCCAGTTGCGCATAGGCGGCCGGCTTGCCCTGCCCTTTGCGGGTGAACAACTGGATCACGCCGCCTACGGCGCCGCTGCCATAAATGGCCGACACGTTGCCGCGCACGATCTCCACGCGCTCGATCTGGTCGAGCATGATGTGCTCCAGGCTCACCGTGCCGGTGGTGTCCTGCTTGGTCAGCGGAACCCCGTCGATCATCACCAGAACGCCCAGCGCCGCGCTGCCGCGCAGGAACAGACTGGTGGCGGTGCCGCGGCCCCCGTTCTGGACCGACTGGAACCCGGCCTCGCCGGCCAGCAGCGAGGCCAGATCGACCGCCTGAGAGCGTTCGATGCCCTCGCGCCCGATGACGGTGGTGTGCGGCAGCGCGTCGGTCAGCAACTGCTCGGAGCGATTGGCGGTGACGACTGTTTCTCGAAGCTGGGCAGCCTGTGCTTCGGATTGGGCGGCGGCAGGAAAAGCGGCGGCGAGCGCCAGCGGAATCACGGCAAGGCGTGGGGAACAAAGACAGGTTTTCATGAAAGGACCGGATCAGTGAATGTCCTTACCGGCTTCCCCGCCAGTCCCTGGACGTTAAGGTCACGCCGATTGCAATCGCATCGTCGGACCCACCCTGTTGGCCGGTATCCGGGCTGGTGGAGCGACTTTCAACGCCTTCCCGGCCACCTTTGAGGGCGACCAGTGGCGGTGTGTTGAAAGCGGAATCAAGGGTGATTCGTCCACTTACCGTTGCGGGGGCAGCGCAGGTTAGGTCGGTTCGTGTGAACGATTCCCCCCTGCTTCCCGTTGAACTGCGGCATGTGAACCACACCGCGAGCACCAACTGGCAAGATTGTAGCGGCCAGCCTGTCGCTCACCCTACAATTCGCTGTCAAGCTTTTGTTTCCATGGCAAACCCGACCCAAATCGAACAGATCACTGAACGCGTTGACCGGCTGCTCGTTCGCCACGAGGAGCTTCAGCGCACCAATGCCTTGCTGGCCCAGCAGGTGGAGTTGTTGACGCACGAACGCGACTCCCTGAAATCGAGACTGGGCGCGGCGCGTTCCCGGGTCGATGCGCTGCTGGAGCGCCTTCCGGAGACAGCCATGCCGACATCGCCCAAGGACCCCGCATGAAGCAGCTTGAGGTCCAGATCCTGGGACAGGGCTATTTGCTGGGGTGCCCCGAGGGTGGCGAGTCGCGTCTTCTGGAGGCGGTTGAGCGCGTTGACACCGCCATGTGCCGAATCCGTGACGCGGGCAAGATCCGGGCGCGCGATCGCATCGCCGTCCTGGCGGCGCTCAACCTCGCGTTCGATCTGGCCGACCGCAGCATGGCCGACTTGCAGGCGCGCAGGGACACCCTCAATGCATCGCAGGGCCCTGCGGCCGGGGATCACGATCCGCGTCTGGCCTTGCTGCTGCAGCGCCTGGACCACGCCTTGGGTGACGACGGGCAATTGCTCTGAATCGTTATCCGGCCGCGGCAAAACCGCTTGCCAGCGCCTACAATGACAATGTCTGCGATGCGTGCCGGGCTTTATATTTCCTTGAACCAATGCTCTTAGAGCCCGGGCTTGGAACATCACCTGGTGAGCGTGATCGTCTCGCGTCAGATGAACCCAACGTCAGGTTGACCTAGCCCACCTGAACCCCGGTTCAGGATGCCGGTCCGGTGGCACCGCAGACACCATTTCCCACATCGCCAGCCTGAGCGCTGGCGATTGTTTTTGACCTCCCCCCGGGCCGTCCATGATCCTCGAACCGCTGCTGATCCTTGAACTGGCCCTGCTCGGCACCTGCACCGGGTTTCTGGCCGGTTTGCTGGGAATTGGCGGCGGCATGCTGATGGTGCCGTTTCTCACCTTCATCCTTTCGTCCAAGGGCTTCCCGCAGGACTACACCGTCAAGATGGCCGTAGCCACCTCCCTGGCCACCATCTGCTTCACATCGCTGTCATCGGTGCGCGCGCACCACCAGCGCGGCGCCGTGTTATGGAGCGTAGCGCGACTGCTCGCGCCGGGCATCCTCGTGGGATCGCTGTTCGGTGCGCAGATCGCCGTTGCCCTTCCCGGCAAGGTGCTCAGCGTGCTGTTTGCGCTGTTTGTGGGTTTCTCGGCAACGCAGATGTTCCTGGACCGCAAGCCCAAGCCGACGCGCACCCTGCCCAAGGGTCCGGGCATGTTTGCGATGGGCGGACTGATCGGCTTGCTGTCGGCCCTGGTCGGCGCTGGCGGTGCCTTTATTTCGGTTCCCTTCATGACGTGGTGTAACGTGAAAATCCACAATGCGGTGGGCACCTCATCGGCACTGGGCTTTCCGATTGCACTGGCCGGGACCTTGGGCTACATCTGGGCAGGCTTCGGGCTACCGCAGATGCCGCCCGGATCGGTCGGCTATCTCTATCTGCCCGCGCTGGTGATCATCTCTATTGCCAGCATGGCGATGGCGCCACTGGGTGCGCGCACAGCCCATCGCATGGACATCCGGCCCCTGAAAAAGGTGTTTGCCACCATGCTCTATGGACTAGCAGCGTATTTCCTGTTTCACCGTGCCTGAGACCTCATCGCGGTGAACTCGGTAAAAACCCTAGGCCAGAAACGTGAAATATTGCACCCTATCCATCAATTGATACTTAATAATCCAACAAGCAGGGCCCGTGTCCTGCTTTTTCAATTCAGGGAGTTACTCAGTGCATCTTTTCACACCCAATCGCCTGCTTTCCACGCTCGCCCTCGCTCTCGGACTGGCCAGCGGGCTGCCCGCCCATGCCGCCTGGGAACCCACCAAGACGGTTGAATTCATCGTCCCCGCGGGCACTGGCGGGGGAGCCGACCAGATGGCCCGGCTGATCCAGGGCATCGTGACCAAGAACAAGCTCATGAAGTCGTCCATCGTGGTGGTCAACAAGGGCGGAGGTGCAGGCGCCGAGGGTTTCCTCGAGATCAAGAACAGCAAGGGCGACGGACACAAGATCGTGATCACGCTGTCCAACCTGTTCACCACGCCACTGGCCACCGGCGTGCCGTTCAGCTGGAAAGACATGACGCCCGTGGCGATGCTGGCGCTGGACGAATTCGTGCTCTGGGTCAACGCCGAGACGCCCCACAAGAGCGCCCAGGATTACCTTGCGGCAGCCAAGGCAGCCGGTGGCAAGCTCAAGATGGGCGGCACGGGCTCCAAGCAGGAAGACCAGATTGTCACCGCGCTGATCGAAAAGTCCGCCGGCACGAAGTTCATCTACGTGCCCTACAAGGGCGGCGGCGAAGTTGCGGTGCAGCTGGTGGGCAAGCATGTGGACTCAACCGTCAACAACCCGATTGAGGCCGTCGCCCAATGGCGTGGGGGCAAGCTCAAACCCCTGTGTGTCTTCGACGGCAAGCGTCTGCCGTACAAGGAAAAGATCGCGGAAAAGGCGTGGGGCGATATTCCAACCTGCAAGGAAAGCGGACTGGATGTCGAATACGTCATGCTGCGCGGCATCTTCATGCCTCCGGACGTGAAGCCCGAACAAGTGGCCTTCTACGTGGACTTGATGCAGAAAGTGCGCGCCACACCCGAATGGAAGAAGTTCATGGACGAGGGCGCCTTCAACCAGACCTTCATGACCGGTGTGGACTTCACGCGATGGGTGGCCAATGAAGAAATCCGGCATCGCCTGCTGATGCAGGAAGCCGGGTTTGTAGCGAAGTAAGTTTCACCACGACAGACGAAATCCGCTGCGGCGGCGGCCAGCTTTGGCGGACCTTTGAATGGCCCCGCCGCGGGCTGCGACAACCCACTCTGGAACATGCCATGACACAAGAGTCTCAGGATCCCGGTCGGCCGCGAACGGCCGCCACGCGGCGCACGCTGGAGATCATCACGGCGATCGCATTCATGCTGCTGGGCAGCGTGGTGATGTGGGACGCGCAACGCATCGGCGCAGGATGGACCGACGAAGGCCCCCAGAGCGGCTACTTTCCGTTCTATATCGGCCTGCTGATGAACGGTGCCAGTCTCATCAATCTGCTGAAGGCTTTGCGTTCCAACCGGGAGATCCCCTTCGTGTCACGAACCGAGATCCGGCTTGTCCTGGCGATCTTTCTGCCCAGCGTGGTTTACGTGGCCGCCATGCAATGGGTCGGCCTGTATGTCGCCTCCGCAATTTTCATCGCGGTCTTCATGCGCTGGCAGGGCAAGTTCAGCGTGCTGAAGTCGGGACTGACGGGTGTCATCGTGTCGGTGATCTTGTTCGGGATGTTTGAAATCTGGTTCAAGGTGCCGCTGATCAAGGGCCCCCTTGAAGCTGCCCTGGGGTTCTGAGCATGGATGAACTGCAAGCACTGTTTCATGGGTTTGCCGTCGCGCTGTCGCCGGTCAATATCGGCCTGATGTTCGTAGGCATCCTGTTGGGTGTGCTGATTGGGGTGTTACCGGGCCTGGGTGGCGCCAACGGCGTGGCGATCCTGCTGCCGCTGACCTTCAGCATGAATCCGACCTCCGCGATCATCATGCTGTCCTGTATCTATTGGGGCGCGCTGTTTGGAGGTGCGATCACGTCCATCCTGTTCAACATCCCGGGCGAACCTTGGTCGGTGGCCACGACGTTCGACGGTTATCCGATGGCGCAGCAGGGTCAGGCCGCTCAGGCACTCACCGCCGCATTCACATCGTCGTTCATCGGGGCCCTGGTCGCGGTACTGATGATCACGTTTACTGCCCCCCTGGTGGCGAAGTTTGCCCTCAAGTTCGGCCCTCCTGAGTTCTTTGCGGTGCAATTGCTGACCTTCTGCAGCTTCGTGGGGATGAACAAGGGCGCGCCGTGGAAGACGCTCGCCGCGATGTTCCTTGGCTTCACGCTGGCCGCCATCGGCATGGACAATGTGACCGGGCAGCTGCGCCTGACCTTCGGCTTCGAGCCCCTGATGAAGGGCTTTGATTTCCTGATCGCCGTGATCGGCCTGTTCGGTATTGGCGAGATTCTCGTGACCATGGAAGAAGGCCTTTCCTTCAAAGGAAAGTCGGCCAAGATCGATGCCAAGGTCGTGCTGGAAACCTGGAAGAAGCTGCCCCGCTACTGGCTGACCTACCTGCGCAGTTCCCTGGTGGGCTGCTGGATGGGCATCACACCGGGGGGGGCGACGCCGGCGTCCTTCATGGGTTACGGCATCGCCAAGCGTTTTTCGCCCGACGGCAAGAACTTTGGCAAGGGCGAAATCGAAGGCGTACTGGCCCCGGAAACGGCCGCACACGCTGCCGGCACCGCAGCCCTGCTGCCCATGCTGACGCTGGGCATTCCAGGCTCACCGACCGCTGCCGTATTGCTGGGCGGCTTGCTGGTCTGGGGATTGCAGCCTGGTCCGCTGTTGTTTGTCGAGCAAAAGGACTTTGTCTGGGGATTGATCGCAAGCATGTACCTAGGCAACATCGCCGGACTGATCGTGGTGTTGCTCACGGTGCCCTGGTTTGCCGCCATCCTGCGGATCCCGTTTGCCATCATCGCGCCGGTGATTCTGGTGATCTGCGCCGTGGGCGCCTATACCGTGCACAGTTCGATGTTTGACGTCTGGCTGATGCTGGCTTTCGGCGTGATGGGCTATGTGTTCAAGAAGCTCAACTACCCGCTCGCCCCTCTGGTGCTGGCGCTGGTGCTGGGCGACATGGCTGAAAACGCCTTCCGCCAGTCGCTTCTGGGCTCGAGCGGCAGCCTGACAGTGTTCGTCTCCAACCCGCTGGTGGGCAGCATCACTGGCCTTGCCATGCTGATGCTGTTCTGGCCGCTGATCGCCGCCGGCCTGGCCAAACTCAGGAAAAAACCGGGAGGTATCGACGATGACGACATGGTTGAGGTTTGACCACCAGGGTGTCGCCGGCTTTGGGGTGCTTGAGGGCGACCTGATCGCGGAGCACTCGGGAGACCTGTTTGACAGCCCCACGCCAACTGGTCGGCGTCTGCCGGTGGCCGATGTCGAGATCACCCTGCCCTGCCATCCGTCCAAATTCCTCGCGCTCTGGAACAACGACCAGGCCCAGGCGGCAAAGCAGGGGCTGGCCATTCCCGCGGAGCCCTTGTATTTCATAAAGGCTGCGAGCAGCTACCTCGCACATGGCCAGGCCATTCACGCGCCCTTGTCCTATGACGGCCGCGTCGTGTACGAAGGCGAACTGGGCCTGGTGATCGGCAAGGTCTGCAAGGACCTCAGCGTCGAGGATGCCGCGCAGGCCATTTTTGGCGTGACCTGCGTCAACGATGTCACGGCCATCGACCTGCTGAACAAGGATCCGTCGTTCGCGCAATGGACGCGCGCCAAGAGCCAGGACAGCTTCGGCGTGTTCGGCCCGGCAATCACGACAGGGCTCGACTTCAGCACGCTCAGGGTCCGCACACTGGTCAATGGCCGGGAGCGTCAGAATTTCGCCTGCAGCGGCATGATCTTCTCGCCGGCACATATTGTCAGCGCGCTGTCCCATGACATGACGCTGATGCCGGGCGACCTGATTGCCTGCGGCACATCGCTGGGCGTGCTGCCCATGAAACCCGGCACGGTGGTCGAGGTGGCGATCGACGGCGTGGGCGTCCTGCGAAATACGTTCGGTGCGGTACAGTCCCAGGCCCAACACACAGGAAGCGGGACATGAAGATTTGCATTGTGGGCGCAGGTGCCATCGGCGGCATGCTGGGCGTGAAGCTGGCGCTCACCGGCCATGAGGTGACCCTCATCCTGCGGGGCGCCAATTTGGAGGCGGTCCGGCAGAACGGCATGAGGTTAATCGAGGACGACGGCACCGAGTTGTTGGCCCGGCCGACCCGGGTGACCTCGGTCATTGCCGAGGCGGGCGTGCAGGATGTTGTGATCCTCGGCATGAAGGCGCACCAAGTGGCAGCGATCGCTGCCGAGTTGCCGGCACTCATGCACGACGAAACCCGCGTAGTGACCATGCAGAACGGCATTCCCTGGTGGTATTTCCACAAGCTGCCGGGTGCCTGGGAGGGCACACCGGTCAAGGCTGTGGATCCGGACGGGACGATCGCCCAGCACATCAATGTTGATCGGATCATCGGCAGCGTGGTCTACCCGGCCAGCGAAGTCATCCAACCGGGCGTCATCAAGGTCATCGAGGGCAACCGCTTCTCGCTCGGCGAGCTCGATGGCAGCGACACGCCCTCGATCCGCGCGATCGCCGATGCCTTCAAGGCGGCCGGATTCAAGGCCCCGATCTCGCGGGACATCCGCTCCGAGATCTGGCTCAAGGTCTGGGGCAACCTGAGCTTTAACCCGATCAGCGCCCTCACCCACGCCACGCTGGAAGACATCTGCCTGTACGCTCCGACCCGCGAACTGGCAGCCGCGATGATGCGTGAGGCCCAGACCATTGGCGAGGCACTGGGCGTGCAGTTCAAGGTCAGCCTGGACAAGCGCATTGCCGGCGCTCAGGCCGTGGGCCAGCACAAGACCTCGATGCTGCAGGACGTCGAGCAGGGACGCCCGCTCGAGTTGCAGGCGCTGGTGGCGGCCGTGATGGAGCTCGGGCGCATCACGCAGACGCCCACGCCGACCATCGACGCCGTCTACGCCCTGACCAGCCTGCTGGCCAACACCTTGCAGCAGCACAAGGCAACGCTGCGCATTCCCTGACTCGGCCCTGCAGAGTGACCCACACCCCATTTTTTCAAGCCTTGAACCCCACCACCATGACCGACTTCACCACCCTCTCCGAAATGATCGCCCGCCAGCGGGCCGACGCCGTCGCCATCATGACGCCGTCCGGCGTGCCCCTGAGTTACGGCGCCCTCACGGCCTTGATCACCCGTACCGGCGAAAACCTAAACCGGATGGGCATCGGTCGCGGTGACCGTGTGGGACTGGTGCTGCCCAACTGCCCGGAGATGGCCACCGCCTTCGTCGCCGTGGCCGGGGCCTGCACCTGCGCGCCGCTGAACATGGCCTACCGCGCCGACGAATTCGAGTTCTACCTGAGCGACCTCAACGCCAAGGCCTTGATCGTAGCGCAGGGCAGCGACACCCCGGCCCGCGCCGTGGCCGCCAAGCTGGGCATTGCCGTGATCGAACTGCTGGCCCACCCCGAGCGAGGTGCGGGTGATTTCGAACTGGCGGCCACCGCTACAGCCTCAGCCGCCCCTGCCACCCACGGCGGGCCCGCGCAGGCCGACGACGTGGCGCTGATCCTGCACACCTCGGGCACCACATCGCGGCCCAAGATCGTGCCACTGTCGCACCACAACGTCTGCGCTTCGGCGCGCAACATCAGTCAGACGCTACAGCTCACCGAGTCCGACGTCGAGTTGCACATCATGCCGCTGTTCCACATCCACGGCTTGATTGCCGGAGTGCTGGCGCCGATGGCGGTGGGCAGCCAGATCTTTGTAACCCCGGGCTTCAACGCACTCAAGTTCTTCGGCTGGATGAAGGAGTGCAAGCCCACCTGGTACACGGCGGTGCCGACCATGCACCAGACCATTCTTTCGCGCGCGGGCGGCAACGCGGACGTGATCCAAGACAACCCGCTGCGTTTCATCCGCTCGTCCTCTTCGTCCATGCCGCCGCAGGTCATCGCCGAGCTGGAAAAGGTCTTCAAGGCGCCGCTGATCGAGTCCTACGGCATGACCGAGGCGGCGCACCAGATGGCCAGCAACCCGCTGCCGCCCGCAAAACGCATCCCCGGTTCGGTGGGACTCGCCGCCGGGCCGGAAGTCGCCATCATGGACAAGGAGGGTAAGCTGCTGCCGCCCGACACCATCGGCGAGATCGTGATCCGCGGCGAGAACGTGACCTCGGGCTACGAGAACAACCCCAAGGCCAACGCCGAGGCCTACACCCACGGCTGGTTCCGCACCGGCGACCAGGGAACGCTGACCTCCGATGGCTACCTGACACTGACGGGCCGCCTCAAGGAAATCATCAACCGGGGTGGCGAGAAGATCTCGCCGCGCGAAGTCGACGAAGTTCTGATGGACCACCCGGCGGTGGCACAGGTCGTGACATTCGCCATGCCGCACGCCAAGCTCGGCGAAGACGTCGCAGCCGCCGTCGTGCTACGAGAGGGCATGGCGCTGACCGAGCGTGAACTGCGCGACTTCGCCGCGACGAAGCTGGCCGACTTCAAGGTGCCGCGCAAGATCCTGTTCCTGGCCGAGATTCCCAAGGGCGCGACCGGCAAACTGCAGCGCATCGGCCTGGCCGAGAAGCTCGGACTGACAGGTTGAAAGAGATCAGTTGCCGACGGGCCTCGCCAAGGCCCGCGAGCTAATCGACAACCCGCTGCCTTTTGCGGCCAAGGGCATCCCCACCATCGGGCTGAAGCCCTCGTGCCTGCTGCACCCTGCGCGACGAGGCGCTGACCATGGGTTTCGGCGAACCGGCACAAAAGGTCAGCCGCCGGTACGAAGTCGCGGGCACAATGCGCCGTGAAAGGAGAAGCCGCTGCTCAGGGCGCAATGCACCACGGCGCAGTATCGTGCGCAAGGCCCATCCAAAGGGCCCAGCCGGAGGTCACCGCCAGTGCCAGTCCCGCCAGACGCATGCCCCACTCGCCATTGCCGCCACGACCCATACGCAACAAGAACCACGGCCCGAGCAGCAGTGAGACGCTGCTGCCCAAGGCAAACAGTGCCATGGTCTGGGCGCCATCGAGCGGCCCGCCGCTGAGTGCTGCGACCAGCAGGGCCGAATACAGCAAGCCACAGGGCATGAACGCCCACAGCGCACCGATGGCCAGAGGTGCACCCCGCCCCCAAGCCGCGTTGAGCGCGCGGACCTTGCCCCAAACCCGGCGGGCTGTGGCGTCGAGCCAGACCGGCTGTCGCGCGAGCAATAGCAGCGTCAATCCGAGCACCATCGCGGCCACGTGGAACAGTGTCCAGACGGGGCGCATCGTGGCTGTCTGGGTCGTCAACCAGCCCAGCCCCTGCATGGAAGCGGCGGCCACAGCGCCAAGCGCTGAATATCCCACCAGCCGGCCGGCCTGAAATGTCCAGATTGCCGAGGTGCTGCGCGCGCCTGCTGCCTTGCCGATACCGGCACACGCGGCGCCGCACATGGCAATGCAATGGGGTCCTCCGGCAAGCCCCATAAGCAAGGCTGTCACGGCCAAGGATGTCTGCATGGAACGCTTTAAAGAATCTTGGAAAACGTAGCCCGTGTGCGGTCGGTCTGCAGATAGCGGTCAAACACCATGGCGATGGCGCGCACGAAGAACCAGCCATCGGCTGTGACCTGGATGCCGGCCTCGTTCAACTCGACGAGCCCCTGACTGGCCAAGTTGCCCAAAGCCTCAATCTCCTTGGCGAAGTAGGTCTTGAAGTCAACGAGGTAGGCCAGGTCGATCGATTCAAACTGCACTTGTCCCTGGCACATCAGGGCCATGATCACGGCACGGCGCACGAGGTCATCACGTGAAACCGCCAGCCCCCGCACCACGGGCAGGCGCCCTTGGTCCAGCAGGTCGTAATACTCGGCAAGCGTCTTTGCATTCTGGCTGTAGGTGGCACCAACCCGCCCGATGGAAGACACGCCGAGCGCGATCAGGTCGCAATCGGGCTGTGTGCTGTAGCCTTGGAAATTACGGTGCAACCGCCCCTGGCGCTTGGCAATGGCCAGCGCATCGTCGGGCAGGGCGAAATGGTCCATGCCCACATACACATAGCCGGCGTCCAGGAAAGCCGAGAGCGAGCGCGAAAGCATCGACACCTTGGAGGCGGCATTGGGCAACTCCACCGTGATGATGCGGCGTTGTGGTTTGAAGCGCTCGGGCAGGTGCGCATAGGCATAGAGCGCAATACGGTCCGGTTTGAGTTCAACGACCTGCGCCAAGGTCCGGTCAAACGACTCCGGCGTCTGCATGGGCAAGCCATAGATCAAGTCCACGTTGACGGACTCAAACCCCAGATGGCGCGCCGAAGCCATCAGTGAGAACACCTGCTCGGCCGGCTGGATTCGATGCACCGCCTTTTGAACGGCCGGGTCAAAATCCTGCACGCCAAAGCTCAAACGGTTGAAACCAAGTTCGGCCAGCGTTTCCAGTCGTCCGGCGTCGACCGTGCGGGGATCGATCTCAATCGAGTACTCCCCACCAGGCACCAGCGCAAAACTGCGCCTCAGCATGGCCATCAACTCGCGCAGTTCCGGGTCGCTCAGGAACGTCGGACTGCCACCGCCCAGGTGCAATTGCGAGATACTTTGCCCCACTCCAACGTGCGCAGTGTGCAGATCGATCTCGCGACTGAGATAGCGCAAGTACTCCTCGGCCCGGCTATGGTGCTTCGTGATGATCTTGTTGCAGGCACAGTAGTAGCAGAGCGATTCGCAGAACGGAATGTGGACATACAGGGAAAGTGGCATGGCCATGGCAACGCCGCTGCGGCGCTGCTTGAGCGCCTGGATGTAGTCGTCGGCACCAAAAGCCTCGACGAAACGATCCGCGGTGGGATAAGAGGTGTAGCGGGGCCCGGGGACATCAAAACGTCGCAGCAATTCGGGAGAAACGGCACTCATCGGGCATCCTTAAAGATTTCGAGACTATGCAGCCTGGAAAAAATTCGCATATTGACATGGATCAATCTAGAATGAGTTCAAAGGACAGGCCTTGAGCCATGTCAAAATAGGCGGATTCTGGTTTACCGATCAAACCCGGGGCCGCAATGGCGGTTCACCTTCCATCGTTCAGAGCACTCACGTATGAATCTGCAAGCCATCAAAGTCGCCTGTGCCAGCTGCAATCTGCGGGAGTTGTGCATGCCCATGGGGCTGAACCCACAGGAGCTGGACCGGATCGAAGAAGTCGTCGCCGTACGGAAGAAGATCAAGCGCGGCACCGCACTGTTCACAAATGGCGACAAATTCACTTCGCTCTACGCCATCCGCACCGGATTTTTCAAAACGTGTATCGCAACCGAAGACGGGCGCGATCAGGTGACAGGCTTCCAGATGGCTGGCGAAGTGATCGGACTGGACGGCATCGTCAATGAACAACACACCTGTGACGCGGTGGCGCTGGAAGATGCCGAGGTCTGCGTCATGCCGTTTGATCGCCTTGAGGAAATTTCCCGCGAGATCAACGCGATGCAGCACCATGTCCACAAGATCATGAGCCGCGAAATCGTCAGGGAACACGGCGTCATGTTGCTGTTGGGCAGCATGCGTGCCGAGGAGCGCCTGGCAGCGTTTTTGCTCAATCTGGTGCAGCGCCTTCATGCCCGCGGCTTCTCGCAATCCGAACTGATCCTGCGCATGACGCGCGAGGAAATCGGCAGCTACCTCGGACTCAAACTCGAAACCGTCAGTCGCACTTTTTCCAAGTTCGTTGAAGATGGCATCGTGGAGGTCAAGCAGCGCCACGTGCACATTCTGGATACCGACGCCCTCAAGCGCATCGTCAACAACAACCAGCAAGCCTGCCTGTAGGTAAAGGTGCCTGCCATAGTGACTTAGCTGCAACCGCCCTGCTTGGGACACCCTTCGGGCCGGCCATCAGCCGGCAAGGGACAGCGGTTCACTTCAAAAGGTGACATCGACAGCAGCGTCGTCAAGGCGCTGGAGGTCATGGTCATAAGCCAGAACGCGAAAAAAGCCAGCGTGTAGATGGCTTGGCGGGACATGTCCAGCGGCTGGCCAAACCAGTGCAGATCGGCAGGGTCGACCATGGCGAACACCAGCATCTCCAGCATGCCTGCGACCAGGAACGCTGGCCAGGCGATCCACATCATTCTTTGAGCCCACATGTGTGTCTCCCGGGGTCTGACTGGCAACGGATCAGCGTTCGACGCCGAAGATCTTCTTGGGCGACACGCCCGTCTGGGCGTGGTTGCGCGCCTGCACTGCCGGTGCAAGGTTGTGATCCGACACGTCCGTTGTCTTGTTGATCTCGGCGTCTTTTCGGTAATAGTCGTCGATCACCGGGTCTGGACGGGTGACCGCAAGGTAGACGGTGATGAAACTGGCAACCACGACCACGGCCGGACCCGAGATCACGAGCCAGACATGGCCAAACTTCCACCACGGTTTCGAAACAGGCTGGTTCATGACAGCTCCTTTTATCTTGGGACAATGAAGACCGACTTTTCAGTCAGCTTTCCTGGTGAATCGAGGGATTCGATTTCAAAACTGATGGCGTGAGACCCTGCTGGCGCCCCATCGTAGGGTAACTGCACGTTGATGACTACCCAGCGGGCTTGCGTGGCCTCCACCGTAAAGCTGCTCTCGGACACCACCGCCAGACCAGGAAGCCCGGTGGCCGTGATCTTGAAGCGCTGCGGTGATTCGGACGCGTTCATGAGTTGCAGGCGAAACACGTTCTCTATCTTGCCGCCGCTGACAATCCGCGCCAGCGAGCCGCGATCGCGCACGACATCCACCTTGAAGGGAATCCGCAGGCTCAGGCTGACCATCATCGTGACGACAATGGCCAACAGGATGGACAGGTACACGAGCACCCTGGGGCGCAACATGTGACGGATGACTTCGGCGCGAGACCAGCCCTCACTCATCGCATGCTGGGTAGAGTAGCGGATCAACCCGCGCGGATAGCCGACCTTGTCCATCACGGTGTCGCAGACATCGATACAGGCCGCACAACTGATGCATTCGTACTGCAGCCCTTTTCGGATGTCGATCCCGGTCGGACAAACCTGCACACACAGCGTGCAATCGACGCAGGCGCCGAGACCCATGGCCTTGGGGTCCGCCTTCTTCGAGCGGGCGCCCCGCGGTTCGCCCCGCGCGGTGTCATAGGAGACGATCAGCGTGTCCTTGTCGAACATGGCGCTCTGAAAGCGCGCATACGGACACATGTACTTGCAGACCTGCTCGCGCATGAAGCCCGCGTTGCCGTACGTGGCAAAGCCATAGAAGAACACCCAGAAGGTCTCCCAGGGTCCCATGCCAAAACTGGTGAAAAGCCCGGCCAGTTCACGGATCGGCGTGAAGTATCCGACAAAGGTAAACCCGGTCCATAGGGCCACGGCAATCCAGGCCAGCTGCTTGCCCGTCTTGCGGGAAAACTTGGCCAATGACAAGGGAGACCCATCCAGACGCATGCGCGCGCTGCGGTCACCCTCGATCTTCTTTTCGATCCACAGGAAAATCTCGGTGTAGACGGTCTGAGGGCAGGCATAGCCGCACCACTGCCGCCCCGCCACCGCCGTGAACAGGAAAAGCGACAAGGCCGAGATCACCATGATCCCGGTCAGGTAAATGAAGTCCTGCGGGTAAAGAACCAGGCCGAAGATGTAAAAGCGGCGAACACCAAGGTCAAACAGGACTGCCTGGCGCTGCCCCCACTCCAGCCACGGCAGACCATAAAAGATGATCTGGGTGAAAAACACCAGCCCCCAGCGCCACTTCGAGAACAGACCCGAGACACTGCGCGGGTAGATCTTCTTGTGTGCCTGGTACAGGGAGACCAGTTCCCCGTCCGCATCCAGCGGCTCAGCCTTGGGCTGCGCAGCGGGTTGCGTGGCGGCAGAAGCGAGTGGCGCAGCTTTCGCGTCTTCGGAGTTCAAAGCGAAGGCTGCCTTCAAATCATGAGTCTGCCCAGGTCCAGTCTACTTGGCAGCTACGGGGGCATTGTTCGACAGGCCCCAGACGTAGGCTGTCAGCACATTGACTTGCGCATCGGTCAGCTTGTCGGCCTGGGCCGGCATGACGTTCACCTTGCCGTTGTTGATCATGGCCACAATCGCTGCCTCGCCATAACCATGGAGCCAGATATCGTCCGTCAGATTCGGCGCGCCGAGCGCCGCATTGCCTTTGCCGTCCATGCCATGGCAGGCGGCGCACACGGCAAACTTGGGCTTGCCCAAAGCGGCCTTGACCGAGTCGTGGGGGCCCTTCGACAGGCTCATCACATAGTTTGCGAGGTTGCTCACATCCTCGGAGGTGCCCACGGCTGCTGCCATGGGCGGCATGTTGCCGGTGCGGCCTTTTGTGATGTTGGTCTTGATGATTTCCGGCGTGCCGCCACCGATCCAGTCGTTATCGGTCAGGTTCGGAAACCCCTTGCTGCCCTTGGCATCAGACCCGTGGCACTGCGAGCAGTTGTTCATGAACAGCCGCTCGCCAATGGCCATGGCTTGGGTGTTCTTGCTCAGGTCTTGCGGCGTCATCGCGGCAAACTTCGCGTAAGTCGGCGCGATCTCGACATTGCCCCTGTCCACCTCGGTCTGATGAAGTCCACTGGATGTCCAGCCCAGTTTTCCCGGGAAACTGCCTAGGCCGGGATAAAGCACCAGATAGATCAGGCTAAAGACGATGGTGATGACAAACAGCCACACCCACCAGCGTGGCAGGGGGTTGTTCATCTCGCGCAGATCGCCGTCCCAAACGTGGCCCGTGGTGTTGTCGTTGGCCGTCATCGCCTTGGCCTTGCCACTGAACCACAGCAGCAGTGCGCAGGCAAGAATGCTGACCAAGGTGATGCCAGCGACGTAAAAAGACCAGAAATTGCTTGTGAAGTCACTCATTTTTTTTCCTTTTGCGGCCGGTCAGTCTTGCTCGAAAGGCAGGTTTGCGGCTTCTTCAAAGTCACGCGCGTTGCGACGGGACCAAGCCCACGCCACAATGCCCAGAAAGGTGACGAAGCTGACCACGGTGGCGATTGAGCGCAGGGTATTGATATCAATGTCCATGACTGCAAATTCCTGTTTTTACTTGCGGGCCAGCCCCAAGCCCTGCAGATACGCGATCACGGCCTCGAGCTCGGTCTTGCCCTTGACGTCTTCAGACGCGCTGGCAATCTGGGCATCGGTGTACGGCACGCCCACGGTGCGAAGGGCCTTCATGTGCGCTGGCATCACGGCGGCATCGACCATCGATTTGGCCAGCCACGGATAGGCCGGCATGTTGGACTCCGGCACGAGGTCGCGCGGGTTGATCATGTGGATGCGGTGCCACTCGTCGCTGTACTTGCCGCCGACGCGAGCCAGATCAGGCCCGGTGCGCTTGCTGCCCCACTGGAACGGATGGTCGAAAACCGACTCGCCCGCCACCGAATAGGGGCCGTAGCGCAGGGTTTCGGCACGGAAGGGACGAATCATCTGCGAGTGGCAGTTGTAGCAACCCTCGCGAACGTAGACGTCGCGTCCGGCCAGTTGCAGCGCGGTGTAGGGCTCAACGCCCTTGATCGGTGTCGTCGTGGATTTCTGAAAGAACAGGGGCACGATCTCAACCAGCCCTCCGACCAGGAGGACGATCAGGATCAGCACGATCATCAGGAAGTTGTTGGTCTCGATCTTTTCGTGGGAAAGACCGCCGGAAGATTGATGGTTGGCCATATTGTTGTTCTCCTCAGGCGTGAGCCGTGGCGGTGGGGATGGTCACCGTGACCGAACGGCCCGCAGTCGCGGTCTTGAGGACGTTCCACAGCATGATGATCATGCCGGTGAGGTACAGCAGACCGCCGCCGAGGCGAAGCACGTAGAACGGGTAGGTTGCCTTGACGGACTCGACGAAGGTGTAGGTCAGCGTGCCGTCGGCATTGATGGCGCGCCACATCAGTCCCTGCATCACACCGGCAATCCACATCGCCGCGATATAGATCACGATGCCGATGGTGGCCGTCCAGAAATGAATCTCGACCGCCTTGACGCTGTACATCTGCTTCTGGCCAAACAGCTTCGGAATAAGGAAGTACATGGAACCCATGGTCACCAGACCCACCCAGCCCAAAGCGCCGGAGTGAACGTGGCCGACGGTCCAGTCGGTGTAGTGCGACAGGGCGTTGACTGTCTTGATCGACATCATCGGGCCTTCAAACGTCGACATGCCGTAGAAGGAAAGCGAAACGATCAGGAAACGCAGGATGGGATCATCGCGCAGTTTGTGCCAGGCGCCGGACAGGGTCATGATGCCGTTGATCATGCCGCCCCAGCTTGGCGCCAGCAGGATCAGCGAGAACACCATGCCGACCGATTGCGTCCAGTCCGGCAGAGCCGTGAAGTGCAGGTGGTGGGGACCGGCCCACATGTAGGTGAAGATCAAAGCCCAGAAGTGGACGATGGACAGGCGGTAGCTGTAGACCGGGCGTCCAGCCTGCTTGGGAATGAAGTAATACATCATGCCCAGGAAGCCAGCGGTCAGGAAGAAGCCCACGGCGTTGTGACCGTACCACCACTGCACCATGGCGTCCTGCACACCGGCATAGGCCGAATAGGACTTCATGGCACCGGCGGGAATGGCCGCGCTGTTGACGAGGTGCAGAAGCGCCACAGCCAGAATGAACGCTCCGTAGAACCAGTTGGCCACATAAATGTGACGCACCTTGCGGGTGCCGACTGTGCCAAAGAAGACCACCGCGAAGGCCACCCAGACCAGGGTGATCAGGATGTCAATCGGCCACTCGAGTTCGGCATATTCCTTGCCTTGGGTGTAACCCAGTGGCAGGGAGAGCGCAGCTGCCAGAATGACCAGTTGCCAGCCCCAGAAGGTGAAGGCGGCCAGCTTGTCCGAGAACAGGCGAACCTGGCAGGTACGCTGCACCACGTAATAGGCTGTCGCAAACAGGCCACAACCACCGAACGCAAAAATCACCGCATTGGTGTGCAGAGGGCGCAATCGGCCATAGCTCAGCCAGGGAATGCCCATATTGAGTTCCGGCCAGGCCAACTGGGCGGCAATGATCACGCCCACCAGCATCCCGACCACGCCCCACACGACCGTCATGATGGCAAATTGACGCACAACGGTATCGTTGTACGCAGTCGCCTGCGAGTTTGGAAACTTCATTTACAGCACCTTTACCAAAAAAACCATCGGGCGAGTGTGGCCTAAGCGATCTTGCACGGACTTGATGAATATCAATCGTTCTTCAGAATCCGTTCACCTTCGGCCTCGATATCTTCAAACTGACCCCGAAATATGGCCCACCAAAACCCGCCCAAAATGAAAAACACCAAGACGACTGACAGCGGGATCAGCAAATACAGGATATCCATCAGACCATTTCCAGAGTTTCCACCTTGCCCGAAAGGCGCAAGGCGTTCACCACCACCACCAGCGAACTGAGCGCCATGCCCAGCCCTGCCAGCCAGGCCGGCAGCCAGCCAAACACCGCCAGAGGGACGCAGATGGCGTTGTAGCACCCAGCCCACCAGAGATTTTGCCGCACGACGCGCATCGTGCGCCGCGCCAGTTGCAGGGTCTGGGCCACGCTGGCCAGCTGCTCACCCATGATCACGAAGTCCGCCTGGGCCTGAGCCAGCGGCACCGCCTGCCCGAAGGCAAACGAGGCGTGGGCACCGGCCAGAACGGGCCCGTCGTTGAGTCCATCTCCCACCATGGCCACCTTGTGGCCCTGCTCCTGTGCCTGATACAGAAAGGCCAGCTTGTCCTGCGGCGAACAGCCGCCGCGCGCGTCATCGATGCCCAGTTCGCCGGCCACGCGCGCCACGGCGGCTGCGCCGTCGCCCGACAGCAGCCGTACCGAAATGCCACTCGCGCGCAACGCCTGCACCGTGGCATGAGCGTCGCGCCGCAAGTCCTCACGCAATTCGAACGTGGCGACCCATCCCGTGTCGTCGGCCAGACACACCTGCAACGCCTCGGCGTGTGGCTGCCCCAGCCCGCAAAATGCCGCCGAGCCCAGGCGCAGTGTTCGAACCCCGCTTTGTTCGACCTGTCCAGTCACGCCCTGCCCCGCCACTTCCCTGACCTCATCGGCCCGCAGTTCGGGCATTCCGGCACACGCAGCGGCCGCCGCCAGAGCCCGTGACACCGGGTGCAGCGACTGGCGCGCCAGCGCCGCCGCCAAACCCAGCGCCTGGTCACGGCTCACGCCGTCGCGGGTCGTGACCGCCGCCAGGGCAAACGCATCGCGTGTGAGCGTGCCGGTCTTGTCAAACACCACGGTGTCCACCGCTGCCAGTGTCTCGAGTGCCTGCAGGCGTCGCACCAGGACCCCGCGTCGCGCCAGCGCGCCGGCACTGGCCAGCATCGCGGCCGGCGTCGCCAGCGACAGCGCACAGGGACAGGTCACCACCAGCACCGCCACAGCGACCATCAACGCATGCCCGGGATCATGCGACCACCAGAAAGCGCAGGCGCCGCCGGCTGCAACCAGCACCGCGATCAGGAAGGGTTTGGCCACGCGGTCGGCCAGTTGCGCGATATGCGGCTTGGTGGTGGACGCCGCGTCCATCAGGGCCACGATCTGCGCGAATCGGGTCTGCGCGCCGATGCGCTCCACGCGTACCCACACCACCGATGCCAGGTTGTGGCTGCCGGCAACCACCGCGCCGCCCTTTCCACGCGGCACAGGACGCGACTCGCCGGTGAGCAAAGACTCGTCAGCCAGGGTTTCGCCCTGCACCACCACGCCATCGGCCGGAAACGCCTCGCCCGGAAGCACGCGAATGACATCCCCCGCCCCCAGTCGGCGCACGGCAACGCGCTCAAAGTCACCGTTGGCCTGCTGCCGCTCCACACTGTCGGGCAGGCGGTTCATCAACGCCTCCAGCGCGCCAGCCGTTCGGTCACGCAGGCGCAATTCCAGCCAGCGGCCCGTCAGCAGGAAAAAAACGAACATGGTCAACGAGTCGAAGTACACCTCGGCGCCGAAGATGCCCTGGGGCTCAAAAGTCCCGGCGGTACTGACGATGAAAGTGATGCCCATGCCCAGCGCAACCGGGAGATCCATGCTCACCCTGCGCATTCGCAGATCACGCAAAGCGTTGCTGAAAAACGGTCCGCAGGAGAACAGCATCACCGGCAGGGTCAACACCCACGAGGCCCAGCGCAGCAACTGCGCCATCTCGGGTGTCAAGTCGCCCGGCGCGGCCACGTAGGCCGGCCACGCATACATCATGACCTGCATCATGCAAAGGCCGGCCACGCCCATGCGCCAGATCGCCTTTCGCATCTCGACCTTGCGCCGGTCATTGGCGAAGGCATCGTTGGCGGGCACCGCCGGATACCCTGCGAGACGCGCCGCGTCCATCCAGCCCGAGGGCTTGACGGCCGCGTCCGACCAGACAATGCGCCCCCGGTGGCTGGCCGCGCTCACACGCACCGATTCCACGCCGGGCACGGCACGCAACGCCTCCTCGATCGTCAAGGCGCATGCGGCACAGTGCATGCCCTCAAACACCACGCTTGATTCCCAGCACGAAGGCCTGTCCGCAACGGGCCGGCTGAAGGCCGACCACTCCTGGGCGTCATCAAGGACGGCCAGCCGATCCTGCGCCGACGCCCCAAGGACCGCCGCTGGCGAGCCGGTGGCGCCCGGCAGTGCGGAAAGGCTGGCGGTTGTACTTGCGGTGACCATCGATTAAGCTTAACTGCAATGCCTCAGCTTGTCTTGATCTGAATCAAGACTGGCGGCGGAGGAAGCGTTATTCTTAATCTACCAATTACCAGGAGCACACCATGTATGCACGCATCCTCGTCGCCACCGACGGTTCCACCCTGTCCAAGAAGGCCGTCAACTCGGCCATTTCACTCGCAGCCCTGTGCGGTGCCGAGCTCGTTGCCATCAAGGTCGTTCCCCGCTACCCGCAGAGCTACTTCGAAGGCTCCATTCCGTTGTCCGTCGACGACGTGAAAAGGGTTGAAAAACAGTGGGCTGAAGACGGTCAGGCTGTGGTTGATGCTGTCAAGAAGACCGCTGCCGCCAAGGGCGTGACCGTCAAGGCCGTCACGGTCAAGTCCGACCTGGTGTCCGACGCACTGATTTCTGCGGCCACCAAGTACAAGGCCGACCTGATCGTCATGGCCTCGCACGGCCGCAAGGGCATCAAGCGCCTGCTGCTGGGCAGCGAAACCCAGCATGTGCTGACGCATTCGCACATCCCGGTGCTGGTGTTGCGCTGATTCTTGAAGAAAAATAGCCATTCCCATCGTGGAATGGTCACAGTCTGCTATTGAATCAGAAGTCAATGGCGCAGCAGGAAGCCCGGCCCCACCGGGCTTTTTTGCCTGGCGTCGTCGGCTGACGGCCCGCCAGATCAGGTCAACTCAGACGAAAAGACCTTTGTACTGCTCGCGCAGCAGGTTCTTCTGCACCTTGCCCATGGTGTTGCGCGGTAACTCGGGTACCACGTCGCAGTGCTTGGGAATCTTGAAGTTGGCCAGTTTCGCTTTCAGTTCCGCCACGATCGCTGCGCCATCGACTGCCACGCCGGGCCTGGCGATCACCACCGCCACGCCCACCTCGCCAAAGTCGGGATGCGGCACGCCTACCACCGCGCTTTCGGCGACGCCCGGCAGCTCGTTGATGAAGCCCTCGATCTCGGCCGGGTAGACGTTGTAGCCGCCCGAGATGATCAGGTCCTTGCTGCGCCCGACAATGGTCACGTAACCGCGCTCGTCGATCTTGCCGACGTCGCCCGTCCTGAAATAGCCGTCTGCGGTGAACTCCTCCGCTGTCTTCTCCGGCATGCGCCAATAGCCCTTGAACACGTTCGGCCCCTGCACCTGGATGCCGCCGACTTCGCCCACAGGCACAGCCCGGCCCTCGTCATCCTGCACCCGAAGATGCACACCGGGCAACGGAAAGCCCACCGTGCCCCCGCGCCGCTCACTCTGCCCCCCGTAGCGCGGATCCGGGCCACAGGGGTTCGATGTCAGCATCGCCGTCTCGCTCATGCCATAGCGCTCCAGGATCGTGTGGCCGGTGCGCCGTTGCCACTCGGTGAAAGTCTCGATCAGCAAGGGCGCGGAACCGGCAACGAACAATCGCATGTTTCGCGCGGCATCCCGGTTCAGCCCCGGTTCGGCGAGCAGGCGCACGTAGAGGGTGGGCACGCCCATGAAGACGGTTGCCTCGGGCAGCTTGCGCAGCACCACCTTGGGGTCGAACTTCGACAGCCAGATCATCTTGCTGCCATTGATCAGCGCGCCATGGATCGCCACGAACAAGCCATGCACGTGAAAAATCGGCAGCGCGTGGATCAGCACATCGCCGGGCTTCCAGCCCCAGTAGTGCTTGAGCACCAGCGCGTTGGACAACATGTTGCCGTGGGTCAGCATGGCGCCCTTGCTGCGCCCTGTGGTTCCGCTGGTATAGAGAATCGCGGCCAGATCGTCGTCAGCCTTCTTCACGGGGCTGTGCTGGTCACTGCACTGCGCGGCGCGTTCCAGCAGGCTACCGGTGCGGTCGTCGCCCAGCGTGAACACATGCCTTGTGCCGGCGGTGAAAGCGATCTTGCTGACCCAGCCGAAGTTCCCGGGGCTGCAGACCACCACGGCGGGCTCGGCATTACCGATGAAGTATTCGATTTCAGCGCTCTGGTAGGCGGTGTTGAGCGGAAGGAAAACGTAGCCGGCGCGCAGCGTGGCCAGGTACAGCACCATCGCCTCGACCGACTTCTCCACCTGCACCGCCACCCGGCTGCCTTCTGCCAGGTCAAGCGAGACCAGCAGGTTGGCCACCATGGCCGTGGCACGCTTCAGGTCGCGCCAGGAATACTTCAGCGAAGAACCATCGGGTTCGGCGGCTTCCACCGCGACGGCGTCCAGGTCGGCGGGAAAGGCCGCTTGCAATGCGGCGAACAGGTTGTGATTGATCATGCTTGGAAAGGAAAAGAACTCAGAAAACGGGTTTTCGCTTGTCGAGAAAGGCGCCGATGCCCTCACGGTGCTCGGCGCTGTCCGCATAGGCATAGGCCTGACTCACTATTGATTCAGTAGCATAAAACGACCCATCGGCCATGGCATGAGGCCGTCTGAATTCCCGAAACGTCTGCTTGTTCAGCCGGGTGGCCTGCGGCGCAAGTGCTGCGATGCGATGGGCGCGGGTCAGCGCTTCGCCCGCGACCTCCGCGTCGGCCATCACGCTGTTCAGAAAGCCCCGCACCAGCATCATGGGTGCGTCGAGCACGGCCGCCTCCAGGAGCATCTCCCGCGCCGTCAGGTCGCCGACAGCGCCTGCCACGAGTTGGGCTTCGCGCGGCGCCATCGGGAAACCGAGCCGGGCGATCGGGGCGCCAAATTTCGCCGAGACACCGGCCACACGGATGTCGCAGCAGCTCGCAATCTCGACGCCCGCGCCCATGCAATTGCCGTCGATCTGCGCAACGATGGGCACATCGCACAGGAGCATGGCCTCCAGGCCACCCCAGACATCGCTTTCGTGGAACTCGCGCAGCGTCACCTCATTGAAACGAAACGCAGGGTACTCGGCAATGTCGCCACCGGCACAGAAGTGCCCCCCCTTGCCACTGACCACGACGCAGCGCAGATCCGTGCGCTGCTGAATGGCGTCGAAGCTCGTCTTGAGATCGCGCCACATCGAGCGCGACATCGCGTTGAATTTTCCCGGATGACACAGGCTCACCCGCGCGACGGCCCCCTCGAACGCAAGCTCCACCCGTGCGCTCATGTCAATCGAGCTTCGCGCCCGAGGCCTTGACCACTTGCGCCCATTTCTTGATCTCGGCATTGATGAAGGCCGCGAACTGCGCGCCGGCCAGGTTGGGGAACTCCGCGCCCTGGCTGGCCCACACCGCTTTGGCTTCGTCCGTGGTGCAGGCCTTGCGGATTTCCTCGGTGGCGCGGGCCTGAATGTCGGCCGGTGTGCCCTTGGGTGCCCAGACGCCATACCAGGTGGTGACGGTGTAGTCCGGCAGGCCCAGTTCCCCGGCGCAGGGCACATCCGGAAACGCTGGGTTGCGCTTTGTGCCCGACACCATCAAGGCCTTGATGCGCCCGCCCTTGATGTGGGTGGCCGAGGAACCCAGCCCGTCGAACATCATGTCGACATCGCCGGCGATCAGGCTCTGCAGCGCCGGGCCCGCACCGCGGTAGGGAATATGGGTGATGAAGGTGTTGGTCTGCTGCTTGAAAAGTTCCCCGGCCAGGTGGTGCGAGGTGCCGCTACCGGCCGACGCGTAGTTCAGCTTGCCAGGGTTGGCCTTCACAAAGGCCAGAAACTCCTTGAAGCTGGTCGCCGTGACCTTTTTCGGGTTCACCACCAGCACCTGTGGAACGCTGGCCACCAGGATCAGTGGCACGAAATCCTTCTCGAGGTCGTAGTCCAGCTTCGGGTACATGCTCGGCGCAATGGTGTGGTGGACAGCGCCCATGAACAGGGTGTAGCCATCGGGCGCCGCCTTGGCAGCGATACCGGCACCCAGCGTGCCGCCCGCGCCACCGCGGTTGTCGATGATGAGCTGCTTGCCGGTCAGACGCGCGAACTGTGCCGCCATCGGGCGCGCGAACGCGTCCGTGCCACCACCGGCCGGAAAGGGCACGATCAGGGTGACGGGTTTTGCCGGCCAGGCGGTCTGTGCCCGTGCCGGCAAGACGCAAGTGGCAGCGCCCGCCACGGCGGCGTGCAACACGGCGCGCCGTTGGATCAATGAGTTCATGTTTGTCTCCAGTTTGTTGTTGAAAGCAGAAATCAGAAGAAAAGCGCGTCAATTGCGCTTGCCACCGGGATTTTGCCCCGCGCCAGCATTGCGCGGTGCCGGTCCAGACGCTTGAGGTCGTAAAGATAGTTCACCATCAGGCCATAAGACTGCTTCAGCCCCTTGGGCGAGGGATCGCCGGCCCAGTTGAGCCGCTCTACACGCGCACCGTTGCCCAGATGAAAGCGCGCGACCGCGTCCACCGGCTTTCCATCCAGCATTTCGCGCCCCAGGTACATCGCGGCGCACTGCTGCAACCAGTGCCGCACGGGGGATTTGGCGTCCAGTGACAAGACCTTGTCGGCCGCAGCAAGGATATGTTCGGCCGTCGCTGGCTGGACATTGAGCACCCGACCCAGTTCGGCCCGTTCCTTCTCAGGTGTGAGTTCCAATAGCCGCGCCGCGTTCTTCGTCAACCAGGGCCGCAATCCCGGGATCGGTGACAAGGTGGCAAACGTCCTGAGCCGGGGGAATTCGGTGCAAAGCGTCTCGACGACGCGCTTGATCAGCGAGTCACCAAAGCTCACGCCCTTCAGCCCCGCCTGGGTGTTGCTGATCGAATAGAAGATCGCCGTGGTGGCCCGCGTCAGATCCGCCGGCGCGCCGGCCTCGTCGAGCAAGGGCGTGATGCTGTCGGCGATCCGCTCGGTGAAGGCCACCTCCACGAAGATCAGCGGCTCGTCGGGCAGGCGCGGGTGAAAGAAGCCGTAGCAGCGGCGGTCAGAGTCAAGCCGGTTCTTCACGTCGGCCCAGCTCTTGATGTCATGCACCGCCTCGTACCGGATGAGCTTCTCGATCAGCGACGCGGGCGAATCCCAGCTGATGCGGCGCAGGTCCAGAAAGCCTACGTCGAACCAGGTCGAGAACATGTACTCCATCTCGACATCCAGCGCCTGCAGCCGCTTCTCCCCTTTCAGATAAGGGAGAATTTCGGCCCGCAGGTCCACCAGGAAGCGGATGCCGCCGGGGAATACGCTGAAACGTTGCAGCAGCCGGCGGCGTGGGGACACCGTGGCGCGCCGGTAGATGACCTCGGCGGCCGCCTCGTCCGGCGTGCCGACGGCTGCGGCAAACTGGGCCTGCGCCTGTTTCATCTTTTCGCCATCGGCCACGAACTGCTCGCTCATCAGCAGCCACATGTCATGCCGCTGCGCCACGGTCGCCTGGGCATACCAGCCCGCAACGCCCTGGGCGCGCCGCCCGCCCTCGACCTCGCTGACACGCGGGTCCACGATGGCCTTGAGCTCCTCGAGCGTGCGGCGCAGCACGCGGGGCGAAAGGGCTTCTTCCTTCTGGCGCAGGGTGGCCGCGAGGCGCTCGCGCGTGGATCGTGTGACAGGCGCGCCGAAAACAGGCTCTGACGATTCTTTTTCGATAGCAAACAGTGGCCCACTGACGCTGGGCTCCTTCGGATTCGCTATCTTTTTCCCCTCGGGAAGCAAGCGCGAGACGCTGCGGCTGATCCAGGTGGTCGTATTCATCGAAAGGCCTCCAACAAAGGGGCGGACGTCAGGTCAGCAGGCTGCTGGTGCGGGCATGCCGCTCGCCCGGAACCACCTGAGAACACGAGGCGGGCGGCCTGGGCGATTACTGCTGCTTGCCGCCCTTGATGTTGCCGGCGACACCGCCGACCACCGCGCCAACAGCCGCGCCGGTCCAGCCGCTGCCACCGGCAATCGCCGCGATGCCCGCGCCGCCTGCGGCACCGATCGCCGCCCCGCTGACCGTGCCCTGCTGCTGCGGGGTCATGTTCGTGCAGCCGATGAGGCCTGTGGCCGCGACGACGGCCAGAATCAGATTGATGTTTTTCATGATGAATCCCTTACTTGTTTTTCTGAAGGCCTGGAACGACCATCTCGAACCAGATCGTCTCGATGACCGGCCGCTGAAGGCGCCCGGGGTTCTTTGCATACCAGCCATCCACGGCGGCCATCACCGAGTCCAGCGTCTGACCCTTCAATCCCCTGGCAAAGCGTGGCACGAAGCTCTGCGCATCGGCAGGCGGGTTACCGGCGCTGTAGGCCGTCTCGACCTGGATGACATTGGCCATGCCGACCAGATAGACCTTCTTGACCTGAGGGGTCGACTGGGTCCACTGCTCGCCCGTGACAATCGGCACCTCTTCGGCGCGGACCGGGCCGGCAAGCACCGCCAGGGCCATGCACGCTGCAAACAGTACTGGCCGCAAATCCAAACCCAAACGCATCGTCATCGAGTTCTCCTTAAAGTATGAAAGAAATTCATCCTATCACCGGTCCGTTATCCCCTGCACTCTCCGGCGAGACGGTCGCCCATTGCGGTTTCATCCTGATTGTGGAATCCTCGGGCACGCGGCAGGGTCGGGGCAGCGCGGCTGTGATCCCGGACCCGGCGCGATGAAGCCGAACCATTCCGGCAAATCTCTTGGAGACAGAGACATGGTCCAGACCATCAGGCGAAGCAGCACAGGCAGGCCCGAAAAGGCTGTGGCAAAAGCAGCGAAAAACAGCGTGCCCCCAGCGAGTGCGAAGCCCCCCAGCGCGTCTATGGTGCTGTCACTGGCAAAGCAGTTGCAGGCGTGGACCGGCTCTATCCTGGGCGGCATGGGAACGGCGACCGACGTCGCCATCACACTGGCCCAGTCCCGTGCGCAAAAACCCGGGCCGAAGGCCGCGGTTGACAAGGCAGCGGCCCTTTTGCGGGACCTCAGGCAGGCTGCAGGGCTGACTGTCGACGATCTGGGCCGCGCGCTGGAACTGGAAGATCCTTCCTTCATGGGACTGGTGGAGAGTGGCAAGGTCGGCCTGCCCTTTGACCTGATCCTGCGGCTGGCAGCGGTGCTGGGACGCAACGACCCGGTGGGTTTCATCCTGCAAATGACGCGCTCGTACAACCCGAAGACCTGGAACACCCTGGAGGCGCTGGGCGTGGGCAAACTGCTGGTGCAGGCCGGGCGCGAGCGCGAGTTCGCCAACATCTATCGCAGCAATGATGCGGCGCGCGCGTTGTCCGACAAGGATTTCGCCGCGGCGCTGGGTTTTGCCGACGCCGCCTTCAAGGCGGCCCTGGAATTTCAGGCCAGGCACGCACGCGCGCGAAAGCCGAAGGAAGAATCCGCAGAGGCCGTTCCCGCGCCACGCGGCAAAAACAAGTGACCCGTCCGATCGTCGCCGGACACCTCAACGGACCTTGACCGAGGGCAAGAGCCTACAGGCCAGTGTGGTGACATTGGTCAACTGCGAATTGTCGTCACGGCGGGGCAAGGCCATCACAATCCACCCGTGATGCGGGAAGTCTCAATTCGATGGAACCAACGGGACGCACCATGAGGGCCCGTGCAAAGTCCGGACCGGTTGGGTTCGTGCTCGTGATCGCGCTGGTGCTGCTGGGGCACTGGATCGGCCTGGCTTGGCTGCGGGCGCAGTTGCAGCCCATCAGACCGCTCACTTTGATGGCGGAGCCCCTGTTCACACGAATCATTGCGCCTACTGCCGCAACCCTGCGCGTCGCGGAGCCCAAGCCACGGCACAGGCGGGTCGCACCGCCCCCACCGCCCCAGGCAAAAGGTAGCACCGACGCACCGATCCCGTCCACACCGCCCGCCCTCGAAACACCGTCAGAGGACGCCATGGAGACGGCGGGCCCGGCGCACGATACATCCGCCCCCGCTTCAGAAGCGGCGACAGACTCGAGGAGCGAGGGGGTTGCCGCCGATCCCGAATCCTTGTCCCGAGCAGGCGAGGACTGGCCCGCAGACACGCGCGTTTCATACCGCATGACGGGTTACTTCCGAGGCGACCTTTACGGTAGCGGGCGCGTGCAGTGGCAACGCGCGCAGGACCGCTACCAGGTGCGGGTGGAACTGTTCGCGGCGCTGGTGTTTCGCGTTTCCATGACCAGCCAGGGCGAAATCACCGACGCCGGCCTGGTACCCAGCGACTATGAGGAGCAAATGCTGGGGCGACGCCAAGGGGTGGTGTTTGAGGCTGAAACCCTCAGGTTTCAGGATGGCACCCGTCAACTGAAACCTTATGCCGTGCAGGACACGGCCAGCCAGTTCGTGGAACTCACCCGGCGGTTTTCCACCGGACGCGAAATCCTGGCGGTGGGCAGTCAGGTTCAGGTATGGCTGGCCCGCCCTGCAGGGATGGCCCTGTGGACCTATGACGTGGTTGCAGAAGACACCCTGCAAACGCCAGAACTCGGACCGGTGCAGGCATTTCACCTGCGTCCTCGCCCCATCGCCAACCCGCGCGGCGGGATCACCGCCGAATTGTGGTTTGCACCGGCCCTGCAATACCTTCCGGTGCGGGTGCGTATTTCGCTTGGAAGTGAAAACTTTGTGGATCTGATGGTCGAGCGCATCGAGCAATCCGACGCGTCCGCGCCCGCACCCGAAACCCAGACGCCTGGTAGCGCCGCCCTGCCCTAGCCTGGAGGAAGGCCATCACCTCAGCATCGAACGTGCGGCCCTGGAATGTCAGGCCAAGCCGCGAATCAAGTTCTGAATCAATAGCTAACAACGATGATTCAACGCTGGGTAAATACGAATTTTATTGCTACTTTCACGATGACACGCCTTTTGTCGCCTTGTGTCCAAACCACCACCACAGCCCGGCCCCGACCAGGATCATCGGCAGGCTCAGCCACTGGCCCATGCTCATACCCAGAGACAGCAATCCGAGATGCGCATCCGGCTCGCGGAAGTATTCGGCAATGAAGCGGAACACACCGTAGCCCGCGACAAACGCCGCGCTGACCTGCCCGCTCTGGCGCGGCTTGCGCGCGTACAGCCAAAGCAGAATGAACAGCAGCAGCCCTTCCATCAGGAACTGATAGATCTGTGACGGGTGCCGCGGCGAACTGCCGGCACCGCGAAACACCATGCCCCAGGGCAGTGAGGGGTCCGCCACGCGACCCCAGAGTTCGCCGTTGATGAAGTTACCTAGGCGCCCCGCTGCCAGTCCTGGCGGGATGCAGGGGGCAATGAAGTCCATCACCAGCAGAAACGAGCGGTGGCGCGAACGCGCAAACCAGGCCATCGCGGCAATCACGCCCAGCAGGCCCCCGTGAAAACTCATGCCGCCCTGCCACACGGCAAGAATCTCCAGCGGATGCTCCAAGTAATAGCCAGGCTTGTAGAACAGGCAGTAGCCCAGGCGCCCGCCGATCACCACGCCCATCACGCCCAGAAACAGGATGTCTTCCACATCGGCGCGTCGCCAGGCGCCCGGGCCGGTGATCGACACAAAGGGCTCGTGTCGCAGACGGCGCAACCCCAGGAACATGAATAGCGCAAAGGCGGCCAGATAGGTCAGCCCGTACCAGTGGATGGCCAGCGGGCCGAGTTGCAACGCAACAGGATCGATTTGGGGATGGATCAGCATGGAGTGGGATTGTGCCGCAACCCATCTGGCACGCGCCGAGGAACGCCGGGCTGAGCAATACGCACCCACACTTGCCTCCCAAAGCGATCGGCGAACGGCGCGTGGGGCAAAGGCGAAGGCGCGCCTGCGCCAGGGACCGACTCAGGGCGCGTCCAACGCCTGGAGGAAGGCCACAAAGCGCGCCAGCGCCGGGGAGACCTTCAACGGGGGCCACACCAGACTGGTCTCGCAACCGGGCAGCACCAGTCCTGCGGGTGCCTCGATGGTGCGGTAGCTGACACCGCTGCGCTGGAACTGCCGCACGCTGTCGGGCACCCAGGCCACACCCAGCCCTGCCGACACCAGGTTCACGATGGTCTGCATCTGGATCGCCTCCTGGGCCACCTGGGGCGACTGTCCGGCCGCGTGGTACAGGCCAAAGATCGCGTCGTACAGCGAAGGCACGATGCGCCGGGGAAAGATCACCAGTGGCTCGGCCAGCACATCCTTCAGGTTCAAGCGCGCTTGCGCGGCCATGGGATGTTGCTCGGGCAGTGCCAGCACCAGTGGCTCGGGCGCAATCAACAGGTGCGCCAGACCCGGTGGCGCAAAGCCCGGCGAGTGCAACATGAAGCCCGCATCGATTTCGCCACGTTGCAGGGCCTGCAATTGCACATCACCGGTGGCTTCGATCAACTCCAGTCGCACACCGGGACAGCGATCACGGAACGCGCGAACCCACTGCGGCAACAGCGCAAAGCCCACGGTGGAGACAAACGCCAGCCGCAAGGTCCCCACCTCGCCTGCAGCCGCCGCGCGCGCATGGGCTGGCAGCGCCTGCGCGCGCGCCAGCAGGTCCCGCACGGGCGCCAGCAAGGCGCTTCCAGCCGGCGTAAGCTGCACGATGCGCTTGGTGCGATCGAAAAGGCGCACACCCAGCGCCGCCTCCAGCCCGGCGATGGCCTGGGTCAGTGGGGGCTGGGTCATGTGAATGCGCTGCGCCGCGCGGCCAAAGTGGAGTTCCTCCGCGACAGCAAGGAACTGGCGCCATTGTCGCAATTCGATGCGGGCTTCGTCACGCGGCTTGGTCATATCCAGAATGTATTAATGCACCGCCAATAATAGATTGGAAAGATGAGTACGGCCGGCGCATACTCGCGGTTGAATTTCCCAGACCGAACACCCGGAGACCCGACATGGCCGACAGCAAAGTGATTCCCATCACCCCGATGAACCCGCGCAGCCAGAACATCACGCAGGGCAAGTCGCGCGCGCCCAACCGTTCGATGTACTACGCCATGGGCTACGAGGAAGGCGATTTCGTCAAGCCCATGGTCGGCGTGGCCAACGGCCACAGCACCATCACGCCCTGCAATTCAGGCCTGCAAAAGCTGGCGGACGCCGCGATTGCCGGCATCGAGGAAGCCGGCGGCAATGCCCAGGTGTTCGGCACGCCGACCATCTCGGACGGCATGGCCATGGGCACCGAAGGCATGAAGTACTCGCTGGTCAGCCGCGAAGTGATCTCGGACTGCGTGGAGACCTGCGTGCAGGGCCAGTGGATGGACGGCGTGGTCGTGATCGGCGGCTGCGACAAGAACATGCCTGGCGGCCTGATGGGCATGCTGCGCGCCAACGTGCCCGCGATCTACGTCTATGGCGGCACCATCCTGCCCGGCCACTACAAGGGCCAGGACCTGAACATCGTCAGCGTCTTCGAGGCCGTGGGCCAGAACGCCGCAGGCAAGCTGAGCGACTTCGACCTGCGCGAGATCGAGCAGCGCGCCGTGCCCGGCACCGGCAGTTGCGGCGGCATGTACACCGCCAACACCATGTCTTCGGCCTTCGAGGCCCTGGGCGTGTCGCTGATCTACTCAAGCACCATGGCCAACCCGCACGACGAGAAGCTGAATTCGGCGAAGGAATCGGCCAAGGTATTGATCGAGGCGATCCGCAAAGACATCAAGCCGCGCGACATCGTGACGCGCAAGTCCATCGAAAATGCCGTGGCAGTGATCATGGCCACCGGCGGCTCGACCAACGCGGTTCTGCACTTCCTGGCGATTGCCCACGCCGCTGAGGTGGAGTGGACAATTGACGACTTCGAGCGCGTGCGCCAGAAAACCCCGGTGTTATGCGACCTGAAGCCCAGCGGCAAGTACCTGGCTGTGGACCTGCACCGCGCCGGCGGCATTCCCCAGGTCATGAAGATCCTGCTGAACGCCGGCCTGCTGCACGGCGACTGCATCACCATCACCGGCCAGACGATTGCCGAAGTGTTGAAGGACATTCCCGACACCCCGCGCGCCGACCAGGACGTGATCCGCCCGATCAGCAACCCGATGTACGCCCAGGGCCACCTGGCGATCCTGAAAGGCAATCTGAGCCCCGAGGGCTGCGTCGCCAAAATCACCGGCCTGAAAAACCCGGTGATGACGGGCCCGGCCCGCGTCTTCGACGACGAGCAGTCGGCACTGAAAGCCATCCTGGACAACAAGATCGTTGCCGGCGACGTGATGGTGCTGCGCTACTTGGGCCCCAAGGGCGGCCCGGGCATGCCCGAGATGCTGGCCCCCACAGGAGCGCTGGTTGGCCAGGGCCTCGGCGAGAGCGTCGGCCTGATCACCGACGGTCGTTTCTCAGGCGGCACCTGGGGCATGGTGGTCGGCCACGTCGCGCCCGAGGCGGCAGCGGGTGGCACGATTGCCTTTGTGCACGAAGGCGACACCATCACGATTGACTCCCACCAGTTGAAGCTTGAGCTCAACGTGTCCGAAGCCGAGATCGAGAAGCGCCGCGCCGCCTGGACCGCACCGGCACCGCGCTACACCCGGGGCGTGCAGGCGAAATTCGCCTTCAACGCGGCCAGCGCCAGCAAGGGCGCTGTGCTGGACGACTATTGATCCCGTCGCGAAATGGACAACGCCAGGCCAGCGTACTGAGTGCCTGCGCCAGAACTGGCGTCAGCGCTTCTTGGACGGCAGCCCCATTGCCGTACGTTGCTTGTCGATACGCTCCTGCTTGCGCTTGTCCAGTTTGTCCATTTCTGTTTTCTTTGCGTGGCCGCTCCAGTCGACCCAGGTCCACCAGACGACCGCCAATGCGAAAGGTGATAGCACCGCGATCCAGCTCCAGGCGGCCACGGGGCCTATCTCGAGGTACTTCAGCAACAGCAAGACCAGTCCAATTCCAAGGAAATACATCACATGCTCCAGATCAGGGGTCGACACCTTTGAGGACGAGGTCAACCGGTTTCTCTACTCTCGCGTTGTTTGACTGTAACTTACTCTGCAAGGAAAAACGATGAAACGAGTTCTGCTGGCGATGACGGCTGCCCTGACTCTGGCAGCACCCGCATTTGCCGATCAGGCGCTGGCGACATCCAAGAACTGCATGGCTTGCCACGCACTGGACAAGAAACTCGTCGGACCCGCCTACAAGGACGTGGCGGCCAAATACGCGAGTGACAAGGCGGCGGTTGACAAGCTGGCGGCCAAAATCATGAAAGGCGGCTCTGGCGTTTGGGGCCCGGTTCCCATGCCGGCGAACGCACAGGTTAACGACGCCGAAGCCAAGAAGCTGGCTGCCTGGGTAATGTCACTGAAATAGGCTTGCTCGCCTCAGGAAAAAAGCCCGCTGATCAGCGGGCTTTTTTTGCGGGTTGGGCGATGCACGGCAACACCCATCCGCTCCGGGAGCGCGAGGCCATCTCGTCGTGGCTCCGCTCCAATCGGCTGGCTCAGTACGCCTGACCCAGCTGGTCCAGGATCGCCGGGTTTTCCAGCGTGCTGGTGTCCTGCGTGATGGCCTCGCCCTTGGCGATGGAGCGCAGCAGGCGACGCATGATCTTGCCGGAACGCGTCTTGGGCAGGTTCTCGCCGAAGCGGATGTCCTTGGGCTTGGCGATCGGACCGATCTCCTTGCCCACGTGGTCACGCAACTGCTTGGCAATGGCCTTGCCTTCGTCGCCGGTCGGTAGCGGTCGCTTGAGCACGACGAAGGCGCAGACAGCCTCTCCAGTGGTGTCATCGGGACGGCCGACCACCGCGGCTTCCGCGACCAGTTCGGTGCAGCTGACCAGCGCGGACTCGATCTCCATAGTGCCCATGCGGTGGCCGGACACGTTCAGCACGTCATCGATGCGGCCGGTGATGGTGAAGTAGCCCGTCTTGACGTCGCGGATCGCGCCGTCGCCGGCCAGGTAATACTTGCCTTTGAAATCTTCAGGGTAGTAGCTCTTCTTGAAGCGATCCGGGTCACCCCAGATGTTGCGGATCATCGACGGCCACGGCCGCTTGACGACCAGGATGCCGCCCTGCCCGTTCGGCACGTCCTTGCCGGTTTCGTCCACGATCGCGGCCTGGATGCCGGGAAACGGCAGCGTGCACGAGCCCGGCACCATGGGCGTGGCGCCCGGCAGCGGCGTGATCATGTGGCCGCCGGTCTCGGTCTGCCAGAAGGTGTCGGCAATCGGGCATCGGCTGCCGCCCACATGCTTGTAGTACCACTCCCAGGCCGCCGGATTGATGGGCTCGCCCACCGAGCCGAGCAGCCGCAGGCTGCTCAGATCGTAGCTCTTGGGGTGCACGGCGTCGTTGGCCTCGGCAGCCTTGATCAAGGAACGGATGGCGGTCGGCGCGGTGTAAAAGATGGTGCACTTGTGACGCTCGATCATTTTCCAGAAGCGCCCGGCGTCCGGGTAGGTCGGCACGCCCTCGAAAACGATCTCGGTGCCGCCCAGCGCCAGCGGGCCGTAGGTGATGTAGGTGTGGCCCGTGACCCAGCCGATGTCGGCCGTGCACCAGAACACATCGTCGGCCTTCAGGTCGAAGGTCCACTTGGTGGTCAGCGCCGCATGCAGCAGGTAGCCGCCGGTGGAGTGTTGCACGCCCTTGGGCTTGCCGGTGGAACCAGAGGTGTAGAGCAGGAACAGGGGATGCTCGGCCTCGACCCATTCCGGCTCGCAGGTCACGGGCTGGTTCGCCACCAGGTCGTGCATCCACAGGTCGCGCCCAGCCGTCATGGCGATGTCGGCGCCGCTGCGCTTGACCACCAGCACGCTGCCGATGGAATCGCAGCCGCCCAGCGCCAGCGCTTCGTCAACGATGGACTTGAGCGGCAGTTGCTTGCCGCCACGAACCTGGTGATCGGCCGTGATCACGGCCTTGGCGCCGGTGTCCTCGATCCGGTCACGCAGGGACTGGGCCGAGAAACCGCCAAACACCACCGAGTGTGTGGCGCCGATGCGCGCACAGGCCTGCATGGCGGCCACGCCGTCGATCGACATCGAGATGTAGATGACGACCCGGTCGCCCTTGCCAATGCCCAGCGATTTCAGGCCGTTGGCGATCTGGCAAGTCTTGGCCAGAAGTTCGCTGTAAGTGGCGCGGGTGACCTCTCCGCCGTCAGCCTCGAAGATGACGGCCGTCTTGTCGCCCAGGCCCCGCTCCACGTTGCGGTCCAGGCAGTTGTAGGACGCGTTCAGCGTGCCATCCGCAAACCATTTGAAGAAGGGGGCATTGCTCTCGTCGAGCACCTGGGTGAACGGCGTCTTCCAGCTCAGCAGTTCGCGCGCCAGGCGGCCCCAGTAGCCTTCATAGTCGGCCTCGGCTTCCTTGCACAGCGCCTCATAGGCGGGCATGCCCGAAATGGTGGCGTTCTTGACAAACGCATCGCTGGGCAAATAGACGTGGGTTTCGGTCGGGCTGGAATCACCTGCGGTAGAGGAACTCATGGGCTTGTCTCCTGAGAATTTGACGAATGACGGCGGAAATCGAAAAGTAATGTCTGGTTTTGCTCTTACAAGGTACTGACTGTCTCCAAGATTACAAATAGCTCGACCCGTCTGGCCGTCAGCCAGCCCCCCTACAATCCGGAAACTTCACAACGCCCCCGCCATCGCATCATGACCGAACCAACACCCAGCAAGACTCCTCCGATGCGCCCCGTCCCCAGGCTAATTTTCGGCAGCCGTTGGCTGCAACTGCCGCTGTACCTGGGACTGATCCTCGCCCAGGGCGTGTACGTCTTTCATTTCTGGGTTGAACTGGTGCACTTGCTTGAGGCCGTCTTCGGCAGCCAGACCGCCCTGCAGGCCCTGGTCACCAGCATCGGCTACAAGTCCGACGTCCAGATCACCTCTTTGAACGAAACCATCATCATGCTCGTGGTGCTGGCTCTGATCGACGTGGTCATGATCTCCAACCTGCTGATCATGGTCATCGTGGGCGGCTACGAGACCTTCGTCAGCCGCATGGACCTGGAGGGCCACCCCGACCAGCCGGAATGGCTGAGCCATGTCAACGCCTCGGTGCTCAAGGTCAAGCTGGCCACCGCCATCATCGGCATCAGCTCGATCCACCTGCTGAAAACCTTCATCAACGCTGCAAACTACGACGTCAAGGTGCTGATGTGGCAAACCATCATCCACAGCGTGTTCCTGCTCAGCGCCCTGGCCATTGCCCTGACCGACCGCCTGATGCAGCACGGCAAGGCTGGGGAGCATTGACCTGCGCGGTCAGCGCACAGAACCGACCCGGCCTGAACGACGACGCTGCGCAGGATGCACCGGCACCCGGCCATTTCCCCATGGCCGGACGGAATTGTCGCCCCAGCCTAAACTGAACCGTTTGTCCTTAGACCCTTCGTGCTGCTCCTGATCGTCCTCCTGCCGCTGCTTGCGGGCACTGTCCTGACCGGCTGGTCGGGCGCACGGCGTGGGCCGGGCCATCGCGAGCGGACTGCGTGGCTGGCCGCGGCGGTCACGGTGTCGGCGCTCGGCCTGCTGCTGGCCCACGCGCCGGCCGTGCTCGGCGGCGAGGTGCTTCGCAGCTTCTGGCCCTGGGTGCCCGAAATCGGCCTGAACCTGGGTCTGCGGCTGGACGGGCTGTCCTTGCTGTTCGCGCTGATGATCACGGGCATTGGCCTGCTGATCATCCTGTACGCCCACTTTTACCTGGGCAAGGATGACCCGGCCGGCAAGTTCTTCAGCACCCTGATGCTGTTCATGGCCGCGATGCTGGGCATCGTGCTGTCGGACAACCTGCTGCTGATGATTGTGTTCTGGGAACTGACCAGCATTTCTTCGTTCCTTCTGGTCGGCTACTGGAGCCATCGCGCCGATGCGCGCGCGGGCGCAAGGATGGCGCTGGCCATCACTGGTGGCGGTGGCCTGGCGATGCTGGGCGGCTTTGTGCTGCTGGGCCAGATTGCCGGCACCTACGAGATCAGCCAGATGCTCGATCAGGGCCGCATGATTCGCGCCGATGCGCGCTACCCCGCCGCGCTGCTGCTGATCCTGGTCGGCTGCTTCACCAAGAGCGCACAGTTTCCGTTTCATTTCTGGCTGCCACAGGCCATGGCCGCGCCCACGCCGGTCTCGGCCTATCTTCATTCGGCCACCATGGTCAAGGCCGGGCTGTTCGTGATGGCCCGCATGACGCCGGTGATCGGGGGCACGGAGTTGTTCATGACCCTCGTGACGGCCACCGGGCTGTTCACCATGGTTTTTGCCGCCTTTATTGCGCTGTTCAAGCACGATCTGAAGGGCCTGCTCGCGTATTCCACCATCAGCCACCTGGGGTCGGTGACGTTCATGATTGGCCTTGGCTCGCCGCTGGCAGCGGTCACCGCCATATTTCACATCATGAATCACGCCTGCTTCAAGGCGGCCCTGTTCATGACCGCCGGCATCGTGGACCATGAAGCCGGCACGCGCGACATGCGCAAACTGGGCGGCCTGTGGAGGGCCATGCCCTGGACGGCAACGCTGGCCATGGCGACGGCGGCGGCCATGGCTGGCGTGCCGCTGTTCAATGGCTTCGTGTCCAAGGAAATGGCCCTGACCGAGACGGTGAATTTCGCACAGGCGGGCGGCTGGCGCTGGCTGGTGCCGGCCATCGCCACGCTGGGCGCGCTGTGCAGCGTGGCCTATTCGGTGCGCCTGGTGCACGACGTCTTCTTCAACGGCCCGCCCAGGGATCTGCCTCAGGGTGCGCATCCGCATGAACCTCCGGCCGGCATGAGGGCGCCGGTGGCCTTGCTGGCGATACTCTGTGTGGTGGTGGGCATCATGCCCGCGCTGACTTTCGGCCCGATGGTGCTGGTGGCTGCCACGGCCATGTTGGGCCATGCCCCGCCGCCCTACCACCTGTCGCTGTGGCACGGCCTGAACCTGCCGCTGCTGATGAGCGTGATGGCACTTGCGGCCGGCGCTGCCCTCTACTTTTTGCTGGCCCGCGGTAGTCGCCTGCACCGCATTTCGTCAGAGCGCTGGTTTGGCGGCCTGACCGGGCTGAACATCTTCACCCGCGGCGTCGACATTCTCCTTGGCCGGGCCGGGCGCCTCACGGGCCTGCTGGAAAGCGGTTCGCTGCAACGCTATCTCGCCTGGATGCTGATCGCCACCCTGGGTATGGTTCTGGCGACCGTGCTGTCAGGTGCAGCCCCTGGTACCGGCGCTCGCGCCCTGCTGCCAGTATCGCTGCCGGCGCTGGTGGCATGGGCCCTGTTGCTGGCGGCTTGCGCCTGGCTGGCGCTGCGCCACCATGAGCGCTTCCTGTCGGTGGTGATGGTCGGCGTGGTCGGACTGGTCACTTCGCTGGCCTTCCTGGGATTTTCGGCACCGGACCTGGCGCTCACCCAACTGAGCGTCGAGGTCGTCTCCACCGTCCTGCTGCTCATGGGGCTGGCCCTGCTGCCCCGCCAGACGCCGCGCGAATCCTCCGTCGCACGCCACACGCGCGACGCCACGCTGGCGCTGGCCGGGGGCGCCGGCATGGCGTGGCTGGCGTGGGTCATGCTCACGCGCGACCATGACAGCATTGCCTGGTACTTCCTGAACCAGTCCGCGGTGGCGGGCGGCGGCACCAATGTGGTGAACGTGATCCTGGTGGATTTCCGGGGCTATGACACGTTCGGCGAGATCACCGTGCTGGCCATTGCAGCCATCGGCGTGCTGGCCCTGATGGACGGCATGCGCACGCGACGCCCGGCCACCGACGAAGGCGGCCGGCCCTGGACGTTCGCCGCGCCGCCGCTGATGCTGCGCGTGGCCGCCCGCGTCGTGTTGCCACTTGCGATGGTGGTCACTCTCTACATCTTCATGCGCGGGCACAACCTGCCAGGCGGCGGCTTCATTGCCGGCCTGATCACCGCGGTGGCGCTGGTGCTGCAGTACATGGCGCTGGGTCAATCACGCGCCGAAGCGGTGCTGCGGGCACAGGGCGGACGGCGCTTTGTGCGCTGGATTGGCGCCGGCCTAGGTGTCGCGGGACTCACCGGTGCCGGCGCTTTCTTGTTTGGCCAGCCTTTCCTGACCAGCGCCCACGGCTATCCGACCTTGCCGGTGCTGGGCGAACTCCCTCTGGCCACGGCCGCCCTGTTTGACCTGGGCGTGTACATCACGGTCGTCGGCTCCACCCTGCTGACACTGTCCACCCTGGGAACGGTCACACGGGCGCCCGGCTTCCTTGCCCAGGCCCAGCCCATCGAGGCAGAGCGGTCATGAGCCGCCGGGCCGATCCCAAGGCGAATAGCACCGCAGTGCGCAGCACGGAGGTTAACGAGTGAGTATGGAATTCCTCGTCGCCAGCGGCATTGGCGTGGTCAGCGCCACCGGCATCTACCTGCTGCTTCGCGGGCGCACCTGGCCGGTGGTGCTGGGCCTGAGCCTGCTGGGCTACGCCGTGAACGTCTTCATTTTTGCCATGGGTCGGCTGTGGCAGGATGCCGCGCCGATCCTGTCGACGCACGGGCGCGTGGCCGACCCCCTGCCGCAGGCGCTGGTGCTCACCGCCATCGTGATCGGATTTGCCACGACGGGCTTTGTCATTGAACTTGCGCTGCGAAGCCGCCACGAGACGGACACGGACCATGTGGATGGCCATGAGCCGGCGAGCAGCGACGGGCCCCACGGGAGCGGCTCCCCATGAACCTGAGTGAAGTGGTGGGCACCTTCTTTCAGGCGCACCTTCCGGTGTTGCCGGTTCTGCTGCCGCTGTTCACGGCCGCCGCCCTGCTGCTGATGGGCGATGCCGGCGGCCAGGCCAATCATGGCGGAAGCCTGCTGAAACGCAGGCGCATGGTAAGCCTGACCTCCGTCATCTTCGGGGCGCTGCTGGCCTGGCGCCTGATGCTGGAGGCCGCCGGCGGCACGTTGACGGTGTATCCGCTGGGCGCCTGGCCCGCGCCCTTCGGCATCGTGCTGGTGGTCGACCGCCTGAGCGCGTTGATGCTGGCATTGACCTGGACCATCGCCGTGCCCGTGCTGTGGTACGCCACCGGCGGCTGGGATGCCCATGGACGGCATTTCCATGCCCTCTTCCACTTCCAGCTCATGGGCCTGTCGGGCGCTTTTGTCACGGGCGACCTGTTCAACCTGTTTGTGTTCTTCGAGGTCCTGCTCATCGCCTCCTACGTGCTGCTGGTGCATGGGCAGGGACGCGCCCGCTTCAGGGCAGGGCTGCATTTCGTGGTGCTGAATCTGGCGGCCTCGGCCCTGTTTCTGGTGGGCCTGGCCGTCATCTATGGCGTGACCGGCACCCTGAACATGGCAGACCTCGCCCTGCGGGTGGGCAAGCTGGGCGCGCAGGAGGCGGTTCTGCTCAAAGCCGGCGCACTGATCCTGCTGGTGGTGTTCGGCCTGAAGGCGGCCATCGTACCCTTGTACCTGTGGCTGCCCGGCACCTACGCGGCCGCCTGCGCGCCGGTGGCCGCGCTGTTCGCCATCATGACGAAGGTCGGCGTGTACAGCATCATTCGGGTGCATGCCGTGATCCTGGACAGCGGCGCAGGACACGCAGCGCTGGCCGCCGAACCTTGGTTGCTTCCGGTGGCACTGGTCACCATCGCACTGGGCGTCCTGGGCGCGCTGGCCGCGCACACACTGGCCCGTCTGGTGTCGTACCTGACGGTGGCCTCGGTCGGCACCATTCTGGCCGGTGTGGGCTTGTTCACCCCCCAGGCGATGTCTGCAGCGCTGTACTACATGGTTCACAGCACGCTGGTCATGGCCGCCCTCTTCCTGCTGGTGGAACTGGTCGCTTCCCAGCGCGGTGATGCCGAGGATCGCCTTCAGCCGGCTGCGCCGGTGGCACAGCCTGTGCTGCTGGGCCTCATGACGCTGCTGGGCGCGGCCTCCGCGGCGGGCCTGCCGCCGCTGCCAGGTTTCATGGGCAAGCTGATGATCCTGGAGAGCTCCGCACCCACACCGGCCCAGGCCTGGGTCTGGACTGTGGTTCTCCTGGGTGGATTCCTGACCCTGATCGGCCTGGCCCGTGCGGGCTCCATCCTCTTCTGGAGCGTCCTGGCGCAAGACAGCCATTCAAGCCGCGCCGGCGGCAGCACGAAGTTGACCCTGGCCACGCTGAGCCTGCTGGGTCTCAGTCTGGTGCTCGCCGTTGCTGCGTCGCCCATGAAGCGCTACACCGACGCGGCGGCCAGCCAGCTGGCCGACCATGCCAGCTACGCCAGGGCCGTGCTGGGTCCGCTCGGTGGCGAGTCCGCACAAACGACCCGAAGGTACAAGGCGGGCGAAGGTGAAGTCGTGCTCCCTGGCAAGGGAGGCTCGCCATGAAGAAAGCGCCCTGGTTCGCCCACCGCTGGCTGTCGGTCCTATTGGGGATGAGCTGGCTGCTGCTGCAGCAATCGCTGGCCCCCGCGCACCTGCTTTCCGCCCTCGCGATCGGCCTGGTCGTTCCGCGCATGCTGCATGGCTTCCTGCCACCGTCCACCCCGATTCTTGTGGGGCCCGCGCTACGCCTGACGGCCGTGGTGCTTGCCGACATCGTGACGTCGAACATCACCGTGGCCCGCCTGGTGCTCGGTCCGATGCGCAAGCTGCGACCGGCCTGGGTTCCTGTCCCGCTGGAGCTGCAGCACCCCACGGCCATTTCGCTGCTGGCCGCGATCATCACCACCACGCCGGGCACGGTGTCGTGCACCGTGGACGAATCGCGCCGCCGAATTCTGGTTCACGCGCTCGATTGCGCCGATCCGGCACAAATGGCCGTCGATATCAAATCACGCTACGAGGCCGCGCTGATGGTCATCTTCAGACAGTCACCGGACGACAAGGGGGGTCAAGCATGAGCACCAGCATCCTCGCCCTGGCACTCGACATCGCGGCGGGCGCCATCTCGCTGGCGATGGTGTTGTGCGGATGGCGTCTGATCCGTGGACCGCACGTGGTGGATCGCCTGCTGGCCATCGACACGCTGTACCTGAATGCGGTGGCGCTGATCGTGCTGCTCGGCATCCGCCTGCACACGCCGATCCTGTTCGAAGCGGCGCTGGTCGTCGCCATGCTGGGCTTTGTCTCGACGGTGGCGCTGGCGCGCTACCTGACACGCGGCGACGCCATCGAATGAACGCAAGGAAATCGCCATGACACTGCATCCCCTGATCGAATGGCTGGCCGCCGGTTTGCTACTGGTGTCTGCATTTTTTCTGCTCGTCGGTGCGGTCGGCCTGGTGCGCCTTCCCGACTTCTTCATGCGCCTGCACGCACCGACCAAGGCGTCCACGCTGGGCGTCGGGGGGGCGCTACTGGCCAGCATGCTGGTGTCGGCCGCCGAGGGACGCGCTGGCTTTGCCGAACTGCTGATCACGCTGTTCGTCTTCGTGACCGCGCCGGTTTCGGCCAACCTGATGGCGCAGGCTGCGCTGCATCTGCGCATCTCGGGCAAGGCCACCGAGCCGGGGGACGCTGTGCCGGAGCGCGCCGGGCCGCCCTGAGACAGCGTTTCGGGCCCGGCGTCAGCCAAACGCCTGGCCGGTGCTGTCAAAATGCCGGTTTGCGCCCTGCGCGGCAAACGCGGAAATACCTGCATCTGCCATGACGGGGTTCCGTTCCTCCCACACGCCCAGCACCATGACCACGAGCATCCAGCAAGCCGACCTGACCGAATCCGTTGCCGCCGCGCTGCAATACATCAGCTACTACCACCCGGCCGACTACATCGCCCATCTGGCCCGCGCCTATGAGCGCGAACAGAGTCCGGCCGCCAAGGACGCGATCGCGCAGATCCTGACCAACAGCAAGATGAGCGCCACCGGCCACCGCCCGATCTGCCAGGACACCGGCATCGTCAACGTGTTCCTGAAGGTCGGCATGGACGTGCGCTGGGAAGGCTTTACCGGGAGCCTGGACGATGCCATCAACGAAGGCGTGCGCCGCGGCTACAACGATCCGGCCAACACCTTGCGCGCTTCGGTCGTGGACGACCCCGAGTTCCTGCGCAAGAACACCAAGGACAACACACCCGCCGTGATCTTCACCGAAATCGTACCGGGCAACACCGTGGAAGTCACCGTGGCCGCCAAGGGCGGCGGCAGCGAGAACAAGAGCAAGATGTACATGCTGAACCCTGGCGATTCGGTGGTGGACTGGGTCCTGAAAACGGTGCCCACCATGGGTGCCGGCTGGTGCCCGCCGGGCATGCTGGGCATCGGCATCGGCGGCACGGCCGAGAAGGCGGTGCTGATGGCCAAGGAAAGCCTGATGGACCACCTGGACATGTACGAACTGCAGGCCAAAGCGGCCAGCGGCGCTGAACTCTCCAGCATTGAAAAACTCCGCCTGGAGCTGTTCGAGAAGGTCAACGCCCTGGGCATCGGCGCGCAGGGCCTGGGCGGCCTGACCACCGTGCTGGACGTCAAGATCAAGATGTACCCGACGCACGCCGCCAGCAAACCGATTGCCATGATCCCGAACTGCGCCGCCACGCGCCACGCCCACTTCGTGCTGGATGGCAGCGGCCCGGTCTACCTGACGCCGCCCTCGCTGGACACCTGGCCCGATGTGGCCTGGACTCCTGACTACGTCAAGAGCAAAAAGGTCGATCTGAACGCCCTGACACCGGCCGAAGTGGCCAGCTGGAAGCCCGGTGACACCCTGCTGCTGAACGGCAAGATGCTGACCGGGCGCGACGCCGCGCACAAGCGCATCAAGGACATGCTGGCCAAGGGCGAGAAACTGCCGGTGGACTTCACCAACCGGGTGATCTACTACGTCGGCCCGGTGGACCCGGTGCGCGATGAGGCTGTCGGCCCGGCCGGCCCCACCACCTCCACCCGCATGGACGGCTTCACCGAAATGATGCTCGCCGAAACCGGCCTGATCGCGATGATCGGCAAGGCCGAGCGCGGCCCGGTGGCCATCGAGGCGATCAAGAAGCACAAGTCGGCCTACCTGATGGCCGTAGGCGGCGCCGCCTACCTGGTATCCAAGGCCATCAAGACCGCCAAGGTCGTGGGTTTTGCCGACCTGGGGATGGAAGCCATCTACGAATTCGACGTGGTCGACATGCCGGTCACCGTGGCGGTGGATGCCGGTGGCACCAGCGCTCATATCACCGGCCCGGCAGAGTGGCAAAAGCGCATCGCGACCGGCGAATTCAAGGGCATCAGCGTCACCGGCGCTTGATAGCAACGGCGTGTGATGCCGTGCGCGCGGGCCGGCCCATCGGCGTCTTCGACAGCGGCGTCGGGGGCTTGAGCATCCTGCGCGCATTGCGCGCCGAATTGCCGCACGAACATTTCGTCTATTTCGCCGACAGCGGCCATGCGCCCTATGGCGAGCGGGACGAAGCCCATGTGATCGCCCGCTCGCGCGCGATCACGGCGCAACTTCGTGCTGAACATGGTATCAAGGCGCTGGTCATCGCCTGCAACACGGCCACCGCCGCCGCCGTACACCTGCTGCGCGCAGAGCACCCCAACCTGCCGATCATCGGGGTGGAGCCTGCCCTCAAGCCGGCGGTGGGACTGACCCGCACCGGACGCATTGGCGTGCTGGCCACGCGCGGCACGCTGGGCAGCGCCAAATTCGCGGCGCTGCTGGCCTCGCTGTCGGGCCTGGCCGAATTCACTGTTCAGCCTTGTGACGGTCTTGCGGACGCGATAGAGCGTCAGGAAGCCGCAAAAATCATAGCTCTCTGTGGCCAATACACGATGGGAATAGGCCGATTCGGCTTGAAACCCGGGCAGATCGACACGCTGGTGCTCGGCTGCACCCATTACCCGTTCGCCAAAGAATACCTGCGCGCCCTGCTGGGCCCCGCTATTCAGTTCATCGACACCGGAGAGCCCGTTGCCCGCCACACGCGCCAGTTACTGATGACGAGTCACATCCCACTGCAGAACGCGGACGCCCCAGCAGTGAGCTGCAAGCCCACCGGACACCTGACCTTGGTCAGTTCCGGCGCTCCGGCAGCATTGAAGGCTGCGGCGCAACGCTGGCTCGGATTGGCCGTCCCGGTGCACGCAACACACTGAATTTCAAGGAAAATTGGCATGAACCCAGCGTCATCGGGTCATCCATAGCTATCTATTCAGTAGTATTGCGTGACCCGTCGCCAGCCCAAAGCCGCTCACCGGAGAGGTCGAGGTGGGTCAGGTACAGCCGGACGTCAAATTCAAGTTGGTGGTATTCGGGATCCATGTGGCTGCACAGCTTGTAAAACGCCTTGTCGTGCTGGCGCTCCTTGAGGTGCGCGAGTTCATGCACGGCGATCATGCGCAGGAACTCCGGAGGCGAATCCTTGAAAACCGACGCGATCCGGATCTCGTGGCTGGCCTTGAGGCGGCTGCCCTGCACCCTTGAGTGCGCGGTGTGCAGGCCCAGCGCATGCTTGACGGCGTGAATCTTGCTGTCGAACAGCACCTTGTCCACCGGTTCGGCATTCCGCAAGTATTCACCCTTGAGCCCGCTGACATACTGGAAAAGCGCGCGATCGCTGCGAATGCCATGCGCGACGGGGTACTTGTCGCGAAGAAAAGCGGCCAGTCCCTTGGCTTCCATGATCCTTCTGACCTGTGCCTGCAGATCGGCGGGATAGGCCAGCAGGTACTTCAGCGGATTCATCGCGCACTGCACCGTGGTCGCCGGGCCGCTGCATGCCGCGACGACCATGCCACACGACGCCTGAGAAACCGGTCGATCAATGCAGGTGACGCGGCCGGCGCCCGCCGCCCCCGTGGCCGGAGCCACCCGGGCCACGCGGTGGCCTGCCCAGTTCCAGCGAATTGACCAGCGCATCGAAGCGCTGGGTGAAAAGCTTGTCGATTTCACCCACCACGCCGCCCAGCTCCGCGCCATCGAAGTGGCGTTCCATCAGCGCCACCACGTCCTCGACCAGCAAGTCGCGCTGCGCCTGCATGATGGCCGCAGGGGTAGGCCCAACAAAGAGCATCACGAAGTCGTCGCGGGATTCCTCGCTATGGTCGCCGTCCTCCTCGTCGAATTCGGTGTCGTAGAAGGTCACCTCGATCGGCGCGCCGGTATCGGCCAGTTCGTTGAGGCTCATGCACATTTCGTCCAGCGCCTGACGGAAGTCCTCGTCGCCGGTGACCGTCCAGCACATCTGCAGCATGTGAGCGGGAGCGTCAAAGCGGATGCCCGGCTCGTCCTCGAACGCACTGGCCGCGCCATCGGCCAGCGATCGCGCGCCAGCATATTTCCACAGGGGTTTCAGGGCGTCCTGGAGGGCATCAAATCCCACATCAGGCCGCAGGCGCACATCGCCATGCACATGAATCTCGAAGGGGGGGGTGTAGTGTGTCATGGTCAACTCTGTTTCGGTGGTGCCTCGAACCGGAATCGAACCGGTACGTCCGGTAAAGGACGGCAGATTTTAAGTCTGCTGTGTCTACCAATTTCACCATCGAGGCAGTATGTCAATTGTCGCAGGTCGCTGTTTTCGTTTCGTAAAGCAGACAGCCCTGCCAACGCGGACGTTGGCAGGGCTGTCGTTTTGGAGGCGCGGGCCGGAGTCGAACCGACCTACACGGATTTGCAATCCGGTGCATAACCGCTTTGCTACCGCGCCAGTATCTACCGCAATTGACCAGACAAAAAAGGGAAGCCTTGGCTTCCCTTCTGGGGCAGAAGATGTTGGTGAATCTTCCGTTATCTGGAGCGGGAAACGAGATTCGAACTCGCGACCTCAACCTTGGCAAGGTTGCGCTCTACCAACTGAGCTATTCCCGCAAATGCCTGAACAAATCGACTGATCGAATATGCCGTTGCAAGCCTCAAATTATAGCCTAACTTTTTCAACCATGGAGACAACAGAATGAAAATTTGATCAGTGCTTGATTGATTCGCTTCCCGCGACACCCGGCCCGGCGTCGGACGCCGCGGCCACGACGCCCGCTTCGTCGTCAGGCAGGGGCAACGGCTTTCGCTCCAGCGCAATGTCCAACACCTGGTCGATCCACTTGACCGGGACGATCTCCAGGCCATTCTTCACATTTTCGGGAATTTCCTGCAGATCTTTCACGTTTTCCTGCGGGATCAATACCGTCTTGATGCCGCCACGCAAGGCCGCCAGCAGTTTTTCCTTGAGCCCGCCAATTGCGGTCACCTCCCCGCGCAAAGTGATCTCACCGGTCATCGCCACGTCGCCGCGCACGGGTATTCCCGTCAATGCAGAAACAAATGCGGTCGTCATCGCGGCCCCAGCGCTGGGTCCGTCCTTGGGCGTCGCACCATCAGGAACGTGGATGTGAATATCGCGCTTCTCGAATACCTCGTCCTTGATGCCGAGGCGCCGGGAACGGCTACGCACTACGGTGCGTGCGGCTTCCACGGACTCCTTCATGACATCACCGAGCATGCCGGTGCGGGTAATGACACCCTTCCCAGGCATGGTGGCCGCCTCGATCGTCAGGAGATCACCGCCCACCTCGGTCCAGGCCAGTCCGACCACCTGCCCAACCTGGTTCTGGCTCTCGGCCAGGCCGTAGGCAAATTTGCGCACGCCCAGAAAGTCATTCAGGTTGTCCGCCGATACGACCACTTGCACAGTCATCTTCTTGAGCAAAAGCCCCTTGACCACCTTGCGGCAGATCTTGGACAGCTCGCGCTCCAGCGAGCGCACCCCAGCCTCTCGGGTGTAGTAGCGAACAATGTCACGTACCGCCTCGTCGGTGACCTTCAACTCCTCAGCCTTCACGCCGTTGTTCTTCAACTGCTTGGGCAGCAGGTACCTGATGGCAATATTCGTCTTCTCATCCTCTGTGTAGCCAGAAAGGCGAATGACCTCCATGCGGTCCAGCAGCGCCGTGGGAATGTTCATGGAGTTCGACGTGGCCACGAACATCACGTCCGACAGATCAAAATCCACTTCGACATAATGGTCTGCAAACGTGTGGTTCTGCTCCGGATCAAGCACTTCAAGCAATGCGCTTGAAGGGTCTCCGCGGAAATCCGTTCCCAGCTTGTCGATTTCATCGAGAAGAAACAAGGGATTTCGCGTGCCGACCTTGTTCAGGCTCTGCAGGACCTTGCCCGGCATCGCGCCAATGTAGGTGCGGCGATGACCGCGAATCTCGGCTTCGTCACGCATGCCCCCCAAGGCCATACGGACGTACTTGCGACCGGTGGCCTTGGCAACCGACTGTCCCAGCGATGTTTTGCCGACGCCGGGGGGACCCACCAGGCAAAGGATCGGTGCCTTGAGTTTGTCGACGCGTTGCTGAACCGCAAGATATTCAAGAATCCGGTCCTTCACCTTGTCCAGTCCGTAGTGGTCCTCGTTCAGCACGGTCTCGGCGTGCGTCAGGTCGTGCTTGATCTTGGTTTTTTTCGCCCACGGCAGGCCGGTCAGCACATCGATGTAGTTGCGCACCACCGTGGCCTCGGCGGACATCGGTGACATCAGCTTGAGCTTCTTGAGTTCGCCCTCGGCCTTCTTGCGCGCTTCCGCGGGCATCTTGGCCGCCTTGATCTTCTTCTCGATTTCCTCGATGTCAGCGCCCTCCTCGCCTTCACCGAGTTCCTTCTGGATCGCCTTGACCTGCTCGTTGAGATAAAAGTCCCGCTGGTTCTTCTCCATCTGCCGCTTGACCCGCCCGCGGATCTTCTTGTCGACATTCAGGATTTCGACCTCGCGCTCGAGTTGCTCGAACAGGTTTTCAAGCCTTGCCTTGACATCCGCCAGGTCAAGTACAACCTGTTTGTTCTCCAGTTTCAGCGGGAGGTGTGCGGCGATCGTGTCTGCCAGGCGCCCCGGATCGTCAATGCTCGAAATGGAAGTCAGGATTTCAGGTGGAATTTTCTTGTTGAGTTTGACGTACTGATCAAACTGCTGCATCACGGCGCGGCGAAGTGCCTCGATTTCGCTGGCCTTGTCATCACCCGCAACGGCCTCCAGCGGCGTCAGGGTGGCAATGAAATGAGATTCACCATCCTCAATCCGGTTGACGGCGGCGCGCTGCTGGCCTTCGACCAGCACCTTCACCGTGCCATCAGGCAACTTGAGCATCTGCAGGATGGTGGACACGCAACCGACCTCGAACATATCGGTGACAGCGGGCTCGTCCTTGGCAGCGGTCTTCTGGGCCACGAGCATGATGCGCCGCTCCGCCTCCATCGCTGCCTCCAGGGCCTTGATGCTCTTGGGGCGCCCGACAAACAACGGAATCACCATGTGCGGAAACACCACCACGTCACGAAGTGGCAGCAGGGGAAGATCGATCGGGGTTGCAGGAAGCGGTATATGTCCAGACATGGCAGTCCCTTGAGTTACCCGTTGAATATGGTTGTCATGGCAGGATTTTCAACCCTTCCCTGTTCCCGGAGCAGTGGCAGGGTTGAAACATCGACGCAGCGTCAAGAACGTGGGCCTGGTTCAGGCCTTCTTCGCGGCTTCCCGGTACACCAGTAGCGGCGGCTTGCATTCCTCGATGGTGGACTCGTCGACCACCACTTTTTCGACGTTTGCGGTGTTGGGCAGATCAAACATGGTGTCAATCAGGGCCTGCTCCAGTATTGAACGCAGACCCCGCGCGCCAGTTTTACGCGCCAGTGCCTTGCGGGCGATGGCCTTGAGCGCGGAAGGCCTGATTTCCAGATCAACCCCTTCCATGGCGAGCAGCTTTCCGAACTGCTTGCTCAGTGCATTCTTGGGCTCGGTGAGAATCTGCACCAGCGCATCCTCGCTCAACTCGGCCAGCGCAGCAATGACGGGCATGCGGCCCACGAGTTCCGGAATCAGCCCGAACTTGATCAGGTCTTCCGGCTCGATCTCATTGAACACATCCGTCAATGAGCGCTGCTTCTTGCTCTTGACGATGGCACCAAACCCAATGCCCGAGGCCTCCGTACGGTTCTCGATGACTTTTTCCAGGCCGGCAAAGGCGCCGCCGCAAATGAACAGGATATTGGTCGTGTCCACCTGCAGGAAATCCTGGTTCGGATGCTTGCGTCCGCCTTGCGGCGGCACGCTGGCCATGGTGCCTTCGATTAGCTTGAGCAAGGCCTGCTGTACACCCTCGCCCGACACGTCGCGCGTGATCGAGGGGTTGTCGGACTTGCGCGAGATCTTGTCGATCTCGTCGATATAGACGATTCCGCGCTGCGCCCGCTCCACCTCGTAGTTGCAGCTCTGCAGCAACTTGGCAACGATGTTCTCGACATCCTCGCCCACATAACCGGCCTCAGTCAGCGTGGTGGCGTCCGCCATCACAAAGGGCACGTCGAGCATGCGCGCCAGGGTCTGGGCCAGAAGGGTCTTGCCGGAACCGGTCGGACCGATCAGAAGTATGTTGCTCTTGGCCAGTTCGACATCGTCTTTCTTGGCTTTTTCCTTGTGCCGCAGGCGCTTGTAGTGGTTGTAGACGGCGACCGCGAGTGTGCGTTTCGCTTTTTCCTGGCCGATCACGTAGTTGTCGAGGTTGGCCTTGATCTCGCTGGGCGTGGGCAATTCGCCACGCGCCTCACGCCCGTCGGTTACTGCGGGCAGTTCGTCACGGATGATCTCGTTGCACAGATCGATGCACTCGTCACAGATGAATACCGAAGGCCCGGCGATCAGCTTCTTCACTTCGTGCTGGCTCTTGCCGCAGAAAGAGCAGTACAGGGTTTTTTCGGTTGAAGAGCCTTTTTTTTCGGCCATGTGGGCAGTGCCTCGTTACAGGGGTTCCGAATGATAACCAAATAAAAACGGCGTCTTCTGCGAAGAAAACGCCGCTTCAGCGCGTGGCCCGTTCAGAGATGACGGGTTAGGGACGCTTCGAAATCACTTGATCAACCAGACCGTATTCCTTGGACTCCTCAGCGGAGAGGTAGTAGTCGCGCTCGGTGTCGCGCTCGATCTTCTCCAGCGGCTGTCCCGTGCAATCGGCCAGGATCTTGTTCAGTTGCTGACGGGTCTTGAGGATTTCGCGCGCCGAAATCTCGATTTCAGTCGCCTGGCCCTGGGCTCCACCCGACGGCTGATGGATCATGATTTTGGAATTGGGCAACGAAAAGCGCTTGCCCTTGGCGCCTGCCGCCAGCAGGAAGGCGCCCATGCTCGCGGCGAAACCGGTGCACAGCGTCGACACATCCGGCTTGATGAAATTCATCGTGTCGTAGATGGCCATGCCGGCACTCACCGAGCCGCCAGGCGAGTTGATGTAGAACGAAATGTCCTTCTCGGGATTCTCGCTTTCGAGAAAAAGCAGTTGGGCGACGACCAGATTGGCGGTCTGGTCGTTGACCGGACCCACAAGAAAAATCACCCGCTCCTTGAGCAGGCGCGAATAGATGTCGTAGGACCGCTCACCGCGACCTGATTGCTCGATGACCATCGGCACCATGCCAAGGCCTTGAATGTCCAGTGCGCTCATTTTTTCTCCTGCGTATGCAAATACTGTACCGAAAAACAGACTACCCCAGACAAGGTGGGGCCTGTCAACCGGACTGCAAGTCCGGCCCAAGCCCCGGTCAGGTCATGCAAAGGGACGGCTGCAATCAGCCTTGCTGACCCATCAATTCATCGAACGAGACGGTCTTTTCACTGATCTTGGCCTTGGCCAGTACGAAGTCGGTCACATTGTTCTCGATCACAACCGCCTCAACCTCGGCCATCCGGCGGTTATCGCTGAGGTACCAGCGCACCACCTCGGCGGGCTTTTCATAACTGGCGGCGAGTTCTTCGACGTGTGCCTTGAGTTGCTCGGGCTTGGCGTGCAGTTCGTTGGCGCGAACCAGTTCGGCCACCACCAGCCCCAAGCGTACGCGGCGCTCCGCCTGCGGCCGGAACACATCGTCCGGAATCGGTGCCTTTTCGGCGTCCTTGATGCCGCGCTGCTTGAGTTCGGCGCGCGCACCTTCGAGCAGACGCTCCACCTCGGACTGCACGCTGGCCTTGGGCAGGTCGAGCTCGGCCTTGGCAACCAAGGCGTCCATGACCGCCTGCTTGTTGCGTGCCAGCAGACGGAACTTGACTTCGCGCTCCAGATTCTTCCTGATGTCTGCGCGCAGCGCTTCTACCGTGCCATCTTCGATACCAAGTGACTTGGCGAGCGCCTCATTGACCTCGGGCAGATGGGCTGCCTCGATCTTCTTGATCGTGACCATGAAGTCAGCTGTCTTGCCGGCCACGTCCTTGCCATGGTAGTCGTCGGGGAAGGCCAGCGGGAAAGTCTTGCTCTCGCCCGACTTCATGCCGCGCACGGCTTGCTCAAATTCCTTGAGCATCTGGCCTTCGCCGACCAGGAACTGGAAATCCTCGGCCTTGCCGCCCGAGAAGGTCTCGCCGTCAATCTTGCCCTCAAAGTCCACCGTGACGCGGTCGCCCTCCTGGGCCGCGGCATCCATCGCGCGCTGCGCGAAAGTACGGCGCTGCTTGCGCAGGATGTCGATGGTCTTGTCAATCGCCGCATCGCTGACTTCAGCGGTGATTTTTTCAACTTCGGCCGTGGTCAGGTCGCCGATCCGCACTTCGGGGTAGACCTCAAACACCGCGTCAAAGGCCAGTTCGCCTTCGCCAGATTGCTCTTTTTCGGTGATGCGGGGCTGGCCAGCGACACGAAGTTTGGCCTCGTTGGCGGCCGTGGCAAAAGCCTCGCCCACCTTGTCGTTCATCACCTCATAGTGCACGGAATAGCCGTAGCGCTGTGCCACCACGTTCATCGGCACCTTGCCGGGGCGGAAGCCGTCCATTTTCACGGTGCGCGCCAGCTTTTTCAGGCGCGAGTCCACTTCGGACTGGATCACGTTGACGGGGAGCGTCAGCGTCATCTTGCGCTCAAGCTTTTCAAGGGTTTCTACAGTCACAGCCATGATATGAATTTCTCTCGTTAGTGGTGCGCGGGGCGGGACTCGAACCCGCACGGTATTGCTACCGTCAGGACCTAAACCTGGTGCGTCTACCAATTTCGCCACCCGCGCGGGCTTGAAAACAGTCACGGGCGGCCTGCAGGCATCGCGGCAGACCGCAAGACCCTTCGACCAGCCGCATGAAATCGGTCAACCTTTTATTTTAACCGCGAACGCCCCCGCCACCGGCGCCGCTACCGCAGAACCCTCTCAGGGCAGGACCACCGGCTCGCGCTTGATGCGAAACCACGCCGCATACATGGCCGGCAAGGCCAGCAAGGTCAGTGCCGTCGCCACAACCAGCCCGCCCATGATGGCCACCGCCATCGGCCCCCAGAACACAGAGCGCGACAGCGGGATCATGGCCAGCACAGCCGCGGCGGCCGTCAGCACGATGGGGCGCAGCCGGCGCACGGCTGACTCGACGATCGCGTCCCAGGCCGGAACACCGCGGGCACGGTCCTGCTCGATCTGGTCGATCAGGATCACCGAGTTGCGCTGGATCATGCCCATGAGAGCAATCACCCCGAGCAGCGCGACAAACCCGAACGGCCGGTTCAGCGCCAGCAGGGCCGCCGCCACGCCCGCAATGCCCAGGGGCCCGGTCAGGAAGACCAGCATGGCGCGGCTGAAGCTGTGCAACTGCAGCATCAACAGCGTGAAGGTGATGAACAGCATGATCGGAATGCCCGCGGCGATCGAGGCGGAGCCCTTGGAGCTTTCCTCCACAGCACCCGCCACTTCGATGCGGTAGTCGCCCAGACCTGACGAAGCCCACTGGACCTCCAGCGCCTTGAGTTGCGGCAGCAGTTCGGCAGAAACTGTCGCGCCCTGCAGGCCTTCGACGATGTCGCTCTGCACGGTGATGGCATAGTCGCGGTTCTCACGCCACATCACGCCGGGCTCCCAGGTGAAGGCCGGCCTGGCGATCTGCGTCAGCGGAATCGACTTTCCGGATGCTGTCGGCAGGTAGGCGTTGCCAATGTCGGTGATGGCATTGCGCTCGTCCAGCGGCTGGCGCAGCACGATGTCAATCAGCTTGTCACCCTCACGATACTGGCCGACGGTGGAGCCGGCCAGGATGGTCCTGGAGGCCTGCGCGATGGACTGGCTGGTGACGCCGAGCGCGCGCGCCTTGGCCTGGTCCACCTCCAGGCGCAACACCTTGATCGACTCGTTCCAGTTGTCGTTCACGCCGCGGGTGTTCGGGCTCTGCCGCATCAGCGCCTTGACTTCGTCGGCACGCTCGCGCAGCACCAGCGGATCGAGCCCCACCACGCGGAACTGCACCGGATAGGGCACGGGCGGCCCGTTCGGCAGCAGCTTCACGCGTCCGCGCGCCTCGGGAAATTCCTCGGCCAGCACGGCCGGCAGTCTGACGCGCAAGGCTTCGCGGGTCTTCAGGTCCTTTGCCAGCACGATCAACTGCGACACGTTGGTCTGCGGGAATATCTGGTCCAGCGGCAAATAGAAGCGCGGCACACCCGAGCCGACCCACTGGCTGACCGACGTCACGCCCGGCTCCGCCATCAGTCGTGCCTCCACGCGCCTGGCGACTTCCTCGGTCGTCGCAAAAGCCGTGCCCTCGGCATGCCACAGATCCACCAGGATTTCACGGCGGCTCGAATCCGGGAAGAACTGCTGCTGGACCTTGCCCATGCCCAGGATGCCCATCGCAAACATCAGCACCGTGGCGCCGATGGTGATCCAGCGGTGCTCCACGCACCAGTTCACCAATCTTCGAAAGGTTTTGTAAAACGCGCTGTCGAACATCTCATGGGGCTCGTCGTGCGCGGAGTCCCCCGCGGAGGCCGCAACGACATGGGGGGGCGTTTTAAGCAGCAGTGTGCCCAGGTAGGGCACGAAGTAGACCGACACGATCCAGCTCAGCACCAGCGCGATCACAGTGACGGCAAATATGGCGAAGGTGTACTCGCCTGTCACCGACTTGGCAATGCCGATCGGCAGGAAGCCCGCTGCTGTGATCAGCGTGCCGGTCAGCATCGGCATGGCGGTCAGCTCGTAGGCGAAAGTGGCGGCGCGCACCTTGTCGTAGCCCTCCTCCATCTTGCGCACCATCATCTCGACCGCAATGATGGCGTCGTCCACCAGAAGGCCCAGCGCAATGATCAGCGAGCCCAGCGAGATCTTGTGCAGCCCGATGCCCCAGTAGTGCATGGCCAGGAAGGTCATGGCCAGCACCAGCGGAATCGTGATACCCACCACCAGGCCGGGCCGGATGTCCAGCGTCCAGCGACGCCACAGCGGATGCGTGCCCGGCCGCTTGTGCAACCCCAGGCTGATGAAGCTGACGGCCAGCACGATGGCCACGGCCTCGATCAGCACCTTGACGAACTCGTTGACCGAGGTGGCCACCGCCGTCGGCTGGTCCTGTACCTGCACCAGTCTCATGCCCAGCGGCAGTGCCTTGTCAAAGTGTTCCGTCACCTTGGTCAGCGCCTTGCCCAACGCAATGATGTCGCCCCCCTTGGCCATCGAAACCCCCAGCGCCAGGACGGCCTTGCCCTGGTGGCGCACCTTGATGACCGGCGGATCGACATAGCCGCGCCGGATCTCGGCGATGTCAGACAGCCGGATCTGCGCCCCCGAGCTGCCCCGTATCGGCATGGCCTTGAGGTCCTCGATGGCATTGAACTGGCCGGCCACGCGCACCTGCACCACGTCCAGCGGCGTCTGCACGGCGCCAGCGGACTCCACGGCGTTCTGCTGGCCCAGCTGGCTCAGCACGGCATTCATGTCCAGCCCAAGCTGGGCCAGGCGTTTCTGCGAGATCTCGATGTAGAGCTTCTCGTCTTGCACGCCAAAGAGCTCGACCTTGGCGACATCTGGCACGCGCAGCAGCTTCTGGCGCACGTCGTCGGCAAAGGTCTTGACCTCGGCATCGCTGAAGCCGTCGGATTCCAGCGCGTAGATCACGCCATACACATCGCCGAACTCGTCATTGAAGAACGGCCCCACCACACCCTGCGGCAGGGTGCCCTTCATGTCGGAGATCTTCTTGCGCACCGTGTACCAGACGTTGGGAACGTCGGCGGCTTTGGAAGAGTCCTTGATCTGGAAAATGATCTGCGACTCGCCCGGCTTCGAGTAGCTGCGAATCTTGTCGGCGTAGGGCACTTCCTGCAGCGTGCGTTCGATCTTGTCGGTCACCTGCTCGGCCACCTGCTGCGCCGTGGCGCCGGGCCAATAGGTGCGCACGACCATGGCGCGGAATGTGAAGGGCGGGTCTTCGTCCTGGCCGAGCTGGAAATAGGCGGCAAAGCCCAGCAGCATCAGGACGATCATCAGGAAACGCGTGAGTGCGTCGTGCTCCAGCGCCCAGCGAGAGATGTTGAAGGACTTTTCGGGATGCGTGTGCTTCATGAGCGCCTCACCGGGCAGCAGATGCGCTGGAGGTGGCCGACGTGGGCACGGCAGGAGCAGCGGGCGATGACGCCGAAGCTTTCGCGGGCGGCGCCAGCGCCTCGGAGGCTCCCGTCTTAATAGCATCCTGTGACCTAGCGACGCTGGAATCCGGCCCGTTTGGCTTGTAAATGGTGACCTTCTGGCCGGGCGCGAGCACGTGCACGCCAGCGGACACCACCTTCTGGCCTGGCTGCAGCCCACTGGCGATCACCGCCTCGTTGCCGTCGGCCGTGGCGATCTGCACCGGCTGCGAGCGCACCGTCATGGTCGCGGTGTCCAGCACCCACACGGCGGAGCCCTTGCCTTCCTGGCGCAGCGCGCTGGTGGGAAGCTTGATGACACCGGCGGTGGCCTGCGCGGGCACCGCCGGAACGACATACACGGTCGCGCCCAGCGGCAGGGCTTCCAGGGCCTGCTGCGCGGCCAGCGTCACCTTGACCGCGTAGGTACGCGTCACCGGGTCGGCACTGGCCGCCACCTCGCGCACCACGCCCTGCAAAGGCGCGCCGCCCGACCAGGACCGCACCGCGACGCCCGAGCCCAACGGCAGGCGCGCCAGCTTGTCCTCCGGCACGGCAAACACCACGTCCCGCGGACCGTCCTGGGCGATGCGCACCACCGGCGCGCCTGCGGTCACCACCTGACCGGCCTCGGCCTCCACCGCCGTGATCACGCCGGACACATCGGCCACCAGCCGGGTGTAGCCGGTCTGGTTGCCTTGTCCGGCCAGCTGTGCCTGCGCCTGGTCCAGCGTGGCCTGCGCGGCCTTCAGCGTCGCCTCGCGTCGTTCAAGCTCCGCACCGCTGATGAAGTTTTGCTCCTTCAATTCCCTGTAGCGTTTCAGGTCCGCGGCGGCCAGATCGCGCTGCGTTGCGGCGGCGGTGACCTGGGCCCGGCCCGCGTCCGCGGCCAGCTGGTAATCGCGGGGGTCCAGTTGCGCCAGCAACTGCCCGGCTTTGACGCGTTGGCCCACCTCGGCCGTGCGCTGGGTGATCTTGCCGGCCACGCGAAAGCCCAGCCGCGACTCGACGCGCGCCTTGACCTCCCCTGCGTACTCGACGCCCGATTCGAAGGCGCCCAGGCCCACGGTCAGCACCTTGACCGAGCGCACCGGCTCTTCCGGGGGTGCAGAACGCGAACAGGCCCCCAGCATCAGGGCGGTCACGACGGCGGCCAAGGTCCAATACGTCCTGGCACGACGGAAGGCGGGCGAAAATGGGTGCATCATGATCGGCGTGCGGCAAGTTAATGACTGACTGGTTAGTAATCTAGGGTAAATCCTGACCTGTGTCAAGCGACAATCCCGGCCGTGCCTTCTGAAAAGACTCCCTTCGCCGCAGCTGCAGCAAAGTCCGCGCCACCGGTCGTCCACTACGAGAACTTTCCGGTCGCTTCCTGGCTGTGCCCGGCCCGCCTGCGCCCCGCCGTTGCCGCGATCTATGCCTTCGCCCGCACCGCCGATGACATTGCCGACGAAGGCGATGCGCCGACGCAACAAAGGCTCGACGACCTGGCCGCCTTCCGCGCCGACCTGCGCGCCGCTGCCTGCGGCCAGCCAACATCCGCCCGCTGGGCCGGCATCTTCAGTCCGCTCTCAACCATCATCGCGCAGTTTGAATTGCCGTTGCCGCTGCTTGACAACTTGATCGATGCCTTCGAGCAGGACGTGATCAAGACCCGCGACGGCGCCGGCTATGCAGACCGCACCGAGTTGCTGGACTATTGCAGCCGTTCGGCCAACCCGGTCGGCCGTCTGCTGTTGCACCTGTATGGCGTCCATGACGACGAATCACTGGCGCAAAGCGACCAGATCTGCAGCGCCCTGCAGCTCATCAATTTCTGGCAAGACCTGAGCGTGGACATCCCCCGCGGCCGCTATTACCTGCCCGGCGACCGCTGCACCGCGCTGGGCGTGGACCCGGCAAGCCTCGATCAAACCCCGCAAGCAACTTTATTGATAGCAGAAAATGTCCAGTGGACGCTGGATATGATGCAAAAAGGCTCAAGTCTCGTGAAAAAGGTGCCGGGGCGAGCCGGCTGGGAGCTGCGCCTGGTCGTGCAGGGCGGCCTGCGCATCCTGGACAAGATCGACGCCCTGGACTACGCCACGCTGCAGGCCCGGCCCACTCTGTCGGCGTGGGACGCGCCGGTCATGCTGTGGCGAGCCCTGTGGATGTGACAATCGGTGCCAAGGCCCCCACGCCGACCTGCGTGGCGGCCCGCGAACCCAACCGCGCCTATCAATGACCCCTGAAGACTACGTCCAGCAAAAAGCTGCCGCCTCAGGCAGCAGCTTCTACTATGCCTTTCTGTTCCTGCCCCCAGCCCGGCGCGCCGCCATCACCGCGTTTTATGCCTTCTGCCGGGAAGTGGACGACGTGGTGGACGAAGTGACCGATCCCGGTGTGGCCCGTACCAAACTGGCCTGGTGGCAAAGCGAAGTGGCCAAGGCGTTTGCCGGCCAGCCCAGCCACCCCGCGTTGCAGGCGCTGATGCCGCACTGCCCGGACTACGGGATCGAACAGCGCCACCTGCAGGCCGTGATCGAAGGCTGCCAGATGGACCTGGAGCAGACGCGCTACCTCGACTACCCCGCCTTGCAGCGCTACTGCCACCTCGTGGCCGGCGTGGTGGGCGAGGTCTCCGCGCTGATCTTCGGGCAGACCCAGGCCACCACCACGGCCTATGCGCACAAGCTCGGGCTGGCCTTCCAGCTCACCAACATCATCCGCGACGTGGGCGAGGACGCGTTGCGTGGGCGCATCTACCTGCCGATCAGCGAACTGCAGCAGTTCGATGTGAAGGCCCACGAGATTCTCAAGCGCGGCTATTCGGAGCGCTTCACCGCCCTGATGGCCTTCCAGGCCCGTCGCGCGCATGCCCTGTACGACGAGGCGATCGCCCTGCTGCCGGATGCAGACCGGCGTACCCAGAAGCCTGGCCTCATGATGGCCAGCATCTACCGCACGCTGCTGCGGGAGATCGAACAGGACCAGTTCAAGGTGCTGCACCAGCGCATCGCCCTGACGCCGCTGCGCAAGCTGTGGCTGGCGTGGAAGGTCCAGGCGCTGGGCAGCTTATGAGCCAGGCCGTTGTCGGCGCCATGAAGATCGCAGTTATCGGCGGCGGTTGGGCTGGCATGGCTGCGGCCCTGGCGGCGGCGCAAGCGGGTCACAGTGTCACCGTGTTCGAGGCTGCGCGCGCAATGGGGGGCCGGGCCCGCGGTGTGCCCGTCGCCTTGCCCGACGGCGCCCAGAGCCTGCTCGACAACGGTCAGCACATCCTGATCGGCGCCTACACCGAGTCCCTGCGCCTGATGCGCCTGGTGGGTGTGGATCCGGAGCAGGCGCTCATGCGACTGCCGCTGGCCCTGTGCTTTCCCGACGGAAGCGGCCTGGCCTTGTCCGACGGCCCTGCGCCCTGGGATGCCGTGGCCGGCATCCTGCGCGCCCGCGGCTGGGACTGGCGCGACAGGATTTCGCTGTTGCATGCTGCCACCCGCTGGCAGCTGCGTGGTTTTTCCTGCGCACCTGAGGCCACGGTCGCCGACTTGTGCGCCTTGCTGAGCCGGCGGCTAAAGGACGAATTCATCGAGCCGCTATGCGTCTCGGCGCTCAACACGCCGGCCCGCACGGCCAGCGGTGCGGTGTTCCTGCGGGTCATGAGGGACGCCCTGTCCGGCCCGCTTGGGGGCTCCAACCTGTTGCTGCCGCGTGTCGACCTGGGCAGCCTGTTTCCGGACCCGGCCGCGCGCTGGCTGAATCAAAGAGGCCACCGCGTGCTTGCGGGCCAGCGTGTCAAGTCGCTGCGTTGGGACAGGACCGGCAGCGCCCGGCCTGGCTGGTCCATCGACGGGGAGCTCTTCGATTGTGCCGTCCTTGCAACACCTGCAACGGAGGCGGCCAGGCTCGCAGTCGCAGCATCCGTGGATGCTCCCGAAGAATTGGCGCGGGACCTGCGGACATGGGCCGCCAGCGCGAACGCCCTGCATCACCAGGCCATCACCACGGTGTATGCGATGTCCCGCGCCGGCCTGTCCCGGCCCATGACGGCGTTGCGGGCCAGCGTGGACCATCCGGCCCAGTTCGTGTTTGACCGGGGTCAACTGGGCGGGCCCGCAGGACTGCTGGCGTTCGTGATCAGCGCCAGCATGGGCGAACGCCAGGCACTGCAGGAACGCGTCGTCGACCAGGCGCTGATACAGCTGGGTCTCGTGATTGAACCCTTCCAGACCCTGACCGAGAAACGCGCCACCTTCTCCTGCACCCCTGCGCTCCAGCGACCGCCCAAATCGGTTGCCCGCGCTCTGACCGCCTGCGGCGACTACGTCAACGGCCCTTATCCGGCCACGCTCGAAGGCGCCGTGCGCAGCGGCGGGATGGCCTTCAATCTGCCTTAGATCAAGAAAATCGCGGCCGGCGTGGCCGAACGCGGCCGGCCGGTTTACTATGCAGACTGGGTGTTCGTGCAAGTCACAAGGACTATCCTTGCATGGCCCTGAACCAGATCAAGGAGTTTTTGATGGCAAACGAAGAACTGCAAAGCCTGCTGCGCAAGATGGTGGACACCGAAGCCTCTGATCTGTTTTTGACGACAGGCGCGCCGCCCCACATCAAGGTCAATGGCGAGTCCTGGGCGTTATCGCTGCCACCGCTCGAGACCGACCACGCCGGCCTGCTGGCCTATTCCGTGATGACCCCCGATCAGATTGCCGACTTCGAACGCTCGCTCGAATGCAACCTGTCGTATACCGCCCCGGGCATTGGCCGTTTCCGAATCAGCGTGTACCGCCAGCGAGGACAGACCGCCATGGTGGCGCGCCGCATCAATGTGACGGTTCCCGGTTTTGAAGCGCTGGGACTTCCCCCGGTGGTCCGCGATCTGGCGCTGTTGCAGCGAGGTCTGTTGCTGGTGGTGGGTGCCGCCGGGTCGGGCAAAAGCACCACCCTGGCGTCCATGATCGAGTACCGGTCGCACAACAGCCAAGGGCACATCCTGACTGTGGAAGACCCAATCGAATTCCTCTTCACCCACGACAAGTGCACTGTCGACCAGCGCGAGGTAGGCATCGATACCCACAGCTTTGCCGATGCGTTGCGCAATGCGATGCGCCAGGCGCCCGACATGATCATGATCGGCGAGATCCGCGACCGCGAGACGATGGAGCACGCCATTGCCTACTCCGAGACTGGCCACCTTTGCGTTTCCACGCTGCATGCGGCCAATTCCAGCCAGGCGCTCAAGCGCATCATCAACTTTTTCCCGGAAAACATGCATACGCAGTTGCGGATGGACCTGTCCCTGAACATGCAGGCCATCATCTCGCAACGGTTGCTCCCCGGTGCCGAGGGTGGCCGGGTGTTGGCCACGGAAACGATGCTGCGTTCAGCTTACATCTCCGACCTGATCCTCAAGGGCTCCATGGACGAACTCAAGCAGGCCATCGAGCGAAGTGGCGTCGTGGGCATGCACACCTTTGATCAGGTTCTCCTGGAACTCGTCAAGAACGGTCGCATCGACCAGGAAACGGCGCTGGCCAATGCTGACTCTCGCACCGACCTGAGCCTGCGGATGCGCGTGCGTTCAGCCTACGACCCGCGCTGAGTTGGCGTTTCATACCGCCGTCGTCGCGCGCAACGACCGCGCGTCGCCGTCATTGCGGTTGGAGTGCGCTGCAGATCCCCGCTGGAGTTGACCTTGCCCGATGCCATGCACTATTACGAGCCGCGTGACGGCCACGGCCTGCGACACGACCCGTTCAATGCCATCGTGGGGCCACGCCCGATCGGCTGGATTTCAACGCGTGGCGCGGCGGGGGCGCTGAACCTGGCACCGTACAGCTTCTTCAACGCCTTCAACTACACACCGCCGATCGTGGGCTTTGCCAGCATCGGCCAAAAGGACACGCTGCGCAATATCGAGCAGACCGGCGAGTTTGCCTGGAACCTGGTGACGGCGCCGCTGGCGCAGGCCATGAACCAGACCTGCGCGCCAGTGCCGCCCGAGGTCAGCGAGTTCGAACTGGCCGGCCTCACCCCAGTGGCATCACGCGTGATCAGCGTGCCCCGAGTGCAGGAAAGCCCGGTCTCCTTCGAATGCCGCCGCACGCAGATTGTGCAACTGCAAGGCGCCAGCGGCGAAAAGGTGGCGACCTGGCTGGTGCTCGGCGAAGTTGTCGCCGTGCATGTCGCTGAAAGCCTGATCAAGGACGGGGTGTACGACACCGCGGCCGCACAGCCCGTTGTGCGCGGTGGCGGGCCGGCCGACTACTTCACGATCGATCCGCAGCAGTTGTTCCGGATGTTCCGACCGACCTGAGGCGGTCAGTCCGCGCGCGCGGCCGTGGCAATGTCCAGCGAACGCAGGCGCAGCGCCGGGTCGAACACATCGCTGACCAGCATGAATTCATCGGCGTCCGTGGCCTGCGCCAGCGCCATGAGTCCCGTGCGTACCTTGTCGGGCCCGCCGATCACGGCGGCCGCGAGGAAGTCGTTGATGGCAGCACGCTCCTGGGGCAGCAGTTCCGCCATGAAGTCCGCCACTGGCGGCTGCAATCGCGTGCGGTCGCCCGTCAGGATGCCCAGCACACGCTGGTAGGTGCTGCTGGCCAGGTACTCGGCCTCGTCGTCGGTGGGCGCGGCAATCAGCGGCACGCCGATCACCACATACGGCTTTGCCAGCGTTGCGGAAGGCCGGAACTGGCCACGGTAGACCTCCAGCGCCTGGCGCAGCAGGCGCGGCGCGAAGTGCGAGGCAAACGCATACGGCAGGCCGCGCTCGGCCGCGAGCTGCGCCGAGAACAGGCTGGAGCCGAGCAGCCAGATCGGCACCTGGGTACCCGCACCCGGCATGGCGATGAGTTGCTGGCCGGGGCGCACCGGGCCCAGCAATTGCTGCAGTTCCGCCACGTCACGCGGAAAATCGGCCTCGGTTTCGACCCGTTCGCGGCGCAGCGCGCGCATCGTGGCCCGGTCCGTGCCCGGCGCGCGGCCCAGGCCCAGGTCAATGCGACCCGGGTACAACTCGGCCAGTGTGCCGAAGGCCTCGGCCACCACCAGCGGCGCGTGGTTCGGCAGCATGACGCCGCCCGAGCCGACGCGCATCGTTTTCGTGCCACCGGCAATATGCCCCACCAGCACCGCTGTCGCGGAGCTGGCGATGCCAGCCATGTTGTGATGCTCGGCCAGCCAGTAACGGGTAAAGCCGAGCGATTCGGCGTGCTGCGCCGTGCGCAAGGCAATCTTCAGCGCGTCGGCCACGCTGCCGCCCTCGCGCACGGCGACCAGATCCAGCATGGACAGGGCGATATCCCGGAGCTTTTTCATGACTCGATTGTCGCGCAAGACACTTCTTCGGTGTCCGGGCTCAGGTAGCCAAGTCGCCAGTGTCGTCGTTGCGTGCCAAAGGCTGGCGGTCTTTGCCCGGATTGGCCGGCCTGCCGCGCGGCCTTCAAGCCAGCAACTCGCAAAGGCTGCGCAGTTCGGCCACCGTCACATGCGGCGCGTACGCCGGGGACTCCCAGACGTGGCCGGCGCGGTTGACCCAGGCCATCTGCATGCCGGCGTTGAGTGCGCCCACGCCGTCCAGGTGTGCGTCGTCGCCAATGTGCAGCACTGCGTCAGAGGGCACGCCTGCCGCCCGCGCGCCGACATGGAACATGCGCGGGTCGGGTTTTCCCACGCCCAGCGTGCTTGAGCTGAACGCTGCACAAAAGTGACGGCCGATGCCGACGCGCTGCACATCCGCATTGCCATTGGACAAAGCCACCACGGGAAAGCGGCTGCTGAGGAACTCCAGTGCAGGCAAGGCATCGTCAAAGAACTCGACGCGCTGGCGGGCGTCGAAGAACACCTCGAACGCGGGCTCTGCCAGGCCGGGGTCATCGCCCGATCGTGTCAGCATGAACCGGATGGATTCGCGGCGCAGCGCGCTCATGTCATGCGCCAGGTCGGGCCGGTGGGTGTTCATATGCAGGCGCACCTCGCGCAGCGCGCCGGGGGCAGCGCATGCAGCGGCTGTTGCCGGAGCGTGCCGGGCCAGCCAGGTCTGCAAGCTGGCTTCGGCCCGCGCAATGGTCGGCCAGATCGGCCACAGGGTGTCGTCCAGGTCCAGGGTGATGGCGCGGATGCGGGAAACGTCGAGCAGGGGCATGGGGATGAATGAGGGCAGTCCGCGGGGAAAAAATCGCTTGCGGGAGAATACCGCATGTCCTTCCAAACCGAACCCTCCTTCCAGCATGGCCAGCCGGCCAGAACGGCCGTGCTGCTATGCAACCTGGGCACGCCCGACGAACCCACCGCGCCGGCCCTGCGCCGCTATCTGGCGGAGTTCCTCGGCGACCACCGCGTGGTGGAGATACCCCTGCCCGTCTGGTGGCTGATCCTGCACGGCATCATCCTGCGCACGCGCCCGGCCAAGTCAGCCAGGAAATACGCGTCGATCTGGCTGCCCGAAGGCTCGCCGCTGAAGGTGTGGACCGCGAAGCAGGCCACGCTTTTGCGCGGCCACCTGGGCGAGCGCGGCCATCACGTCACCGTGCGCTACGCCATGCGCTACGGCAACCCGTCGATGGCGTCGGAACTGGACAAGCTCAAGGCCGAGGGGCACACGCGTATCCTGATCCTGCCCGCCTATCCCCAGTACAGCGCCACCACCACCGCCAGCGTGTTCGACGCCGTCTACACCTGGGCCGCAAGGGTGCGCCGTATTCCCGAGCTGCGTTTCGTCAACAACTACCACGACGACCCGGGCTACATCGAGGCACTGGCCCGGCGGATCACGAAATACTGGCAGGACCATGGCCGCCCGGACAGGCTGGTGATGAGCTTTCACGGCGTACCGGAGCGCACCCTGCACCTGGGCGACCCCTACCACTGTGAATGCCACAAGACCGCGCGACTTCTGGCGCAAAGGCTGGGCCTTTCGAAAGACCAGTACCAGCTGACCTTCCAGTCCCGCTTTGGAAAGGCCAAATGGTTGCAGCCCTATACCGAGCCCACGCTCGTGTCGCTGGCACAGGCGGGCGTCAAGCGGGTGGATGTGGTCTGTCCCGGCTTCACCGGCGACTGCCTGGAGACGCTGGAGGAGATTGCGATGGAGGCGCGCGAGGCCTTCCTGCATGCGGGCGGCAAGGAATTCAACTACATCCCCTGCCTGAACGACAGTCCCGGTTGGATCGCTGCCTTGGCCACCCTGGCCGAACGGCATTTGTCAGGCTGGCCGACGCAGGTCAAGCATGACGAGGCCGCCGCCGGTTCACGCGCACTCGCGCTGGCGCTGGGAGCGAAGCAGTAGGGTCGGTTGCGCGCCGGGCCGGGGACGCCTCAAGCGGCCGTGACTCCGCCTGCAGCCGTCAGGAAGTCGCTGACCAGCGCCAGCTGATCGGGCACGTTGAGCGCCGGCGCATGGCCGCAACCTGGAACTTCCACCACCTGCAACGTGCCCCTCAGCCCCGGGCCACGCTGCTTCATGGCCGCCACGGTCGCTGGCAGCACCAGGTCAGATTCCGCGCCACGCAGGCACATCACGGGGATCTCCAGGGCGTCGTAGTGATGCCAGATCAGGTAATCGTCGGGGTAGCTCAGAAACTGCTGCACCATGGCCGGGTCGTAATGCGGGGTAACGCGGCCATCGGACAGGCGGCGCGTCGAAGTCTCGGTCAGCCGGCGCCATTGGGCGTCGCTGAGCCACCCGTAAGGCTTGTAGACCTGCCGGAAGAAGGCTTCGAGCTCCAGCACCGTGGCGAAAGCGGGCGGATTGCCCGCGTAGGCCTTGATGCGTTCAATGGCCGCCTGCGCCAGTTCAGGGGCATTGTCGTTAAGCACCAGACAGCGGATGCGCCCCTTGAGCGAGGGCTCGAAATAGCCGGATGCGCAGACCATGCCGATGGCACCGCCCATCGAGGTGCCAATCCAGTGCGCCCGCTCGATGCCGAGCTGGTCCAGCAGCTCGCGCGCCGTGCGGGCGTAGAACGCCAGGCAATACTCGTGCAGCGGATCGGGGCTCCATTGCGAGAGGCCGCGGCCCAGCGTGTCGGGACAGATCACCCGGTAGCCCTGGCGACTCAAATGGTCGGCCAGCTCGTCCATGTCGCGCCCGGTGCGCGCGAGGCCATGCCAGGCAATCACGGTTTGCGCATGGCCGGCGCCCCACTCGGTGAAGTGAAGCTCCCGGCCGGCGCAGTTCAGATAGCGGGATGTGAAACTCATGCCTTGTCTCCATGCAGCCCGCCGCGATCGAGGGTGGCGCTGGCACGCAGTCGCCCCACCACCCCGGTCGGGAAGTAGTACACCGAAAGAACGAAGAGCACGCCCAGCCAGAGCAGCCAGCGGTCGGGCGAGAGCAACGCCGACACCACGGGTACGGCGGTGGTGGCCTCGCTGGCCAGGCGCAGGAGCTCCTGAAGGTAGCTCTGCGCAACCAGGAACAGCACCGCGCCGATCGCCGCGCCGTACATCGTTCCCATGCCGCCAATGACCACGATCAGCAGCACGTCGATCATGATCTCGAAGCTCAGCGAGGTGTCCGGCCCGTTGTAGCGCAGCCAGAGTGCCAGCATGGCGCCAGCCAGCGTGGCGAACAGCGCCGACAGCACGCTCGATGTGGTGCGGTAGACCACCACCCGGTAGCCGATGGCCTCGGCACGGAACTCGTTCTCGCGGATAGCCTGGAGCACGCGACCAAAGGGCGAGTTGACGATGCGCAACAGCGCCAGCACCAGTACCACGGCAGTGACGAACAGCAGGTAGTAGGTCAGCAGGCGGCCGTCCACGGAGACCCCGAGGAAGGGCGCATCGAGAAATTCGTGGCTGGGCATCAGCAACTCCGGCAGCTTGAAGCTCAGGCCGTCCTCACCGCCGGTGAAATCTGACATCTGTGAGGCGAAGGTCTGGAACGCCGAGGCCACCGCCAGCGTGATCATCGCGAAGAAGATGGCGCGAACCCGCAGAGAAAACAGCCCCACCGCAAGTGAAAGCACCAGAGACAAGACCAGTGACGCGCCCAGCCCGACCCCCAGCGCCGTCCAGGTGGGCCCCAGTCGGGTGCTGGCCATCGCCATGCCGTAGGCGCCGATACCGAAAAACATGGTGTGGGCGAAGCTCACGATGCCGGTGTAGCCCAGCAGCAGATCGAAGCTGGCCACCAGCACGATGAACACAAGCACCTTGGCCGCCACCGACAGCGCCTTGACGCCGGGGAAGATGAAGGGCGCGAAGGCCAGCCCGAGCAGCACAGCCACCAGAATGACCGCAAGCACGCGGCTGCGGGGAAAGTCGTTGGAAAGGAGACGGTTCAACATGATTCCAGCTTTCACCGGTTCGCCACCGGGTACACACCCTGCGGGCGCCACAGCAGCACCGCCACCATCAGGGCGATGTTGGAAAACAGCGCCACCTTGGGCACCAGGAAGCCTGTGTAGTTGGCCATCAGCCCGACCAGCAGCGCGCCGATCAAGGCGCCGCCGGTCGAGCCCAGGCCGCCGATGATGATGACGATGAAGATCAGTATGTTGACCTGCGCGCCCATCTGCGGCGTCACGTTCTGCTGGTAAAGGCCCCACATCACGCCGCCCAGGCCGGCCAGCGCGCTGCCCACCACGAAGACGCCGACGAACAGGCGGCGAATGCGGTAACCCAGCGACTCGACCATCTCGCGGTCCTGCACGCCGGCGCGGATCAGCAGGCCGATCTTGGTGCGGGCGAGCGTCCATGCCAGCAGGGCAAACACGATCAGGCCGACCACCACCGCCACCACCCGGTAGCGCTCGATGGACGCATCGCCCAGCAGCAGGGAGCCGCGCAGCCCCTCGGGCAACGGCAACGCGATCTGCTGCGGGCCCCAGATCACCTTGATGAGCTCCTCGCCGATGATCATGCCGCCCATGGTGATCAGGATCTGTTTCAGGTGCTGGCCATAGACCGGCCGCACGATGAAACGCTCGAAGGCCACGCCCACGGCGCCCGCCACCAGCATGCCGACCACCATCGCGGGGGCCAGCGCCACCAGGTTGCGCCACAGTTCGGTGGAGCCGGTCCAGTCGCCCATGCCGCCCAGCACCGACGTGGCCACGTAGGCGCCGAGCGCGATGAACACGCCGTGCCCGAAGTTCAGCACGTCCATCAGGCCGAACACCAGGGTGAGCCCCGAGGCGATGATGAAGATGATCATGCCCATGGCCAGCCCGGCGACGGTGAGCGTGAGCCAGGTCGAACCCGAGCCCACCAGGGGCAGTGCGATCAGCGCCAGAAGCGGCACCAGCGCCAGCGGCTTCCAGTCGAGCTCAAGGGCCTTCATGGCGTTTCTCCCGGTCTCTGGAAAAATTCAATATCAATAGCAAACAGTGACCTATTGACGCTGAGATTGGCTGTTTTTTTCCTGAAAACGTCATAGTGCCAGCCCCAGCAGCGAGGTTTGCAGGCTTTCACTCTCCGCCAGTTCGCGCATGGAGCCAGCGTGGACAACGACGCCGTTGTCCATCACCGCCACCGTGTCGCCCAGCCGCTTGGCGAAGTTGATGTTCTGCTCCACCAGCAGGATGGTCACGCCGCTGGCCTTGAGTTGCTCGAAGGCCTCGATCATGTTGTTGATGATGGCTGGCGCCAGGCCCTTGCTGGGCTCATCCACAATCAGCAGCTCGCGCGGCTCGACGATGCCGCGCGCCACGGCCAGCATCTGCTTCTGCCCGCCGGAGAGCTTGCCCGCCGGATGGTTCCAGAAGGTCTGCACCGCGGGGAACAGCTTGAAGATCCACTGCAACCGGGCTTCGTCCATTTGCGCCGCGTGTTTCGCCTTGCGCGCAGCCAGCAGCATGTTCTCCTTGACCGTGAGGTCGGAGAAGATGCCCATGTTCTCGGGCACGTAGGCGATGTTCAGGCCAGCGATCTGCGGCGTGGCCATCGCCGTGATGTCCTTGCCGCCAAAGCTGATGCGGCCCTTTGATGCCGGCCACAGGCCCATGATGGTGCGCAGCGTGGTGGTCTTGCCCGCGCCGTTGCGCCCCAGCAGCATCGTGAGCTGGCCGCGAGGCACCACAAGATCCACGCCGTGCAGGATGTGGTACGCACCGATGTGCGTGTGCACGCCTTCCAGTTTGAGCAGGATGTCGCTCATGCTGCCTCCCTTGGCTGGCCCGCGGCAGCGGCACTTTGCGCAGCGACGCCCAGATAAGCCTCCTGCACCACGGGAGATGCGATCACCGCTGCTGGCTCGCCATCGGCCACCAGCGCGCCGTTGTGCAGCACGATGATGCGGTCGGCGAGTTCGCGCACCACGTCCATCTTGTGCTCCACCAGCAGGATGGTCTTGGTCTTGTCGCTTTTCAGCCCGCGGATCAGGTCCAGGATGACCGGCGCCTCGGCCGTGCTCATGCCGGCGGTGGGTTCATCGAACATGTAGACCTGTGGGTCGAGCGCCATCAGCAGCGCCACCTCGAGCTTGCGCTGGTCCCCGTGCGGCAGGTTCGCCACCAGGCTGTGCTGCTTGGGCGCCATCGCCACGGTCTCCAGGATCTCGTGCGCACGCCGGGTCAACGCCGCATGGTCGCTCCAGATGCTCCACAGGTTCAACCCGCGCCGGTGCGGCCCGTCGGTGGCAGCCTGCACGGCAAGACGGACATTCTCCAGCACGGTGAGCTTGGGGAACAGGTTGGTGAGCTGGAAGGCCCGACCCAGGCCGGCGCGGGTACGCGCCGAAACCCCCAGGCCGGACAGGTCACGCCCGTTCAGGCTGACGGTGCCCGCCGAAGCCTTGAGCTGCCCCGAGATCAGGTTGAAATAGGTGGTCTTGCCGGCACCATTGGGGCCGACGATGGCGGTCAGGGTGCCCGGTTCGAAACGGCACGAGACGGCATTCACCGCCACGTGGCCGCCAAAACGGATCGTGAGGTCTGTGGTTTGCAGCATGGTAGCCAGCCCGGCAGGTTCCAGAGAGAAAAGAACGGGAGCGGCGTAGCGATCAGTGGTCAGGCTAGGCGCACAGCGCGCAGAAACCGGAACGTACTTGAGTACGTGAGGATTTCGAGCACTGCGCAACGACGCATGGCCGCTGCGCAGTAGCCGAGCACGGTCTTCTTCAGCGCTTGTTGCGGATCGGGATAGCCATTTCTTCGGGCTTGATCTCGCGCACCAGTTCCGGCACGCCCCAGGCGAAGGCCGGGTCCACCTTGATCTTGAAGTGGTACATGCTCTGCATCGCCTGGTGGTCTTCCTTGCGGAACGTCATCTTGCCCTTGGGCGTGTCGAAGCTCATGCCTTCCATGGTCTCGATCAGCTTGTTGGTGCTGGTGTCGCCGTTGGTCTTCTTGAGTGCCGTCACGATGGCCATGGCGGCAGAGAACCCGCCGGCGGTGAAGAAGTCCGGCGGTGCCTTGAATTGTTTGTAGTGCTGCGCCACCATGGCTTCGTTGACCGGGTTCTTCGGAATGCCGAAGTAGTAGTACAGCGCGCCTTCCATGCCCGGGAACTGCTTGTAGGCCACCATCGCCGGCAGGATGTTGCCGCCGGTGGCCAGCTCGATGCCATAGCGCTTCTTCAGATCCAGGTCGGCGATCTTGGCGAAAGGTGCCGGCGCGCCGGACCAGCCCACCGAGATGTACTTCTTGCCTGGTTGGTCCTTGAGCTTGTCGATGATGCGCTGCAGACCGGCGGTGAAATCGGTGGTGCCCACCGGCAGGTATTCCTCATGCACGATCTTGGCGTGCTTGGTGAATTCCTTGGCGGCCTTAACGCCGTCGCGGCCAAAGGCGTTGTCGTTGGCCAGCGTGGCAATCACGTTGCCGGGCTGGTCCAGTGCGGCGGCGTTGGCAGCGGCGTCCTGGCTGCTGTTGCGGCCGGTGCGGAAGATGTACTTGTTCCACTTGTCGCCGGTGATGCTGTCAGCCACCGCGGGCTCGACCAGCAGGATTTTTTTGTACTCTTCAGCCACGGGCAACATGGCCAGAGCGACAGGAGATGCCGTCGGGCCCACTGCGATATCGACCTTGTCGTCAGCATACGCAGCGGCCAGCAGGCTCTTGCCCACGTCCGGCTTGCCCTGGTCGTCCTTCTCGATCACGACCAGTTTCTTGCCCGCCACCATCATCGTGCCGCCGGTGGCGTAGTCCAGGCCCATGTTGAAACCCACGATGGTCTGCTTCGCATAGGCTTCCAGCGGGCCGGTCTTGCTAGCGATGATGGCAATCTTGATTTCCTTGGGCTGACTGAATGCGGGCGCGGCAAAGGCCGCGGCGAGAAACGCGAGGGTGATCAGGTTTCGACGGTGCATGAATGGTCTCCTTGATTGATGGATTCGGATTTGCATACTTCGTGCCATATTGCAAGCTGTTGATTTCATTGAAATTAAATTCTCAAGCTTATCAATATGATCAATATTCAGACATATTTGTTGTCTATTTTTTAGACATATGATCAGCTATTGATCAGGGTTTTCCAGACGTCCGTACAAGGTGGCGCGCGAGATGCCCAGCAGCCTTGCCGTTGCGAGCTTGTTGCCGCCGGTGGAAATCAAAGCGGCCTGGATGGCCCGTCGCTCCAATTCGGTCACCTGTTCGGCCAACGGGCGCAAGAGGTCCGAGCCCCCCGCCCCCGCTTCAGCCGGCGGCGCCAGCGCGGGCGCGATCTGCTCCAACCCGGTGTCGCGCAATATTCGTTCAAGAAGGGACACGTCGATGCGCTGCGAGTCGCTGGCCATCGCGGCCTGCTCGAGAACGTTGCGAAGTTCACGGATATTGCCGCGCCAGCGCTGGCCGGACAGCAGCGCCAGCGCCTCCGGCAACACCTCGGGCTGCGGAATGCCGCTGCGTTGCGCCATGTCTTCGCCCAGCACCTCCACCAGCGCGGGAATATCGCTGCGCCGCTCGCGCAGCGGCGGCACCCGAATCGGCAGCACATTCAGGCGGTAATACAAGTCCTCGCGAAACCTGCCTTCACGCACCAGCGCCGCCAGATCGCGCGAGGTCGCGGCAATCACGCGCGCATCAAAGGGCACCAGACGGTTGGAGCCCAGCGGCTCGATCTCGCCCTCCTGCAGGGCGCGCAGCAACTTGGCCTGCAGACCCTGCGGCATGTCGCCGATCTCGTCCAGAAAGAGCGTGCCGCCGTCGGCCAGCTTGAACTTGCCGTCGCGCCCCTTGCGGTCGGCGCCGGTGTACGCGCCGGGTGCCACGCCGAAGAACTCGGCTTCCAGCAAGGTATCAGGCACGGCGGCGATATTGACGCCGACGAACGGCCCGCGCGACCGGTTGGAGGAGGCATGAATGGCATGGGCCAGCAGTTCCTTGCCGGTGCCGGTTTCGCCGAGCAGTAGCACCGGACTGCCCGACTGCGCGGCGCGGCGCGCGTGGCGTTTGACCTCCACCGCCGCGGGACTGGTGCCGACAAAACTGGCGAAGGTGTATTTGGACTGGCGCTGTCCCACAGCCGGGTGGCTGCGCTGCGCGGCGAGCTCGCGGCGAGCCTCATCCAGGTCGCGCTGCAGCAGCGAGAACTTGGCGATCAATGGCTTCAGATTGGTCTCGGGCTGGTCGAACAGGACAATGCCCAGGGCTCCGATCACCGCGCCCGACGCATCCAGCAAAGGAATCCGGCTGACCACGAAGGTACCGGCGCGGTTGATCAGCAGGTCGATCAGGATCGGCTTGCCGGTCTCCAGCACCTTGTGCATCTGGGTGTTCTGCACCACCGCGGAGACCGGGTGGCCGACAAAGTCTTCCTCGCGCTGAAAGCCCAGTGCCGGCAGGAAGCGGCGGTACTGGTCGTTGATCCAGACCACGCGGGCGTCGCGGTCCACCAGCAGCATGCCCTCGCTGGCGTTGGCAAACAGGTCGAACATCGACCGCGCCGCCAGCTCAAGAATGCTTTGCGCGTCGCGCGGGAGACCCTTGGCGATGACGGGCGGCAAGGGGTCAATGGCATCCATGCGGGGATGTTACCGCGCCCAAGCGGCCCACCCGTTGATCAGGCTTGCGCCAGTTGTTCCTGAAAGCGTAGCAAACTATGACCATTTGACGCTGGGATAGTGCCAAAAAAGCTTGAATTTTCCGATTTCAATCCGTTCACGCGGCGGCGGATCGGGTGTTCCACCACTTCACCGCACGCGGCAGCACCAGGATGGATATCACGACGATCAGCAGCGTCACGGACATCGGGCGTTGCAGGAACACCATGGGGCTGCCCTCGCCGATCGAGATCGCGTTGCGCAGCTGCGCCTCGGCCAGCGGACCCAGGATCATGCCCACGAGTACCGGCGCTGTGGGAAAGTTGAAACGGCGCATAACCAGCCCCAGCAGCCCGATGCCATACAACAGGAACAGGTCGAAGGCGCTCTGGCGCATGCCATAGACACCGACCGTCGCAAAAATCAGGATGCCGGCGTAAAGCTGGGGCTTGGGCACCTTGAGCAACTTGACCCACAAGCCGACCAGCGGCAGGTTCAGCACAAGCAGCATCACGTTGCCGATGTACAGGGATGCAATCAGCGCCCACACCAGCGCCGAAGAGCTGCTGAACAACTGCGGCCCCGGTTGAATACCGTAGTTCTGGAACGCGCCGAGCAAGATGGCCGTGGTATTGGACGTGGGAATGCCCAGCGTGAGCAGCGGGATCAGCGCGGCTGTCACTGTGGCGTTGTTGGCCGCCTCGGGGCCGGCCACGCCTTCGATCGCACCCGTGGTGCCGAACTCGGCCTTGTGCTCGCCTTGGGCCAGTTTTTTCTCGGTGGCGTAACTCAGAAAGGTCGGAATCTCGGTGCCGCCCGCCGGAATACAGCCAAACGGCGCACCAATGGCGGTACCGCGAAGCCAGGCGGGAATCGAGCGGCGCCAGTCGCGCCGGGTCATGGTCACCCGGCTCATGCGGTTTTCGGACTCGACCACCTTGCCCTCGAAAAGCACCGCATGCAGCGCTTCGGCCACCGCAAACAGGCCCACCGCCACCAGCACGATCTCCACACCGTCGAGCAGTTCGGGCACGCCGCCGGTGTAACGTGCCTGTCCGGTGATCTGGTCCATGCCGACCAGACCGGCTGCCAGCCCGACAAACAGGGCCGTCAGGCCGCGCACCGTGCTCTGGCCCAGCACCGCGCTGACCGTGGTGAAGGCCAGCAGCATCAGCATGAAGTATTCGGGCGGGCCCAGCCTGACCGCGAATTCGGCCACCACCGGCGCAAACAGCGTGACCAGCACGGTGGCGATGGTGCCGGCCACGAACGAGCCGATCGCCGAGGTCGCCAGTGCCGCCCCGGCACGGCCACTCTTGGCCATCTTGTTGCCTTCCATCGCGGTGACCATGGTGGCGGTTTCACCCGGCGTGTTCAGCAGGATCGAGGTGGTCGAGCCGCCGTACATCGCGCCGTAGTAGATGCCGGCGAAGAAGATCATCGACGCCGTGGCCTCGACCTTGGCGGTGATCGGCAGCAGCATGGCGACCGCCGTGGCCGGCCCGATGCCGGGAAGCACGCCGACTGCAGTGCCAAGGGCGCAGCCCACAAAGGCCCACAACAGGTTGACTGGCGTGCCTGCGGTGACGAAGCCCTGCAGCAGCTGATTCCAGATGTCCATCATCACAGCCACCCGGTCTGAGTCAGGCTGGGCAGGTTGATGCCCAGGAATTGCGTGAAGGCCCAGTACACCGGCGCGGCGATCAGCAGGCCGATCACCAGGTCAAGGACCCAGGATTTCAGGCCCTTGCCCCCCCGACCCTCGGCGTTGCGCAGCCCGCGCGCCGCCAGCACGAAGCACAAGGCGCAGCTGAAGATGAATCCCAGCGTGGTGATCAGTGCCGCGTTGGCCAGCAGGCCCGCCGACATCCAGGCGAAACCAGCCCAATAGGGCCTTTCGCCCGAGGTTTCTTCCATATTGCGAAAGCCGCCTCGCCGCGCCTTGTAAACCATGATGCAACCGCACAGCAGCAAAGCCACCGACACCAGCCACGGCAGGAAGTTCGGCCCGACACCCGCATAACCGGCGGCAGCCGGAATGGTGAGCGCACCGGCCCCCAGGCCCAGGGCCAGCAGGATCACGCCAAGGCCGACGAGGGATTGAAGGAACGTTGAAGGAGTGGACGGAATGTGTGGTTTCATGGGACGGCCTGAGAGGGAATTGCCGCGTCCGGATGGCGGGCGCGACAACCCCAAAAAAACAGCCCGGTTTCCCGGGCCAACGGCTTAAATCATGCCGGACTTGACCATCGTGGCGCGCAGGGACGCGAAGTCGTCATCGACGAATTTCTCGAACTCGGCGCCGGTCAGCACGGCGGATGTCCAGTTGTTCTTTTCGAGCGCCTCGGCCCAGGCCTTGGACTTGACGGCCTTCAGCAGCATGTCGATCAGGGCCTTGCGTTGCTCGGCCGTGATGCCGGGCGCGCCATACACGCCGCGCCAGTTGCCGATTTCCACGTCGATGCCCTGCTCCTTGAGGGTGGGCACGTCGACGCCTTTCAAGCGCACAGCAGAGGTCACACCAATCGGCTTCATCTTGCCGGTCTTGATGTATTCGGAAAACTCGCTGTAGCCGCTGCCGCCAATCGTCACGTTGCCGCCCAGAATGGCTGCCGTGGCCTCACCGCCGCCCCGGAAAGCCACGTAGTTGATCTTGGCTGCGTCCACACCAACCGCGCGGGCAATCATGGCCGCGGCAATGTGCTCGGTGGAGCCGCGTGAACCGCCGCCCCACTTGACGCTGCCCGGATCCTTCTTCAACTGGTCGATCACATCCTTCATCGTCTTGAACGGCGAGTTGGCGGGCAGCACGAACACGTTGTACTCGCTGGTCAGACGGGCCAGCGGGGTGGCCGCGCTCAGGGTCACGGGCGGTTTGCCGGTGATGATGCCGCCCAACATCACCTGCCCCATCACCATCATGGCGTTCGGGTCACCCTTGCTGCCGTTGACAAACTGGGCCAGGCCCAAGGCCCCGGCGGCGCCGCCCTTGTTGTCAAAGGTCACGGCGTCGGCGACCTTGGCATCCTGCAGTGCCTTGCCCAGCGCGCGGCCGGTGGTGTCCCAGCCGCCACCGGGATTGGCGGGGATCATCATCTTGATGTTGGTGGCCGCCAGGGCCGAAAGCGGCAGGCCGCTGGTGACGGCAAGGGCTGCCATGGATTTGAGAAAAGTGTCGCGACGCATGCATATCTCCTGAGTACGGGTTAAGGACCCGTCGATCTTCAGGCCCGAAGCTGTCAAACGGCTGTCCAGACCCTCAGGGAAAGTGCTAATGTCCGGCCTCATGAAACTGCTGCTCGTCGAAGACAACCCGGCCATGCAGGCCACGCTGCAGCGTAGCCTGTCGCGCCAGGGCATGGACGTGGTGGCCTGCGGCGATGGCGCCCAGGCGCTGCTGAAATGGGCGTCCTTTCATCCCGACGTGGTGCTGCTGGACCTGACCCTGCCCGGCATGGATGGCCTGCAGCTGCTTCAGCAGGCGCGCGCCAGCGGCCGCACCACGCCGGTGCTGATCCTGACGGCGCGCGGTACGGTCGGCGACCGCATCATCGGGCTGAACACGGGCGCCGACGACTACCTGCCCAAGCCGTTTGATCTGGATGAACTCGAAGCCCGCGTGCGCGCGCTGGCCCGGCGCGTCGGTGCGCGGGTATCGGCCGACAGCGAGACCAGCCTCGCGCCCAGCCTGGGGAACTTGCGCCATGACCAGCAAAGCGGCGCCATCTACTGCCGTGATCAGGTAATGGATCTCGCCCCCCGCGAACTGGCCCTGCTGCAGGCCCTGCTGGCGCGGCCCGGGCACGCGGTGTCCAAGGAGCGCCTGTTCGACCATGTTTTCCCCGGCGCGGAAAATGTGCAGTACGAGGCTATCGAAGTGGTGGTCTACCGGCTGCGCAAGAAACTGGCGCACAGCGGTGTCACGCTGGTCACCTTGCGCGGACTGGGCTACCTGTTGAAGGTCGCGCCATGAACCACAGCGCGCCAGCGCCGGGCGCCCCTGTGGCCCGCGCCGAAACGCAGTCCCTGTCGCTGCGGCGCTACCTCCTGCTCGGCATCCTGCTGCCGGTATGCCTGCTTGTGATCGTCAACACCTGGAGCCTGTACCGCCAGGTGCTGGTCGCGGCCAACACCGCCTACGACCGCACGCTGCTGGCCTCAGCCAAGTCGATCAGCGAACAGCTCGACGTGGAGGGCTACGACGACGCGGCCCGGCTGAGCGCGCGCGTGCCCTACTCGGCACTGGAAGCTTTCGAGGCGGACAACCAGAGTCGCATGTTTTACCGGGTATCGGGCCCCTCGGGCGAGGTGGTCTCGGGCTTCGCCGATCTGCCCTTGTGGCGTGGCCAGATTCCGGCGCGCCCGGCCTACGCCGCCTTGGTGGATTTTTATGACGACAACTATCTGAACGAGCCCGTCCGGGTGGCGGCGCTGCTGCAGCCCGTGACCGGGACCGATGGACGGGCCATGGCACTGATCCAGGTGGCCGAGACCCTGGAACTGCGCCACACCCTGGCGCGCCAGATGCTCTTCGACACCCTGTGGCGCCAGGCGCTTCTGGTGGCGGTGATCGGGCTCGTGGTGGTGGTGGTGGTGCAACGCGCCACGCGTCCCGTGCGAAAGCTCAGCGCCGAACTGCAGGCGCGCCCCGAGGGCGACCTGACACCGATCGAGGCGGCCGGGGCGCCGCGCGAACTGCTGCCGCTGGTGGACGCCACCAATGCCGTCATGACCCGGCTGGCGCACCTTCTGGACCACCAGAAGCGCTTTGTCCGTGATGCCTCGCATCAGTTGCGCACGCCGCTGGCCGTACTCAAGACCCAGGTTCAGTCGGCGCTGCGCGGCGACGTGGAGCCGCTGCAGGCGCTGGCCGAGATCAATGACACGGTCGACCGCGCCACGCTGCTGGCCAACCAGATGCTGGCGCTGGCCAAGGTCGAGCAGCTACGCCAGCAAAGCGCCCCATCGGTGCTGGACCTGGGCGACGCGGTGCGCGCCGTGGCCCTGGACCTGTCTCCGCTGATCGCGGGCAAGGACATCGACTTTTCCATCGAGACCGTGACCGCGCCCGTGCTTGCCCACGAATGGATGCTGCAGGAGCTGACGCGCAACCTGTTGCACAACGCCATCAAGCACACCCCGACCGGTGCAGGGCTTTCGGTGCGTGTGGTGGGCGACAGCCGCACGGCGGCGCTCACCGTCAGCGACAGCGGTGGCGGCATTGACAGCGAACTGGCACCGCGCCTGTTCCAGCCGTTTTCCGCCGGCGACATGCGTCAGGGTTCCGGGCTGGGCCTGGCCATCTGCCATGAAATCGCGGAAGCGCTGGGCGGCAGCATCACCCTGGACAACCGGATCGACCACGGCCGGATATCGGGCCTGGATGCCACCGTGCGGCTGCCGCTGGCGCGCGCAATGGCCCACAATCCCGGGTGATGGACAAGATTCGCATCGACAAGTGGCTCTGGGCCGCCCGCTTCTTCAAGACACGCTCGCTCGCCGTCGATGAGATCGGCAAGGGCCGCGTGCAGGTCAACGCCCAGGACGCCAAGCCTTCGCGTGAAGTCAGGCCCGGCGATACCGTGACCCTGCGCCAGGGTCCGGTCCAGCGCACGGTCACGGTCCGCGGCATTTCCGGCGCGCGGGGCCCGGCCCCGGTGGCACAACTGCTTTACGAGGAAACCCCTGACAGCATCGCCGCCCGCGAACGGGCCGCCGAACAGCGCCGTCTGGCACCCGAACCTGCGCTCGGCATCACCCAGGGCCGCCCGACCAAGCGCGACCGCCGGGATATCAGCCGCGCCTGGGGGAACCGCTGGAGCGCATCGATCGACGACTGATCACGCGCGGGCCGAGGGGTTTCACTGAGGAACTTTGCCCCAGACTGTGCTGTACTGTGCGTCTGGTCCCGATGGACTTCCCGCCGATCTTGAGAACGCGCGGGACGGCCCGGGAGTGAATCGCCGTGGACTCTGTCCTGTCCCCAACCTTTAAAGGAACCTCATGAAACACCGCTTGTTGTCCGCGGCCCTGCTCGCCGCCACCCTTCTGGCCGCCGGCCACGCCCATGCGCAACAGTTCTTCCGGATCGGCACCGGCGGCACCTCCGGCACCTACTACCCCGTCGGCGGCATGATCGCCAACTCGGTCTCCCAGCCCGGCAAGATCATTGTCACAGCCCAGGCCAGCAACGGATCGGTCGCCAACGTCAATGGCATTTCCGGCGGCGCGCTGGAGTCGGGATTCAGCCAGTCCGATGTCGCCACGTGGGCCCAGAAGGGCACCGGCATCTTCGAGGGCAAACCCAACATGCCAGGCCTGCGCATGATTGCCAACCTCTACCCTGAAAGCCTGCACATCGTGGTCAAGAAAGGCTCGGGCATCAAGACGGTGGCCGACCTCAAGGGCAAGCGAGTGGCGCTGGACGAGCCGGGCTCTGGCACGCTGGTGAATGCGCGCCTGGTGCTGGCCGCCTACGGTGTCAAGGAAACGGATATCAAGCCCGAGTACATCAAGCCCAATCAGGCTGGCGACAAGATGAAAGATGGCGCGCTCGACGCCTTCTTCTTCACCGGCGGCGCACCGGCCGGCGCCATTGCCGAACTTGCCTCCGCCGGTTCCGGCATCGAACTGGTGCCGATCGATGGACCCCAGGCCGATGGCCTGCGCCAGGCCAGCCCCTTCTTTGCCGTCGACAACATCCCCGCCGACACCTACAAGGGTGTTCCCGGTGTGAAGACCCTTGCCGTCGGCGCCCAGTGGGTGACCAGCGACAAGGCCGATGCCGAGACGGTCTACCAGATCACAAAGGCCCTCTACAGCGAACCGGTACAGAAGGCGCTGGCCGCCGGCCACGCCAAGGGCAAATTGATCACGCTGAGCAATGCGACCCAGGGCGTTGGCATCCCCTACCATCCGGGTGCCGAGAAGTTCTACAAGGAAGCCGGCGTCCTGAAGTAGGCCTGCCTGTTTCTCTGAATGCAAAACGGGCGGGCCTATCCGCCCGTTTTGCTTTGCCAGAGTCCTCCTATCGATTGACCTGTCGGACCCACCATGACCCACGCCCTGCCTGACCCCAAGAAGCTGCTGGAACTTGAGGAGAAGTTCGACCCCGAGATGCGGTTTCGCCCGTACGTACCTCCCGCCACGCAGATCATCAAGTGGCTGCTGATCACCCTGAGCTGCTTCCACTACTACACCGCCGGGTTTGGCCTTTTGCGCGAGACCACCCATCGCGGCGTGCACCTGGCTTTTGTGCTGGGACTGATCTTTCTGGTGTTTGGCTTCAGCGCGCACAGTGCCGGCGCGAAACCCCGCCACAGCCTGCTGTCGCCGGGCGGCATTCCCCTGGTGGACTGGCTGCTGGCCCTGGTCTGCGCCGCCAGCGTGCTCTACATCCCCTACATCTTCGACGACCTGGCCATGCGCGTGGGCAATCCCGGGCGGCTGGATGTCGTGATGGGCAGCATACTTTTTTTCACACTGCTGGAGGCCACGCGCCGCAGCATGGGCTGGCCCTTGCCCATCATTGCCCTGGTGTTCACCTTTTACTCGTTGTTCGGCACCGTGTTTCCGGGGCTACTTCAGCACGCCGGCGCCAGCTGGAGCCAGTTCATCAACCACCAGTACCTCACCAGTCAGGGCATCTACGGCGTCGCCGTGGGAGTGGTCGCCACCTACGTCTTTCATTTCGTACTGTTTGGTGTGCTGGCCACGCGCATCGGCCTGGGTCAGCTGTTTCTCGATATCGCCTCCAGCGTGGCGGGGCGCTACGCAGGGGGCCCCGCGAAAGTCAGTGTCTTTGGTTCGGCGATGTTCGGCATGTTGTCCGGCTCGTCGGTGGCCAATGCGGTCACTGTCGGCTCGCTCACCATTCCCGCCATGATCCGCGTGGGCTACAAGCGCGAGTTTGCCGGCGCGGTGGAGGCCGCGGCCTCGACCGGCGGGCAGATCACCCCGCCGGTGCTGGGCGCGGCCGCGTTCCTGATGATCGAATTCCTGAACGTGCCGTACCAGACCATCATCGCTGCCGCCGCGATACCGGCTTTCATGCATTTCTTCGGCGTGTTCATGCAGGTGCATTTCGAGGCCAAGCGCCATGGCCTGCGCGGGTTGACCGAAGAGGAAATGCCCAAGTTGCGCCAGAGCTTCAAGATGCGCTGGCCCACGCTGATTCCGCTGGTGCTGCTGATCACGATCCTGGTCAGCGGTCGCACGCCCTACCTGGCGGCCTTTGTGGGCATCACCTCAGGCGTCATCGTCGGCCTGACGACCTCCGTCTCGGGCAACCGGCCGGTCAATTGGGTGCTCATGACCGCGCTGCACGGACTGCTGGTGCTACTGGCCTTTGGCGGGTTTGACGAGAGCGTCAAGCTGGCGCTGTTTGCCGCCGGCATCGTGATCACCATGGTGGTCCTGCGCCTGGCCCGGATCTCGGGCCGCATTCACTACAGCACACTGATCGAAGCATTCGAGACTGGCGCCAAATACGCGCTGGCGGTGGGGGCCGCGGCAGCCACCGTGGGCATCGTGATCGGCGTGGTCACGCTCACGGGCGTGGGCTTCAAGATCAGCTACATCATTACCACCGCGGCGCAGACCCTGGCGGGGGGCATGTCCACCGTCGTGCCCGCCTTTCTGATGTCCACGCAAACGCTCACGCTGCTGTGCGCGCTGATCATGACCGGCCTGGTCTGCATCCTGATGGGTTGCGGCATCCCGACCACGGCCAACTACATCATCATGGTGACGGTGGCAGCACCCACGCTGGTCCAGTTGGGCGTTGAACCACTGGTGGCGCACTTCTTCGTGTTCTATTACGGCGTGCTGGCCGACATCACGCCGCCGGTCGCGCTGGCAGCCTATGCGGCAGCGGGCATGGCCGGCAGCGACCCGTTCCGGACCGGCACCACCGCCTTCCGCCTGGGACTGGGCAAGGCGCTGGTGCCCTTTGTCTTCGTCTTTTCGCCTTCGCTCATTCTGGTGGCCAAGGGGTTCAACTGGCCGGACTTCGTGATCACCTTTACCGGTTGCGTGATGGGCATCACGCTGCTGGCGGCCGCGCTGTCGAAGTACTTCCTGGTCGAAATGAAGCGCTGGGAACAGTGGCTGTGCATACTTGCCGCCCTTCTGATGGTTGCTCCGAGCCTGATCGCCACCCTGGCTGGCGTGGTCCTGGCCGCCCCCGTGGGATTGCGCCAGTGGAGAGCCTGGCGGCTGGCCAGCATCCGGGTGACCTGATTCCCGGCGCGGTGTCTTCCTCGAAAGTGACCCAAACAAAAAAGCCACCCGAGGGTGGCTTCTGTGCTGGCGGAAACGGAGGGATTCGAACCCTCGATGAGGCTCTACACCCCATACTCCCTTAGCAGGGGAGCACCTTCGGCCACTCGGTCACGTTTCCAATGATGGGATTATGCCTCAAGCACGCCGCTGTTTCAGGCGGTGGCGGGCTGGTCCAGTTCGAAGACACGGTGCAACGCGCGCACCGCCAGTTCCATGTATTTCTCGTCGATCACGACCGATGTCTTGATTTCGGACGTGGAGATCATCTGGATGTTGATGCCCTCCTCCGACAGGCAGCGAAACATCTTGCTAGCGATGCCCACGTGGCTGCGCATGCCGATGCCGACGATGGAAACCTTGCAGATCTTCGCGTCGCCCGTCACTTCCTGCGCACCGAGGGCGGGCAGGACTTTCTCTTTGAGCAGGTCAATGGTTCTGGCGAACTCATTGCGGTGCACCGTGAAGCTGAAATCGGTCTTGCCGTCCTTGCTCACGTTCTGGATGATCACGTCCACCTCGATATTGGCGTCGGCCACGGCGCCCAGGATCTGGTAAGCGATGCCGGGCTTGTCGGGCACGCCGAGCACGGAGATCTTGGCTTCGTCGCGGTTGAAAGCGATGCCGGATACGACGGCTTGTTCCATTTTTTCGTCTTCCTCAAAAGTAATCAGCGTGCCGGACTTGGCCTCGACGTTGATGTCAATATCCCACGGGGAGAAACTTGAGAGCACGCGCATCGGCACCTTGTACTTGCCGGCGAACTCCACGGACCGGATCTGCAGCACCTTGGAGCCCAGCGACGCCATTTCCAGCATTTCCTCAAAGCTCACGGTCTGAAGGCGGCGCGCCTCGGGCACGACGCGCGGGTCGGTCGTGTAGACGCCGTCGACGTCGGTGTAGATCAGGCATTCGTCGGCCTTCATCGCCGCCGCCACGGCCACGGCCGAGGTGTCAGATCCGCCCCGACCCAGGGTGGTGATGTGGCCCGCGTCGTCCACACCTTGGAAACCAGTGACGATCACCACCCGGCCGACAGCCAGGTCGGCGCGTACCTTCTGGTCGTCGATCGACTCGATGCGCGCCTTGGTGTAGGCGCTGTTAGTGCGGATCGGCACCTGCCAGCCTGCGTAGCTGACCGACTCCATGCCCTCAGCCTGCAGGGCAATGGCCAGCAGCGCGCTGGACGCCTGCTCGCCGGTCGCGGCCAGCATGTCGAGTTCGCGGTTGTAGGCCTCGCTGGCCCTGGGCGGAGCGAGTTCCTTGGCCAGCCCGAGCAACCGATTGGTCTCGCCACTCATGGCGCTGGGCACGACCACCATCTGGTGGCCGGCGCGCGCCCATTTGGCCACGCGCTTGGCGACGTTGCGGATGCGCTCCGTGGAGCCCATCGACGTACCGCCGTATTTATGAACGATCAAAGCCATGTGGTGTGATGCGGAAAAACGAGCAATGCGCAGGGACGGAACGATCTGAACGAGGGTCCTGTTGCGCAGAAAACACCCGGCGCAGGGGTTCCGGCCGAGCCCCCGGATTGTACCCATCCGCCTGATGCGGGCCTGACAGGGCAGGTGCCGCCCTGAGTCCGGCCCTGGCGATCAGGCGGGCTGCCAGTCGATGGTCTCGCCGTGGCGCACCACAAAGCCCGCCCCGACCTTGAGGCACATGCGGTGTCCGCGGGTGGTGCAGGCCGCAATCTGGTCCAGCAGTTCGGCCAGTTGCGCCGCGCTGGGTGTGGTGGCATGCACGCTGCGCAACCAGTGGCGCAGTGCATTGGCCTGGCGCGCCCGTGAGAGCGCCTGCAGTCGCAAGATCAGGGGTGGCACGCCCAGCCCGGCCAGATCCTGCGCAGCCACCTCGCTCAAGACCGTTTGCGCCTCGGCCGCGTGAGCCGCACTGCGTGCGAAGGTTTCGCGAAACTGCGGAAAGGCGGCGGCGAGCGCCGGCAGCAATTGCGACCGGATGCGGTTGCGCGTGAACCCTTCGTCAAAATTGGTCGGGTCTTCAACCCAGGCTTCATGGCGCTCGCGCAACCAGTCGCGGATGGCCGGCCCGGGGACAGCCAGCAGCGGACGGTGGTACGTCAGACCATCCCGCTGCCAATGCGCCGGCATGGCCGACAGTCCGGGCAGCCCGGCGCCGCGCGAAAGGGCCAGCAGGATGGTCTCCACCTGGTCATCGGCATGGTGGGCGATTGCAATGTCTTTGATAACCAACTCTGACCATTCTGCGCTGGGTATGGCCGAAAAAACCTCATATCTTGCCTTGCGAGCGGCATTTTCGGGGCTTTCACCCCTGGCATGCCGTGCGTCAACGCGGCGCACCACAAGGGGCACGTTCAGCCGGCCACAAAGGGCCATGCAATGCCGCTCGAATCCGTCGGCCGCATCCTGCAATCCATGGTGTACATGAATCGCCCTCACCTGCCCCGGCCATTTTTCGGCGCAGGCCAGCAGCAAGGCGGTGGAATCTGCGCCACCACTGAGTGCCACTGCCAGAGGGAGGCCAGGCTTGAACGCTGCCATGGCCCGGGCAAAGGTCTGGCTCATGGTGAAAATGGGGGCCAGGCGCGGCGGGCGCCCGGATCGGACCTACTTGGTGTCCGCCTTGGTGTCGTTGAAACGCCCGTAGCTTTGCAGCCGCTCGTAGCGCCGGTCCAGCAGTTCCTTGACCTTGAGGTCGCTGACCTGCCGGAAGGCGTCATTGAGGGCACGCTTCAGGAACGCCGCCATCTGCCCGGGATCGCGGTGCGCACCGCCCACCGGCTCGTTGACGATCTTGTCGATCACGCCGAGCGCCTTGAGACGGTGCGCGGTGATGCCCAGAGCCGCCGCGGCCTCCTCGGCCTTGTCGGACGTTTTCCAGAGAATCGAGGCGCAGCCTTCCGGACTGATGACGGAGTAGATCGAATACTGGAGCATCAACACCTGGTCGCCGACGGAGATGGCCAGCGCGCCGCCCGAGCCGCCCTCGCCAATGATGGTGGTGATGATCGGCACCTCGAGCTGCGCCATCTCGAAGATGTTGCGCCCGATCGCCTCCGACTGGCTGCGCTCTTCAGCGTCGATGCCGGGGTAGGCGCCTGGCGTGTCCACAAAGGTGAATACCGGCAGCTTGAATTTTTCCGCCAGTTTCATCAGGCGCAAGGCCTTGCGATAGCCCTCGGGCTTGCTCATGCCGAAGTTGCGCAATCCGCGCTCCTTGGTGTCACGGCCTTTTTGCTGGCCCAGCACCATGCAGGCAGTTCCATTGAAACGCGCCAGACCGCCGACGATGCTCAGGTCATCGGCAAAGTGACGATCGCCGTGCAATTCGACAAAGTCGGTGAAGATCTCGTTGACATAGTCCAGCGTGTAGGGCCGCTCGGCATGGCGGGCGATCTTGGTGATCTGCCAGGGCGTCAGGTCCGAGTAGATGTCCTTGGTGAGTTGCTGGCTTTTCTTGCTGAGTTGATCGATCTCTTCGGAGATGTCAACAGCGGATTCGTTCTGAACGTAGCGCAGTTCTTCGATCTTGCCTTCGAGCTCGGCAATCGGCTGCTCGAAATCCAGAAATGTCTTTTTGGCCAAGAATTTTTCTCCTGCTTCGGCACGGATAACGGATCTTAGAACCGCAACCGCCTAATATTCCACGGGCTCGGGGTCAAGCGAGCGCCAAATATACCAAGTCGCAACAGTGCGGTAGGGGGCCCAGGCCGCAGCCACCTCGCGTGCATCGCTGCGACTGACAGCTTCGCCGGAGAAATAGTTCCGGCTGATGCCATTGATCAGGCCCACATCATCGAGCGGCAGCACATTCGGACGCAGCAGATGGAAGATCAGGAACATCTCGGCGGTCCAGCGGCCAATGCCCCGTATGGCAATCAGTTCCGCGATGATGGCCTCGTCGTCCATGGTTTCCCACGATTGCACATGCACGGCGCCCGAGTCGAAGTGCAGTGACAGGTCGACCAGATACTCGACCTTGCGCGCGCTCAGGCCCGCGGCGCGCATGTCGTCCACCTTCAGGCGCAGCACGCTGGCCGGCGTGATGCGGCGCGGCAACTGCGAGAACCGGTCCCAGACAGTCTGCGCCGCCTTGACCGAGATCTGCTGCCCGACGATGGAGCGCGCCAACGTGGAGAACGGGTCGCCGCGGGACTGCAGGCAGGCATCGCCAAACTGGGGGATCAGCCGTTTCATGACCCGGTCTTTCTTGACGAGGTGCTTGCGCGCCTCATCCCAGTAGCCGGGCGTGCTGGTCTCGATCGGTTTAATTGTTGTAGCAGACATTGACCGTTCGACGCTGGGAAATACCGAAAATCTCTAACAAAATGCTCACTGGGCCGCTTCCCAGGTGGTTCCGTTGACCGAGTCCTTCAGAACGATGCCCTGCGCCAGCAGCTGATCACGGATGCGGTCAGCCTCGGCAAAGTTTCTGGCCTTCTTCGCCGCAGCACGGGCCTCGATCTGGGTCTGGATTGCAGCCTCGTCTCCACCCACGCCAGCCTGCAGGAAACGCTGGGGCTCCCCCTGAAGCAGCCCCAGAGTACCACCCAGGGCCCGGAGCAACCCGGCCGACTCGGCGGACCGGGTCTTGTTGACTTCGCCGGCCAGGTCGAACAGCACCGCAACGGCATCGGGCGTGCCGAAATCTTCATCCATGGCCGCCTTGAAACGGGTGGCGTAGGGGTTTGCCCAGTCGATCGTCGTCAACTCGGCAGGCGTGACGAGTTCCAGTGCCGTGTACAGCCGCTTGAGCGCGCCGCGGGCGTCGTTCAGATGCACGTCGCTGTAGTTGAGCGGGCTGCGGTAGTGGCTGCGCACGACAAAGAACCGCACGGTCTCGGCGTCAAAAACCTTGAGCACCTCGCGAATGGTGAAGAAGTTGCCCAGCGACTTGGACATCTTCTCGTTGTCCACGTTGATGAACCCGTTATGCATCCAGGTCCGGGCGAACGGTTTGCCCGTGGCGCCCTCGCTCTGGGCAATCTCGTTCTCATGGTGCGGAAACTGCAGGTCAGCCCCGCCGCCGTGGATGTCGAAGGTCTCGCCGAGCAATTCGCAGCTCATGGCCGAGCACTCGATGTGCCAGCCCGGACGCCCCTTGCCGTAAGCACTGTCCCATTTCACATCTTCGGGCTCGGCGGGCTTGGCGCTCTTCCATAGCACGAAATCCAGTGGATCGTCCTTGTCTTCCAGCACCGCCACCCGCTCGCCGGCGTGCAGTTCGTCAAGTGATTTTCCAGAGAGCTTGCCGTAGCCTGGAAACTTGCGCACCGCAAAATTCACGTCGCCGCTGCCCGCACGGTAGGCCAGGCCCCGGTGCTCCAGCAGCCCGATCATCGAGAGCATCTGTGGCACGTAGTCGGTCGCGCGTGGTTCGTGGTCAGGGCGCTCGATGCCCAAGGCATCGGCGTCCTGGTGCAGGGCATCGATCATGCGATCGGTCAGGCTCCGAACGGTTTCACCATTTTCCACGGCCCGCTTGATGATCTTGTCGTCGATATCAGTGATGTTGCGCACATAGGTCACGCGCAGCCCACTGGCCTTGAGCCAGCGCTGCACAACGTCAAAGGCCACCATCGAGCGGGCATGGCCGAGATGGCAAAGGTCGTAGACGGTCATGCCGCAGACGTACATGCGCACATGTCCAGTCTCGATCGGGTGAAAATCCTCCACGGCGCGTGCCAGGGTGTTGTAGATGCGAAGACTCATGGGATCCAGGGAAACGGGCAATCAGGTGCTGCGTCGGGTCGGCGATTTTTCGGCGCATTGTCAGGGTTCTGAACTGGCCTGCGCCTGCCGGGCGGTGCTCGACCCCTCAGCTACAATCGTTGTCAGTATATCGCCCGGATTTGGGTCATGCCACTGTGCACCTCAGAAGAGACTCCATGATGAACGAACCCTCTGCAATCACTCAATCCCTGCGCCAGGTCTTTCGTCTTGTTGCCTTGACGGCCATGCTGGCGCTCCCGTTGGCACACGCCGACGAGTACAGCGACGTCAGCCAGCTCGTGCGTTCCGGGAAATTCGACGATGCCCTTGTCAAAGCCGAGCAGTACCTGGTCGCCAAGCCACGCGACCCGCAGATGCGATTCCTCAAAGGTGTCATCCAGACCGAGGCCGGAAAGCCCAATGACGCCATCGTCACGTTTCTCAAGCTGACGGAAGAGTACCCGGAACTCCCTGAGCCCTACAACAACCTCGCCGTCCTTTATGCTGGCCAGAACCAGTACGACAAGGCCCGTGTGGCGCTGGAGATGGCCATCCGAACAAACCCGAACTACGCCACCGCCTACGAGAACCTCGGCGACGTGTATGCAAAGCTCACCAGCCAGGCCTACGGTAAGGCGCTTCAACTCGACGGCACCAACAAGGGTGTGCAGTCCAAGCTGACACTGATGCGCGATCTTTTTTCCACGGGTGCGAAGGGCGGCCGCCCGGCGAGCCCGGCAGCAGCGTCGGCCCTGACACCGACTTCCGGCGCGGCTGCCAAAGCACCGCCCGCAGCGGCTGCAAGCGCCGCACCGACGGCGAAACCTGCTTCCGCCCCGGCTTCTGCGCCCGCTGCAGCCAAGACATCGAGTGCGGAGAAAGACATTGAGGCCGCCGTGATGGCGTGGGCCGCTGCCTGGTCAGCCAAAGATTTGAACCGCTACCTGGCGGCCTATGGCAATGACTTTGATCCCCTTCCCAAGCAGTCCCGCCAGTCGTGGGAATCTGATCGTCGTAACCGCATTGCCAGCCGGTCGCGTATCTCCGTGAAGGTGAGCGACCTGTCGATCGCCATCAACGGCGACAAGGCCTCGGCCAAATTCCGCCAAGATTACCGCGATGCTGCACTGAACCTCTCGACCCGCAAGACACTGGACTTCGTGAAACCCGGCGACCAATGGGTCATTGTCAAGGAAACGATTGGCGCCTGATGCGAACGCCGGCGGCGCGACGCTCCGCAACGCGGAGCGAAAGAACTGTCAACCCGGTGCACACAATGCGCTGGACGAGTTGAAAATTCTGGTGAAACGGTATCCCGTTGCCCTTGCAACCCAGTGCCTATGCGTGCACTTCTGGCGAGGTCGGTCCTGTCCGCACCGACGTCACAATGCGCTGCGCCGGATCGCAAGTTGGAAATTTTCGCTTGAAGGAGCAAACAGATGGCGCCCCTGAGTTTTTCCGCTGCACGTCGGCAATTCACTGTCGCAGCCGGTGCCCTGGCCGTGTCAGGGCTGGCGCTTGCCGCCGAAGCGCCCCGCGTCAGATTCGCCACCACGGCCGGTGATTTTGTGATCGAGGTCTACCCCGACAAGGCGCCCAAGACCGTGGAAAACTTTCTGCAGTACGTCAAGGACAAGCACTACGACGGCACCGTCTTTCACCGCGTGATCGACAACTTCATGGTCCAGGGCGGCGGCTTTGACGCAAAGTTCGTGCAAAAGCCGACTCGCGCCCCGGTGGCGCATGAAGGCCGCGAAGCACTGGCCAAGGGCGGATCAAAGAACGTCGTCGGCACCGTGGCGATGGCGCGCACCAGCGACCCCAACTCCGCCAGCGCACAGTTTTTCATCAACGTGAAAGACAACGCATTCCTCGACCCCACGCCGATTCCACCCGGCGACCCGGTACCCAGGTTCGAGTACCAAGGCAAGGTCTATGAGAACACGCCGCGCAACCAGTTGCTGAACGCACCTCAGCTTTATGGCTACACCGTCTTCGGAAAAGTCGTCAGTGGCATGGATGTCGTCAACCGCATCAAGGCCACGCCCACCGGAGCGGGTGGCCCCTTCCCCTCGGATGTCCCCAAGGCACCCGTCATCATCAACTCAGCCACACTGGTGAAATAAATGAGCAATCCCCAAGTCGAACTTCACATCGCCAACTATGGCGTCATCACTCTTGAACTGGACCAGGACAAGGCCCCCAAATCGGTGGCCAACTTCCTCAGCTATGTCAAAAAGGGGCACTACAACAACACCATCTTCCACCGCGTGATCCCGGGTTTCATGATCCAGGGCGGCGGCATGGAGCCCGGCATGGGCCAGAAGCCCACCGATGCGCAAATCGAGAACGAAGCCAACAACGGCCTGAAGAACGACAAATACACCGTGGCCATGGCACGCACCAATGCGCCCCACTCCGCCACCTCGCAGTTCTTCATCAACGCCACCAACAACAGCTTCCTCAATCACACCGCCCCCAGCGCGCAGGGCTGGGGCTATGCCGTTTTCGGCAAAGTGATTTCCGGCACTGAGGTTGTCGACAAGATCGAGGCTGTCAAGACCGGCAGCAAAGGCGGCCATGGCGATGTGCCACTGACCGATGTGGTGATCGAGAAAGCCGTCGCAGTTTGATCTGGCGGCAACGATGAACACTGCTGCGCCCCGGATCGCCGTGCTACCGGCATCTTCGGCGTGGCGCACCATCGATTTCATTTCGGATCTTCATCTCCATGCCGGCGATGCTGCGACTTTTGAGGCTTGGCAGAACTACCTCGCCAACACCCCGGCGGACGCTGTCTTCATCCTTGGCGACCTTTTTGAAGTCTGGGTAGGCGATGACGCCGCCCAGCCGCCGGGTTTTGAGTTCATCTGCGGCCGGATTCTCGCGGCAACCGCCGGCCGGCACGACGTTTTTTTCATGCATGGCAACCGCGACTTCCTCGTAGGCAAAGCCTTTCTGGCAGCGTCTGGGATGCAGGTTTTGCATGACCCAACGGCGCTGGAGTTCGCTGGTCAGCGCTGGCTGTTGTCGCATGGCGACGCCCTGTGTCTTGACGATGTCGAATACCAGAAATACCGATTGATGGTTCGTAACCCGGCCTGGCAAGAAGCGGTCCTGGCTCGCTCATTGGCGGAGCGCCGGGCGTTCGCCCGCGAAATCCGTGAGCAGGGAAGTCGTCAGGGCGATGACAGCCCAACGGACTACGCCGATGTGGATGCGGCCGCAGCCCGCGTCTGGCTGTCCGCGGCCGGGGCCGCAACCCTGATTCACGGGCACACCCACAAGCCGGGGGAACATGGACTGGGTGTTTCGTCATCCCCTGGTAATGAGCGCCCCGGCGCAGGAGCGCCCGCACTTCGAAGGGTGGTGCTCAGCGACTGGGACGCAGCCGCTCAACCGCCGCGCGCGCAGGTTCTGCGCCTGTCTGCCGACGGGTTGCAACGCATTGACATTGCCTGATGCTGGACTGGCTGCGGCGACAGGCTTCAAGGGCCTCGACACGACGACCCAGCCGACCGGACGTCCCCGATGACTTGTGGCATTCCACACTGGCGGCCTACCCCTTCGTGGCTGTCCTCAACCCGGCGGAACAGATCCGCCTGCGCGCCCTGTCGTTGGCGTTTCTGAACGGCAAGGAGTTCCATGGCGCCGGTGGACTCGTTATCACTGACGCGATGGCAGTGGCTGTTGCGGCCCAGGCCTGCCTGCCCTTGCTGCACCTGGCGTCGACGGATGACGCGGCCACTACCTTGCGCTGGTATGACGACTTTGTCGGCATCGTGCTGCATCCCGACGAAGTTCTTGCGCATCGCGAGGTGACCGACGACGACGGCGTGGTGCACGAGTATCCGGAAATTCTCACGGGCGAAGCGATGGAGGGTGGCCCGGTGATGCTGAGCTGGGCCGATGTGGCCGGTGCCGGCCGCAGCGCAGCGCAGGGCTACAACGTTGTCATTCATGAATTTGTTCACAAGATGGACATGCGCGACGGTGAAGCCGACGGATGTCCGCCCTTGCCGCCCGGTTTTCTGGGCGCAACACGTGGCACGCAGGCCCGCCAGCGCTGGTTTGCGCGCCTGAAGCCAGAGTTCGAGAAGTTCTGCGACCAGGTTGCTGCCGCCGATCGTTTTGGAGGTTTGGTCGAAGCTCCCTGGCTCGACCCCTATGCCGCAGAATCTCTCAGCGAGTTTTTCGCAGTGGCGGCGGAAGCCTACTTTGTCAATCCGGATCGGCTCTCGGACCACTCGCCCGCCCTGCACGATCTGCTGGATCAGTTCTTCCGCCCGCAAGCAGGCAGGCTCTAGCTTCCCGCGTGCGCGGTAAACCGGGTACCCGCTTCCTTGATGCCCCACAGCAGTTCAACCAGGGCGGGGTTGTTGAGCAAGGGCTCACCGGCCAGAACCAGCCAGTAGCCAGCCCCATCGACCCAGAACGGTATGAATGAAAAACTGGGCAACAGGAATTCTGCGTCGGTGTGGAAAGATACATAGCGCGTCGCGCCCTGCCAGCCACGACGTGCCTGAAGGGCGGCGAAGTCGGAGTAGTCGGCGGCAGCGGCGCTGAGCGCGTCGGCCTCATCCTGGTCGACCCCTGTGCGCCCAAGGCAGAAACCACCCTCAGACGCCAATACCACCTTGCGTTCGCCCGACAGCGAAGCAATGACATGCTGAAGAAAATCGTCCAGTTTGGCATCGGGCCCCTGCAAGGGCCGCTGCAGGACCTGCACCCATCCCTGTTCCAGCGCCTGTGTCGCGATCGCAGGAGCGGCCGCTGACTTTTCGGCCCAGCCTGCGGCGTCAAGCGTGCGATCGCCTTCCAGCAGGGCCTGCAGGGCCAGTTCAGTCCCGTCGGGCTCCTTGTTCGCAAAGGCGTGCAGCACGCCCGCCGGGGTCAACATGAACCATTGAGTAGCTGGTGTCGTCATCGCTTTACCCGTCATTGTTGAATCATGAAAAAGATCGCTTCGCAGTGTTCGGCACGTCACGGCGTGCTGGCCTGCCAGAGATCAAGAATTGCCCCTGCACGTTCAGGCCTGTCTTAAAAAGGCCGGGCGCCGGCCGGTGGCGAGGCGCCCTTGTCCAGCGCTGCCGTCGCCAGTCGCCACAAAAAAGTGTCGAGTTCTTGCCTGGGCATGCCCAGGCGCTGCGCCCGCTCCTCTGCCTGGGCACCTTCGATTTCACGCACGATCACGGCGGCGGCCAGGGCATCGCTCAAACCGACCCGTTCGACCACGAGCATCGGCGTGTTGCTGGCGACCCATCCGTCGGAAGGATGGAAGATCACCGAGTTCTGAACCGTAAAGCGTGCTTCAAAGGGACGCCCCATCGCCAGCATGGCCGAAAGTTTGCGCAGGAACACGTGCCGTCCGGTTTCGGGCAAGGTTGCGAGCCGGGCTTGCAGGGCCGCCACCGAGAGTCCGGGGACCTCATCCATCGAATCAGCGGTGATGGCGGGCGCAACACTTGGCGCAGGCGCAGAGACCAGCGGCCTGGCAATGCCCGCCGGCATTCCCCCTGCCGGCGGGTTCGCCTTTACCACCGACAACGGAGCCAATGCCGGCGCAGGCACGACCACCGCAGGCGCTGCCGTCGGAACCAGGTGCACTTGCGAGGGTACCGGTGCATGCGGGTGGGCCGGCGCCGCAATGCGGCGCACCGCAGCCGCTGCTTCCAGAGCCTTGCGCATGTCGTCTGTGCTATCGGGCTTGGCCAACCACACCAGCGCATGCCGGTTCACGGTGTCGGCATCCATTGACGCCCACGTCCGGTCGTGCGAAGGCAGCAGCAGAACCGCAGTGGAGCCTTGCAGTACGCGCAGCAACTCGGCCTCCGCTGCCGCCGACCATTGGGCCAGACCCAGGGAAACCAGGTCTGTGACGAGCAGATCCGCCTTGGGCAAAACCGTGCCACGACCGGCCGGCGTGCTTTCCCAGGACCAGCCCTTCATGGAGCGGCTCATGAAAAAGCCAAACGCCGCTTCATCGCGCTGCGACAACCCGGCAACGAGCACGTTCATGCACCGGCCCGTGTTTGCTCAAGCTGCTGGCTGACCGCCTCCCAATCGCTGGGCAGCGGCGCACCACGTCGCAGCATCGAGCGACGCGCCAGCATGAAAGCCAGGTTGTCGTGGCAGGTCACGCAATGATGCAGGAATGCATGCTGACCCTGGGCATCGCCAGCCTCAACATCCCGAATGACCTGTTCGGCAAGGGCTCGTGAATCGTCACCGCTACAGCGCCGCGCCCGCGTGGAGATGTCCGCGGAAGGCCGTGCCAGCACACTCCAGCGTGTGGCCAGCGGAGTGATGCGCGACAACCGACCCTGTGCGGCCTGGGCCTCAAACCAGCGGGCCGCATGGACCGCCAACCGGTCGCGGGCCATCTGCAGCGCGGTGCGCTTGAGCGACTCCCCACCTTCGCCAAATGCGACGAAAAGATCGGCCAGCGCCCCCTGCACCGGCTCGGCCCCAGGCAACTCCAGCGACGCGTGCAGACGCGCGAAATGCGCACTGACATCCTCAGGATCACGCAATAGCCGCCGGGCATGCTGACGCACGGCCCGACGGGCCTGCAACGAAGAAACCGGCTCGACATGCCACCTACACGCTCAGTCCATACAGGCGCGCCAGGCGCTTCACGATGGACCAGCCGAGCCCGCAGCCGGTCTGACCCGTGCCCCGCACCCGAAAGAAGCGCTCACCCGGGCGTGCCATGGCTTCGGGCGACAAGCCCGGACCGGCCATGACTTTCCCGCGGAACCCCCGATGCCGCGCATGGGGCAGGTACACCCCCCACCAAACCCATCGTGCCGCGTTGCGGCGTGAAGGCGCGAGGGTTCCCGGTCCGGACGGACTGCCCCTCGGAATTCAGCGCTTGAGCAGCGCCTTCAGCACGTTCTGCACACGCCGCGCGTTGCTGGCGTCGAACGCGCTGGCCAGCACGGCGGCGGCGTCCTGACCCCAGGTCTGAGCGGGCGCCGGGTCGTTGCGCCGGGTAAGCAACTTGAGCTGCAGGGCGCGGCGAGCGTTGATATGTTCGGCGGGTGTAGGCAGCTCGGCCGCCATTTCCAGTCGCAGGATGGCCTCGGCGGCATCGCCCTGGGGCGCGGCGCCGACAGCCTGCACCCAGGCGCCGCGAACTGCGGGAGAAACGCCGCGGCCGAGTTCCTGCTGGCCGGGCACCTCATCTGGATTGCGGTGTTCCCACGCGGCCATCAGGTTGGTCAACGCTTCGCCATGGGCCTGCACGGCCAGCTTGCGCAGCGCAGCTTCGGCATGCTCCAGCGCATCGCGTTGGGCGCGGAAGGCGGTGTCACCCAGACGCGGGCCACGGTCTTCAAAGGCGGGGCGGTCACCAAAGCGCCCTCCACGGTCGTCGCCGCGTGGGCCACGCCCCGGGCCGCCCCGTGCGCGTTCGTCGCGCATCGGCTCGAACTTGTTGTCCCCGGGGCGCGAAGTCCGGGGCCCGTCTTTGCGGTCACCGAACTTGCCGCCGCGCCCGGCCTGGACCGGCTCGGCTTTCTTCATGCCGGGCCGGTCGTCGCCACGCATGGCGATCACGGGCTTGGGCGCGGGCTTGGGTGGCTCCGCGGGCTGGGCGGGCTGGGTGGGCGCGGCAGACTCGCCAGCCGCTGCCTGATCCTGCGCGGGGGTACCTGCGGCCGCCTCGGCGGATTCAGTGGTCGCTTCAGCCGCTATGCTTTCCGAAGCGGACTCCGACCCATCGACGCTGGGCTTGACCTGTTTTTGTTCATTTTCTTCAGCGGTCGGCGCCATCTGCGCCACCACAGCAGCGGCCTGGGCCTGCCCACGCAGAGCGGCGTCGAGCGCGGCCATCGCGGCGCGGATTTTCTGGGCGTCACCTGTGGCGTTGGCAGCTTCCAGCGCCTTGGCGGCGTCCAGCACCACGCGGTCTCGCTCGCCCAGCGCACTGTCGGCTTTTTCGCGTTCCAGCGTCTTGCGGTTGAAGGCTTCGTCGATCGGTTTGCGGAAGGCGTCCCACAGCTTCTGCTCGAACTTCCGTTCGAGCGGCACGCTCTGCGCCTCGGCCTGCCAGCGGTACTGAAGCGATTTGACGGCATCGATGTGCAACACAGGGGCGGCCCCGAGCAGCGTGGCTTCCTCGATCATGGCGTGGCGGCGCGCCAGGCTGTCCTTTTGCGCGGCCTCCAGCGGCGCAGCGGCGGCGTGGACGGCTTCCTTCCACAGCGGCTGCAGCTCGGCAAACGCCTTTTCACTCAGGTGCCCGGCATCGCGCCAGCGGTCGGAGAACTGGTGCAGCGCATGCGCGAAGGCTTTCCACTCGTGCGGCGCGGTGCGCTCGACATTTCGCTGTGTCCAGGCCTTGAGTTCGTCAATCAGCGCCATGCGCTGGGCCTTGTGCGCCGCCGTCTCGGCCTTGAGTTTGTCCAGCCAGCCTTCGACCACTTTATGGGCTTCGTTACAGGCTTCGTCAAAGCGCTTCCAAAGCGCGTGATTGGGCACGCCACCCTGGTCTGTAAGTTTCCACTGTTCACGCAATTGGCGCAGGGTCTCCTGCATCTTGCGCCCGCCCATCACGGGTACGGGTGCGGAATCATCTTCAACGACGGGGCCGACAGTCTCGACCACTTCAGGCGCCGAAACTTCAGACAGCATCGCCTCCAAACTCTCCGGCACCGCGGCGGGCGCATCAACGGCGGGTGACTCAGCCACTTCAGTCGCTGCCTCGTCCAGCGCGCGCTTGGGCCGGGCGGGCTTGACCTTGACTTTGGGCTTGCGCTGCATCAATGCCTCGGCTTTTGCCACGAGTTCCTCGCGCAGCTGGTCGGCACGCCAGCGTTGCCAGCCTTCAAGTTCGCCGGCAGCACCGAGCGCGGCGTGCACGCGGGCTTCAAGCGCAGAATCAAGGTGCCTCGCGTGGTCCTTGAAGGCATTGCGCAGCGTGGCGGCGGCGCCAGCGCTGGCCCTGCCATGGCCCTCGGCGACTTCCTGCTCCACCTTCAGCAAGGCGGGCGTTACCGCGGCAGCAGCGCGCTGACGCTGCTCTTCCCTCACTGCAGGGTCGACCTTTGGCTTGGCGGCCTTGGGCGCCGGCTCCAAAGGCATGCCCCGTGCCACGCGCAGCTCCTGGGCCCACATCGGCACCGGAGGCAGCGGCGCGGCTGCATCGGCCTCGGCCAGCACGGTCTGCGCCAGTGCTGCGCTGAAGGCCTCCCAGACCACCAGCAATTGCGCCCGGGAGGAGTCGATCATTGGGGCAAACTTCGCATCGACGCTGGACCAGTTGGCATCGCCAAGCAAGGTGTCGGCCTGCGTTTGCCAATGGGATACATCAGCGCCCAGTGCCTCAGCCGCCGCCTGTGCGCCTTTCCAGCTCTTGGTCGACAGCAACTCGATGCGCTGCGCCAGCAGCACGGCAGCCTCGCGCTGGACCATGACCTGGTTCTGCAGGTCTTCGATCACTTTCACCCGCTCGGACAGCGCGGTCCTGAACGAGGCCAGCGGCTCGCGTGACAACGGCGCGCCAGCCTTCGCAGCATCCCGCTGCCATGCCATGGCATCGGCGATATTCAGTCTGGGGGTATCGAGCAGCGCCTGTCCACGGGTGGCCCACTCGGCAGCTAGTGTGTCCTGCGTCTTGGCGCGACGCAGGTCGTCGAGCTTTTCGCGAACCGGGCGGGCCGCGCCCTTGTCCTTGATGCTCAGCTCCTTGAAAACTTCCAGCATCAGCTCCTGGGTCGGATCGGTGGCCAGCCACTCGCGGATGCGCGCGGTGCGCTCGCCCGATGTAGGCGCCGTGAAGGCGCCGCCGGTCAGGGCGTCGAGCTGTTGCGTGTCATTGGTTTTGGAAGAAGCGTGGGTCACAGGTGAAACTCGGGTGGGGTTGGCGGCAAAACGCAATATCGGATTCAGAACTTGATGTCTAGCAACCTTGTATTTTCGCTGCTTTTCCCGCCTCGGCAAAACCAGAAGGTTGAAGGTGATGCCGCCGGGTCTTTTGCCGATCAAATCCCGCCGATGCAGCGGTGGCATCGTGTTGCGACGCCACGACTTGCCGAGCATGCCTTTCCCTCCACCTGGCCCTCCTTTCAGTGGGTCAACCCAGCACGGGCCAGCCTCCGGTTGCGCCGGGCAGGCGCCCCAGCGTTTCGCGGTGCACCGCCGGCAAGCCCTGAAGCCGGCGGCGCGCATGGCGCAGGGTTTCCCAAAGGATCCGGTGCGCGGCCGCCAACACAATTCGGTTGGTGCCACCGTCGCTCAGCAGGCTCTTCACCCCTCCCTCGAACGTCCGCTCCAGACGGGCCAGCAGGGGTTCATTGGCATCCGGGTCGCTGTCCAGATTGACCACCAGCACGCCGTCCGCCTGAAGGGCGGAACGGCAACTGTCGTAGAAATCCTGTGTGGCCAGTGCTTCGGGTTGCCCATTCGGGCTGAAGCCATCGACCAGGATGACGTCATGAAGGGCTGAGATCTCGCGGATGTGTTTTGCGCCGTCGCCCTCAAGCACATGAAAACGCGGGCCGTCCGGCGGCACCTGAAAGACCTCGCGCAGCGCGATAACCGCCGGGTTGATTTCGACGACCGTGATGTCGCAGTCCGGCAGGTGCCGGTGGCAGTACTTGGGCAGCGACCCCCCGCCCAGGCCGATCATCAGGATCGAACGTGGCGCGGGATTGAACAGCAGGAACAACATCATCGCCCGCGTGTACTCCAGTTCCAGGCGTGTCGGGTCGTCCAGGTTCATGGCGCTCTGAACAGTTTCACTGTTGAAGCGAAGTGACAAACGACGCCCTGCCGTGTGGATCACGGGGTGCGGGATGGCGGACTCGTGCGGCGGCGAAAAGGTGACGGCCATGCGGCAGAAGGCGATGCTGCAAAAAAGAACGTAACGGTAACCGGTATTTAGGTCGGAATGAGCCCTCTACCGGCACATCCGCATCGCTGCAAACCTAGGGTAAACACTGATCTTTCATCCATGCTGACGCCTTGAACTAGTTATTTTTTATAATCATAATTCAGCATCACAGGAGTACTACAGAATGAAAAACAAGGACCTTTCGATCGAGATTTGCGGCGAACAACAGGAAGTGGCGGTGATCCGCCTGACCCGGCCCACCAAGCGCAACGCACTCAGCGACGGCTTGGTCGAAGCCATCCGAAAAGCATTCGAAAACATGCCCGCCACCGTGCGCGCGGCCGTGATCGACGGCGAAGGCGAACACTTCTGCGCCGGCCTCGACCTGTCCGAGCTATCGGAGCGCGATGCCGGCCAGGGCATGCTGCATTCGCGCGCCTGGCATGTGGCGCTGGAGCGCGTGCAATACGGCCCGGTGCCTGTGGTGGCGGCGCTGCATGGTGCCGTCGTCGGCGGCGGGCTGGAGCTGGCCAGCGCCTGCCACATCCGCGTGGCCGACGACAGCACCTTCTACGCCCTGCCCGAGGGCTCGCGCGGCATCTTTGTCGGCGGTGGCGGATCGGTGCGCATCCCGCGCCTGATCGGAGTGGCCCGCATGACCGACATGATGCTGACCGGCCGCGTCTACAACGCCGCCGACGGTGAACGCATCGGCCTGGCGCAGTACCTGGTGCCCACGGGCAGCGCATTCGACAAGGCCTTCGAGCTGGCCCAGCGCATCGCCCAGAACGCGCCGCTGACCAACTACTCGCTGATGCACGCGTTGCCGCGCATCGCCGAGCAGCCGGCCGACCACGGCTTCATGACCGAAGCGCTTATGTCGGCCATCGCCCAGAGCGCGCCGGAGGCGAAGAGCCGCGTTCGCGCCTTCCTGGAAGGGCGCGCGGCCAAGGTGAAGAAGGCCTGAGCCGGCGCACGCCGTTTCCAAAAAAGAGACTGCACGGAGACAAGACCCCATGACCGCCCCGAAATTCCGCCCCCTGACCTTTGGTGTCACCCGCGTGGTGGTGCGCGACGGCGCGCCCGGCGTGCGCTACGTCAAGGCCGAGCAGCCGCTGCAGGACCATCCGCCGCGCCTGACCGACCGGCTGCAGCACTGGGCCCAGACGGCGCCCGAGCGCACCTTCATGGCGCGGCGCGTGAAGCAGGCCGACGGCAGCTCCGGCGACTGGCGCCACATCAGCTACCTTGAGGCCTGGGCCAGCGCCCGTGCCATCGCCCAGGGGCTGATCAACCGCGGCCTGAGCGCAGAGCGCCCGGTGGTCATCCTGTCCGAGAACGACCTGGAGCACGCGCTGCTGGCGCTGGGCTGCATGGTCGCCGGCGTGCCGTTTGTGCCGACCTCGCCGCCCTACTCGCTGATCAGCACCGACTATTCGAAGCTGCGCCATGTGCTCGACACCGTGACGCCCGGCCTGGTGTTCGCCGCCGACGGAGTGCGCTACGGAAAGGCCATCCAGGTCGCCGTGGGCGCTGATATCGAAGTGGTGCTGACCCAGGGCGCGCTGCCCGCACGCGCCAGCACCGCCTTCGCCGAGCTACTGGCCACGCCGGTCACTCCCGCCGTGGACGCTGCGATGCAGGCCACCGGCCCGGACACCATCGCCAAATTCCTGTTCACCAGCGGTTCGACCAAGCTGCCCAAGGCGGTGATCAACACCCAGGGCATGTGGTGCGCCAACCAGCAGCAGATGGCGCAAAGCATGCCGGTGCTGACCGAGGCGCCGCCGGTGCTGGTGGACTGGCTGCCCTGGAACCACACCTTCGGCGGCAACCACAACTTCGGCATGGTGGTCTACCACGGCGGCACGATGTACATCGACGACGGCAAGCCCACGCCGGCGCTGATCGGTGAGACGCTGCGCAACCTGCGCGAGGTGGCGCCCACGGTGTATTTCAACGTGCCCACCGGCTTCGAGGCGATCGCCAGCGCCATGAAGACCGACGCCGCACTGCGCAAGACCTTCCTGTCGCGCGTTCGGATGTTTTTCTACGCCGGTGCAGCGCTGGCCCAGCCCGTGTGGGACAGCCTGTACGAGAGCGAAGAAGCCGAGATCGGCGAGCGCATCGTGATGACCTCGGGGCTGGGCATGACCGAATCCGGCCCCTTCGGCCTGTTCGTCACCAGCCCCAACGTCCGCGCTGGCGACCTGGGCGTGCCTACACCGGGACTGGAACTCAAGCTGGTCGACATGGAAGGCAAGTCCGAGGTGCGTTACCGCGGCCCCAACATCACGCCGGGCTACTGGCGTTCGCCGGCCGAGACCGCCGCGCATTTCGACAACGAAGGTTTCTTCTGTTCGGGCGACGCGCTCAAGTGGATCGACGAGAACGACCTGCACCAGGGCCTGAAGTTCGACGGCCGCATTGCCGAGGACTTCAAGCTCGCCACCGGCACCTTCGTCAGCGTCGGCCCGCTGCGTGGCAAGATCATCGCCGTGGCGGCGCCCTACATCCAGGACGTGGTCATCACCGGCCTGAACATGCACGAGGTCGGCGCCATGGTGTTCCCCAATGTCACCGCCTGCCGCGACCTGGCCGGGCTGCCCGCGGATGCGCCGGTCGAGCAGGTGCTGGCCAGCCCCGGCGTGCATGCGCGCTTCCAGGGCATGCTGGACAAGATGTCCGAGAGTTCCACCGGCAGCGCCAACCGCATCGCGCGCCTGTGCCTGCTGTCCGAGCCGCCCACCATCGACCGCGGCGAGATCACCGACAAGGGTTCGATCAACCAGCGCGCCGTGCTGGCGCACCGCGCCGCCATCGTCGACGCGCTGCACGCCGACACCCTGCCCGGCATGCTCAAGCCAGCGGCGCATTGAGCGCCCTGTCGACACGACCCGATTCACCGTCTTTCAAGGAAACACCATGGCCGCCTCCCGCAAAGGATTTTTCAACGCGTTCAACGATGTCTGGATGCTCGACGGCGCACGCACGCCGATGGTCGACTACTGCGGCGCGCTGGGCCATATCTCGCCCACCGACCTCGGCATCAAGGCCGCCCGCGAGGTGCTCAAGCGCGCGGGCGTGCCAGCGGACCACATCGGCTCGGTCATCGCCGGCAACATGGCGCCCGGTGATTTCGACCAGTTCTTCCTGCCGCGCCACATCGGCCTGTATGCCGGCGTGCCGGTGGACGTGCCGGCCCAGATGGCCCAGCGCATCTGCGGCACCGGTTTCGAGCTGTTCCGCCAGGCCGGCGAGCAGATCCAGGGCGGCCAGTGCGAGGCGGCGCTGGTGGTGGGCACCGAGAGCATGACGCGCAACCCGATCGCCGCCTTCGACCACCGCACCGGCTTCAAGCTGGGCGCGCCCGTGGGCTTCAAGGACTACATGTGGGAGGCTTTGAGCGACCCGGCCGCCGGCATCAACATGATCCAGACCGCCGAGAACCTGGCGAAAAAATACAGCATCACGCGCGAACAGGTGGACGAGTTCGCCAGCGACTCTTTTGCCAAGGCCGTGGCCGCGCAGCAGGCCGGTTTCCACGCCGGTGAGATCGTGCCCGTGATCAGCGAGAAATTCGAGCTGGCGGGCTACGCCACCCGCGGCATCAAGCTGCAGGGCAAGCTCACCGAGGTGGCGCAGGACACCCATGCCCGCCTGTCCCCGGTCGAGGTGCTGGCCAAGCTGCGCAGCGTGTACCCGGGTGGCGTGCAGACCGGCGGCAACAGCTCGGCGCTGGTGGACGCCGCCGCGGCGGCCGTAGTCGCATCGGGCGCTTATGGGCGCGCCGAAGGCAAGAAGCCGCTGGCCCGCGTGGTGGCTGCGGCCGTGGTCGGCGTGCCGCCCGAGATCATGGGCATCGGCCCGGCGCCGGCGATCCGGCTGCTGCTGGAGCGCGCCGGCCTGAAGCTCGACGACATCGGCCGCTTCGAGATCAACGAGGCCCAGGGCGCGCAGACCCTGGCCGTGGGCCGCGAGCTCGGGCTGGACTTGGCCAAGCTCAACGTCAACGGCGGCGCCATTGCGCTGGGCCACCCGCTGGCCGCCACCGGCGTGCGCCTGACGATCACGCTGGCGCGCGAACTCAAGCGCGCCGGCCTGCGCTACGGCGTCTCCAGCGCCTGCATCGGCGGCGGCCAGGGCATCGCCCTGCTGCTGGAAAACCCGGACGCAGCCTGAACCGGTGCTGCAGGAAACTTTCAATAAAAATGGTCTATTCCCAGCGTCAAATGGTCTTAGTTTGCTATTTATTCACAAGTTAACCGGAGTCTTCAGATGAACATTCAAGGACATGCCGCCCTCGTCACCGGCGGCGGATCGGGCCTCGGCGAGGCCACGGCGCGCGAACTGGCCCGCCTCGGTGCCAAAGTGGCGGTGCTGGACGTCAACCTGGCCAACGCCCAGAAGGTCGCGGGCGAAATCAACGGCGTCGCGTGCCCCTGCGACATCACAGACAGCGCCAGCCTGCAGGCGGCCATCGACGCCGCCGCCGCGGCCCACGGTCCGGCGCGCATCCTGATGCACATCGCCGGCATCGGCGCTGCCCGCCGCGTGGTCGGCAAGGACGGCCAAGCGGCACCGCTCGAAGACTTCGCCCGCGTGGTCAATGTCAACCTGATCGGCACCTACAACGCGGCGCGGCTGTTCGCCGCCGCCTGCGCGAAGCTGGAGCCGCTGGAAGACGGCGAGCGCGGCGTGATGGTGTTCACCGCCTCGGTGGCCGCCTTCGACGGCCAGGTCGGCCAGCAGGCCTACAGCGCCTCCAAGGCCGGTGTGGCCGGCATGACGCTGCCGATGGCGCGCGACCTGGCGCAGCACGGCATCCGCGTCTGCACCATCGCACCGGGCCTGTTCGCCACGCCGCTGATGCGCACCCTGCCCGAACCGGTGCAGGCCTCACTGGCGGCCAGCATTCCTTTCCCCCAGCGCCTGGGAAAACCCGAGGAGTTCGCCGCGCTGGCTGCGCACATCGTCAGCAACACGCACCTGAACGGCGAAGTGATCCGCCTGGACGGGGCGCTGCGCATGGCCCCGCGCTGAGCCGGGCAACTTATGAGCCCCCACGTTCGTCACTTCGTGTACTCACTGCCCCCCGAGGGGGCTGCGCCCTCCTTGGGGCGGCCCTGCGGAGCGCAACCATGACCAAGACCGCTGTTTACGACATCAAGGTGCAGTTCGGCGACTGCGACCCGGCCGGCATCGTGTTTTTCCCCAACTTCTCGAAGTGGATGGACGCGGCCTCGCTGCACTTCTTCATGGAGTGCGGCGTGCCGCCCTGGCGCGAGCTGAAGAAGACCACCGGCATCATCGGCACGCCCCTGCTGGAAATCCACACCAGATTCATGCGCCCCGCCACCTACGGCGAGACGCTGCACGTGCACACCAGCATCGAATCCTGGGCTGCCAAGACCTTCGTGCAGAAGCACGTGGTCATGCGCGGCGACACGGTGCTGTGCGAGGGCCGCGAAACCCGCGCCTTCGTGATCCACCCCGAGGGCGAGCCGGACCGCATCAAGGCGATCCCGGTGCCTGAGGACATCAAAGCCTTGTGCAGCTAAGCCGTCATTCATCCGTTCCCGTTCCCTGTTCCACCACCCCGAAGGAGACATTCCATGAAGTTCAAGAAATCCCTGATCACCGCCGCCGCCGCGCTGGCCGTCTGCGGCACCGCGCTGGCCGACATCACCATCGGCGTTGTCGCGCCGCTGACCGGCCCGGCCTCCGGCCTGGGCATCCCGACCGGCAACCAGGTCAAGCTGTGGCCCGCCACCATTGCCGGTGAAAAAGTCAAGGTCATCGTGCTCGACGACGCGACCGACCCGACCAACGGCACCAAGATCGCCAAGCGCTTCGTGACCGAGGACAAGGTCGACGTGATCATGGGCTCGGTGGCCACGCCGGTGGCCATCCCCGTGGCGGCTGTCGCCGAGGAATCGGGCACGCCGCAGCTGTCCTGGTCGCCGGCCGTGCTGCCGCCCGGCAAGGACAAGTGGACCTTCCGCATGCCACAGTCCAACGCCGTCATGGCCCACGCCATGGTCGGCCTGATGAAGAAGCAGGGCATCAAGACCGTCGGCTTCCTGGGCTACACCGACGCCTACGGCGAGAGCTGGCTCAAGGACTTCACCGCTGAGGCCGAGAAGAACGGCATCAAGGTCATCGCCACCGAGCGCTTCGCCCGCTCCGACACCAGCGTGACGGCCCAGGCGCTCAAGCTCAGCGCGGCCAACCCCGACGCGATGCTGATCGTGGCCTCGGGTAGCGGCGCGGCCATGCCGCACATGGCCATCGTCGAACGGGGCTACAAGGGCAAGATCTACCAGACCCATGCGGCCGCTTCGCGGGACCTGATGCGCGTGGGCGGCAAGGCCGTGGAAGGCGCCTATGTGGTGTCCGGCCCGGCTGTGATCGCCGATCAGTTGCCCGAAAGCCACCCGTCGAAGAAGACGGCGATGGAGTTCGTGGCCCAGTATGAGAAGGCCTACGGCGCCGGCTCGCGCAACCAGTTCGCCGGCCACGCCTACGACTCGATCCTGGTCATGGAAAAGGCCGTGCCGATCGCGCTGAAAAAGGCCAAGCCCGGCACGCCGGAGTTCCGGGCCGCCCTGCGCGACGCCTTCGAGACCATGGGCCGCACCACGCTGTCCCACGGCGTGCTGAACTGGACCAAGGACGACCACTGGGGTTACACGAACGAGACCGGCGTGATGCTGAAGGTCGTCAACGGCGACTGGAAAGTCGAATAAGGCTCCGCACTGCGAGCGCGGGGTTGCCCTGGCGGCAGCCCCTGCGACCCTCTTTCCTTTTCAACAGGCCACCCCATGGATCTTTCAATCGTCGGCATCCTGATGCTGGACGGCATCACCAACGGCGCCATCTACGCGCTGCTGGGCCTGGCCACGGTGCTGGTTTTTACCGTGACGCGGGTGATCTTCATTCCCCAGGGGGAGTTTGTCGCCTACGGCGCGCTGACCCTGGCCATTTTTCAAACCGGCAAAGTGCCCGGCACCGTCTGGCTGCTGCTGCTGATGGCGGTGCTGGCCGCGGCGATGGACGTGCGCCTGACCTGGCAGCACACGCGCAATGCGCCCAAGGCCCTGAAAGCCGGCGTTTTCACGCTGCTGGTGCCCGCCCTTGTCGCGGCGATCTCGGTCTGGGCGGCGCCGCGCCAGTTCTCCCTGCTGGTGCAGGCGCTGCTGACGGTGTGCGTGGTCACCTCGTTCGGCCCGCTGGTGTACCGGCTGGCCTACCAGTCGCTGGCCGACGCCAGCTCGCTGACCCTGCTGATCGTCTCGGTCGGCGTGCATTTCGCCATGACCGGCCTGGGGCTGCTGTTCTTCGGCGCGGAAGGTTTCCGCAATCCCTCGTTCTGGGATGCGCGGTTCAACCTGGGGCCGGTCGCCGTGACCGGCCAGGCCGTCATCATCATCGGCGTGTCGCTGGCGCTGATCGGACTGCTCTGGCAGTTCTTCGAGCACACGCTGTACGGCAAGGCGCTGCGCGCCACCGCCGTCAACCGCCTGGGCGCACGGCTGATGGGCATCTCATCGCACGCCGCCGGGCAATCGACCTTCGCCATGGCCGCATTGATCGGCGCGCTGTCGGGCCTGCTGATCGGCCCGACCACGACGGTGTTCTACGACTCGGGTTTCCTGATCGGCCTCAAGGGCTTTGTCGCCGCCGTGATCGGCGGGCTGGCCAGCTACCCGGCCGCCGCCGTCGGCGCGCTGTTTGTCGGCCTGGTCGAAGCCTTCGGCTCGTTCTGGGCCAGCGCCTTCAAGGAAGTGATCGTGTTCACGATGATCCTGCCCATCCTGGTCTGGCGCTCCATGGCCGGCGGCCATTCGGAGGAACATTGACATGACGCTCACGCAAAACACCCAGCGCGCGGCGCTGCTCGCCGGCGTCGTCGTGCTGGCGCTGCTGCCGCTGCCGGATTTCTGGATCACCCAACTCAATTACATCGCGCTGTACAGCCTGGTGGTGCTCGGCCTGGTGCTGCTCACCGGCATCGGCGGGCTGACCTCGTTCGGCCAGGCGGCCTTCGTCGGCATCGGGGCCTACACCAGCGCCTACATGACGGTGAACCTGGGCGTGTCGCCCTGGGTCACGATCTTTGTCGGCCTGGCGATCACCGCGGTCAGCGCCTTGCTGGTGGGCTGGATCACGCTGCGCATGTCGGGCCACTACCTGCCGCTGGCCACCATCGCCTGGGGCCTGTCGCTGTACTACCTCATGGGCAACCTGGATGCCCTGGGCAAGTACGACGGCATCCTGGGCGTGCCCACGCTGAAGCTGGGGGACTGGGACATCGGCCAGGGCCGGCCCTTCTTCGTCTTCGCCTGGACGCTGGCGCTGCTCGGCGCCTTTGCCGTGCTCAACCTGCTGGACTCGCGCACCGGGCGCGCCATCCGCGCGCTGCGCAACGGCTCCATGATGGCCGAGGCCATGGGCGTGAACACGTTGCGCTACAAGATCGGCATCTTCCTGATCGCGGCGCTGTTCGCCAGCATTTCGGGCTGGCTGTTCGCGCACTTCCAGCGCACGGTGAACCCCTCGCCCTTTGGCCTGAAGATGGGCATCGAGTACCTGTTCATGGCCGTGCTGGGCGGTGCAGGCTACGTCTGGGGCGCCCTCAGCGGCGCGTTGATCACCAAGCTGCTGGAAGACCAGTTGCAGGTGCTGCTGCCCAGGCTGATCGGCACCAGCGGCAGCTATGAAATCATCGTCTTCGGCATCGTTCTGGTGCTGGTGCTGAAGTACCTGCCCGACGGCCTGTGGTCGCTGGTCGGACGCTGGCTGCCCAAGCCGCGGCGCGTTGATGACTGGGCCAACGCGGCGCCCCTGGCGGAGCGCGCCAAGCCCGCGCTCGCCGACACGGTCCTGGAGGTGCAGGCCATCCGCAAGCAGTTCGGCGGCCTGGTGGCGGTGAACGACATCAGCTTCTCGATCAAGGCCGGCCAGATCGTCGGCCTGATCGGGCCCAACGGCGCGGGCAAGTCCACCACCTTCAACCTGATCACCGGCGTGCTGGGCCTGACCTCGGGCACCGTGACGTTCCGCGGCGAGACCGTCAGCGGCCTGCCCTCGCGCGAGATTGCGCGGCGCGGCGTATCGCGCACCTTCCAGCACGTGAAGATGATCCCGGAAATGACGGTGCTGGAGAACGTGGCGCTGGGCGCGCAGTTGCGCGGCCACAAGGGCGCGCTGTCCTCCATGCTGCGGCTGGACCGCGCCGAGGAGCAGAGCCTGCTGAAGGAAGCCGCGCGTCAGCTCGAGCGCATTGGCATGGGCAGCCAGATGCACGAACTGGCCGGCAACCTGGCCATGGGGCCGCAGCGGCTGCTGGAGATTGCCCGCGCGCTATGCGGCGACCCGGCCCTGCTGTTGCTCGACGAGCCAGCCGCCGGCCTGCGCCACAAGGAAAAACAGGGCCTGATCGCGGTCCTGCGCCAGCTGCGCAGCGAGGGCATGAGCATCCTGCTGGTCGAGCACGACATGGACCTGGTGATGGACGTGACCGACCACATCGTGGTCATGGAGTTCGGGACCAAGCTGATGGATGGCACGCCGGAAGAAGTGCAACAGAGCCCGAAGGTGCGCGCCGCCTACTTGGGCATGGAACACTGAAAGAAATGCAACCATGACTGAAACCCTTTTATCCGTCAAAGGCTTGCGCGCCGGCTATGGCAAGGCCGAGGTGCTGCACGGCATTGACCTGCAGGCGCCCCGGGGCAGCGTGATCACCGTGATCGGCCCCAACGGCGCCGGCAAATCGACTTTCCTGAACGCGCTGATGGGCGTGCTGCCGGCGCAGGGCCAGATTCAATTCCAGGGCCAGTCGATCAGCGCGCTGTCGCTGGAAGAGCGCGTAATGCTGGGCATCGCGCTGGTGCCCGAGAAGCGCGAGCTGTTCGGCACCATGCCGGTGGAAGACAACCTGGTGCTCGGCGCGTTCCGCCAAGTGCGCCTGCGCAACAAGTTGTGGCGCGAGCAGCTCGACGTGGTCTATCAGCTGTTTCCGCGCCTCAAAGAACGTTGCAAGCAACTGGCCGGCACCCTGTCGGGCGGTGAGCGCCAGATGCTGGCCGTGGGCCGCGCGCTGATGTCGCGCCCCACCCTGCTGATGCTCGACGAGCCCAGCCTGGGCCTGGCGCCGCTGGTGGTGCGCGAGATCTTCCACACCGTGGAGAACCTGCGCAAGACCGGCGTGACCATCTTGCTGGTCGAGCAGAACGCCCGCGCCGCGCTGGAGACCGCCGACCACGGCTACGTGCTGGAGATGGGCGAAGTCGCGCTGAGCGGACCAGCCGAGCAGCTGGCGCACGACCCGCGCGTGATCGACACCTACCTCGGTGCGGCCCGCAAGAAGGCTGAAGCCTGAGCCGCGCCCGCGCCGCCCCCACCCTGGCCAGGAGAGCTTTCATGTCCACCACCACCACGTTCGTTTCCCCCTCGATGCACCGCCTGGGCCTCCTCTTGGCCAGCGCAGCACTTGTCGCCTGCGGCACGCTGCCCGACACGCCGCCACCGCCGATGAAGAGGGCCAGCGCTGCCAGCCTGCAGCAGTGCACGGCGCTGGCGTCGCAGTTCAATTTTGCGCAGACGCGAATCGATTCCGCAACGTCCGAGGCCGCTGGCGCCCTGGTGCTGGGAAGCACCCCGATTCCTGCGCACTGCCTGGTCAAAGGCCGGATGAACTCACGCAAGAGCAGCGACGGCCGTGACTACGCCATCGCCTTCGAGATGCGCCTGCCGCTGGCCTGGAACGGCCGCTTCTATTACCAGGGCAACGGCGGACTGGACGGTGCCGTCCAGCCGGCCCAGGGGGCCCTGGGCGGTGGACCGCTCACCGGGGCCTTGTTGCAGGGCTTCGCCGTTATCAGTTCAGACGCCGGGCACACCGGCGCCCAGACACCTTTCTTCGGGATGGAGCCCCAGGCCCGGCTGGACTACGGCTATCAGGCCGTGGCCACACTGACGCCGATGGCCAAAGGAATGATCGCCGCTGCCTACGGCAAGGCGCCGGACCGCTCGTACATCGGCGGCTGCTCAAATGGCGGGCGCCATGCCCTGGTGGCGGCGTCGCGCCTGGGCGACCAGTACGACGGCTATCTGGTGGGCGCGCCCGGTTACCGGTTGCCGAATGCCGCGCTGGCGCAGCTTTGGGGCGCCCAGCAATGGGCCACCTTGGCCACCCCAGGCGCCACCATCAAACACCCGATGAACCCAACGGCCACCTTGACCGATCTGGGCAGCGGGTTCACGCCGCAGGAACGTCAGTTGCTGGCGTCGGCAGTCCTTGACCAATGCGATGCGCTGGACGGCGCGCGCGACGGATTGGTGCAAGCCACGCAGGCCTGCCAGGCCCGCTTCAACGTGCACAAGGACGTGCCCACCTGCACGGGCGATCGCAACGGCCAGTGCCTGAGCGGCGCGCAGAAGCAGGTCATTGCGGCAGTTTTCAATGGCGCGAAGACCGCCACCGGCCAGCCCATCTATGCCGGCTTCCCCTATGACGCAGGCGTGTCCGCGAACAACTGGGCCACCTGGAAGTTCGTCAATGCACTGGCGTTGGACCCGCTGGCGGTGGGCGCCGTGTTCAGCGTGCCACCCGGCCGTGTGGACCCGCTCAAGGAAGACGTGAGTGCCCGCCTGCCGCTTTTCAGTGCGATCAATGACACCTTCCGGGAGTCCGGCCTGTCGCTGATGACACCCCCGGGCCACGACAATCCGACCAACCTGGCCGCGCTGCGTGCACGCGGCGCCAGGATCGTGCTGTTCCACGGCGTGAGCGACGCCATTTTTTCCGCTGAGGATACCCGCCAGTGGGTTGAGCGCCTGGACAAGGCTCAGGACGGCAAGGCCGCGGACTTTGCCCGCTACTTCCCGGTGCCAGGCATGGCCCATTGCAGCGGCGGTCCGGCGGCCGACCAGTTCGACCTGCTGACACCGCTGGTGCAGTGGGTCGAGCAAGGTGTGGCACCCCAGGCAGTGCCAGCCCGCGTGCGCGGCGCCGGCCACGCCGGCGGCGCGAACACCGAACTGCCGAAGGACTGGTCCGCCAGCCGAGCCCGCCCCCTGTGCGCCTACCCGACCGTGGCCCGCTATCAGGGCAGCGGCTCGCTGGAGGACGCCGCCAGTTTTTCCTGTCGCTGAGGATTTTTTCGCGCAGGGCGCGAGGCGCCACGCCCCAGGACCGGCCCGGACCCTGCCGCAAAGCCTCCAGGGCTGAAAATAAAGGTCAAATTGACTTCACCCCAGCGTCGAATGGTCACAAGACGCTCTACATTGAGTAGCAGACATGAATGCATATCAGCCCCGCACCGACGACATGGCCTTCATCCTCTCGGACGTCCTGCAGGCCCCGGCCCGACTGCAGGCGCTGCCGGCTTTCGCCGAGGTCGACCCCGACCTGATGCGCCAGGTGCTCGATGAAGCGGGCAAGTTTGTCGGCGAGGTCGTGGCCCCGTTGAACCGCGACGGCGACGAGGTCGGCGCGCGCTGGGAGGCCGGCGCCGTCACCATGCCACCCGGCTTCCGCGACGCCTACCAGGCCTTCTGGCAGGCAGGCTGGCCGGCGCTGGCCTGCGCGACGGAGGACGGCGGCCAGGGTCTGCCGGCGGTGCTGGAAGCCACGCTGTACGAAATGCTCAGCGCCGCCAACCACGGCTGGACCATGGCGCCCGGCCTGCTGCACGGCGCCTATGAGTGCCTGAAACACCACGGAAGCGACTCACTGAAGGCGCGCTACCTGGAAAAGCTCGCCACCGGCGAATGGCTGGCCACGATGTGCCTGACCGAACCGCACGCCGGCAGCGACCTGGGCCTGTGCCGCACCAAGGCCGTGCCGCAGTCCGATGGCAGCGTCCACCTGTCGGGCACCAAGATCTTCATCTCCGGCGGCGAGCACGACCTGAGCGACAACATCGTGCACCTGGTGCTGGCCCGCCTGCCCGACGCCCCGCCCGGACCCAAGGGTCTGTCGCTCTTTCTGGTGCCCAAGGTGTATGCCAACGGCCACCACAGCGCGGTGGTCTGCGAGCGCATCGAGGAAAAGATGGGCCTGCATGGCAGCCCGACCTGCGTGATGCGCTTCGACGAGGCCACCGGCTGGATCGTCGGCGAGCCCGGACGCGGCCTGAACGCCATGTTCGTGATGATGAACGCGGCGCGCCTGCACGTGGCGCTGCAAGGCATCGGCCTGCTCGACGCCGCCTGGCAGAAGGCCGACGCCTATTCGAAAGAGCGCCGCCAGATGCGCGCGCCGGGCGCCCGGGACACCAGCGTGATTGCCGAACATCCCGCGATGCGCCGCATCCTCGACACCCAGCGCGCCTGGATCGACGGCGGGCGCGTGTTGGCCTACCGCACGGCGATGGAGCTGGACCTGCTCAAGCACCACCCCGACAGCGCGCGCCGAGAAGCCGCCCAGCGCTGGTGCAGCCTGGTCACGCCGGTGATGAAGGCAGCGTTCTCGCAGCAGGCGTTCCAGGGCGCCAGCGAATGCCTGCAGGTCTTCGGCGGCCATGGCTACGTGCGCGAATGGGGCATCGAGCAGATCGTGCGCGACGCCCGCGTGGCCATGATCTACGAGGGGACGAACGAGATCCAGGCGATCGACCTGCTGGTGCGCAAGGCGCTGGCCGATGGCGGCGCCGGCCTTCTGGCGCTGTTGCACGAACTGCGCGCTGACCTGGACCCCAGCCACGCGCCCGACGCTCTGGCGCTGCGCCAGTTCGCCACGCTCGGCGAACTCACGCTGGAACTGGCCGAAGCGAACGCCCGGGACAGTGCACTGGCCTTCTGGGTCGCCGACGACTACCTGCGCGCCATGGCCGTGGCCCTGCTGGCCTGGGCCTGGTCGCGTATCGACGCCGCGCTCACCCCCCGGACGCCCGAACTGGCCACGCGCTGGCAGGCCCCTGCGCAGGCCCTGCGCCATTGGGTGCTGCCGGAGTTCGACATGCGAGTGGCCATCATCAAGACGCGCTGCATGGACAGCGAAGCCGGTACCCAGGCCTGAAATCAGGCGGCAGCTGGTATAAGTCCAGGGATTTCCGACCTCCTCCCTGACCCAATGGCCACCCGAGCTTCTGTCAAGTCTCCCCGCGTCGTCACGCCTCCCCCAGCCCCGGTGGGCGAAATCGACACCCGCTACCTGGAGACCCTGATCGGCTACAACGCGCGACGCGCGGCGCTGTCAGTCATCGGCCTGTTCATGACGCGCATGGCCCGCTACGAGCTGCGGATCGTCGATTTCTCGGTGCTGTCGCTGATCACGCACAACCCGGGCATCACCTCGGCACAGCTGTGCAGCGCGCTGAGCATCCTGCCGCCGAATCTGGTCGGGATCATCAACGCGCTGGCGCGCCGCGGCCTGATCGGACGCCAGCCCCATCCGCGCGACGGCCGTGCCATGGGCCTGCATCTGACCGACGCGGGACACGCGCTGATGGTCGAAGCCGAGCAGACTGCCAGCGATCTTGAGATCGAAGCCACCGGGCGGTTGAGCGCCGCCGAACGCCAGACCCTGATCCGGCTGCTGCGCAAGGTCTACCTTCCGCCCTGAAACAGTGCACCGATTCGGCGCCCGTCCCCGGCAGGGAAGACCCTGATAGCTATGAAACTTGTAGCAGCCTGAAAATTGCGCTATAGTCGCACCGCCTGTCAGGCCGGATTCAATAAAAAGCCTGCTGCATTCCCCACCGCATCGAGGAGTACAAGCCCATGAGTTCCAAGGAAAACGCCGCCGTCAGCCAGTTGCTGGCCCTGCTGGAGACCCGTTATGCACTGCGCGTGCTGTGGGCCCTCAAGGACGGCCACCCCCAGACCTTCCGCCTGCTGCAGGACAGCGTCGGTGGCATCACGCCCAACACACTGAACACCCGGCTGAAGGCCTTGCGCGAAGCCGGCCTGATCGGCCATGTCGACAAGGGCTACAACCTGACCAGTTCGGGGACCGATCTGCTCAAGCGCCTGTCCGACGTGCAGGCTTTTGCCGGCAAGTGGGCCACCAGCCAGGCAAAAAAGAAGTAAGCGGTCCGGTCTTGGACCCGAAGGACAGGTTCGCCTGTCCTTTTTTTTGGGCGACTGACTTGCAGCCCCCCAAGGCGGCGCTGGCATAATTCAAGGCTTATTTCCAGGATATTTGGCACTTAGCCAGCGTCAAATGGTCTTTTGCAGCTCCTCTTTTCATAGCCAAAGGAATTCCCATGATCACCACTCCCACCGGCCTTCAGTACACGGACACTGCCGCGGGCGATGGCGCTGAAGCCAAAAAGGGCCAAAGCGTCACCGTGCATTACACCGGCTGGCTCTACAACGATGGCGTCCAGGGTGCCAAGTTCGACTCCAGCAAGGACCGCAACGACCCGTTTGTCTTCTCGCTGGGCGCGGGCATGGTCATCCGGGGCTGGGACGAAGGCGTGGCCGGCATGAAGGTCGGTGGCGCACGCACCCTGATCATTCCCGCGGCCCTGGGCTATGGTGCCCGTGGCGCCGGCGGCGTGATTCCGCCCAACGCCACGCTGAAATTCGACGTCGAACTGCTTGGCGTCAAGGGCTGAGCCCGCAGCTTCGCCCCGCCTGGCACCGGGCCTCTCGCTGCCGGGCGCAAAGGTTCCCGCCGCGACCGCCGGGATCGCCTGACGCAGGCCGCCCGTAAGTTCATCGGGCTGGCACTTGCCTGGCGAAAGTTGCGTTTTTGGGACCCTGGCGCCCTTGAAATCGCCAGCGCGCACCCCCAAGTCTTTGCGCGTAGCCACTCAAACACCGTCTGATCCGCATGTCTGAACCCACCCATCCAGAATCCAATGCCCCGCTGTCGGGCGAACCCAGCCCCGAGGAGCTCGAGGCCGCCGCAGCCTTCGAGGCCGACGCCCTGACCCAGGTTCAGGCCGAACTGGCCACGCTCAAGACCAAGAGTGCCGAGCTGGCCGATCAATACCTGCGCGCCCAGGCCGATGTGCAAAATGCCCGACGCCGCGCCGAGGACGAGATCAGCAAGGCGCGCAAATTCGCACTGGAAAGCTTTTCCGAGAGCCTGCTGCCCGTGATCGACAGTCTGGAGGCCGGCCTGGCCATCCAGAGCGCCACCCCGGAACAGATCCGTGAAGGTGCCGAAGCCACCTTGCGCCAGCTCAAGAGCGCCCTGGAACGCAACAAGGTGCTTCAGATCAATCCGGCCGCTGGTTCCAGATTCGATCCGCACCAGCACCAGGCCATCAGCGTGGTGCCGGCCGACCAGGAGGCCAACACGGTGGTGAGCGTGCTGCAAAAGGGCTACACCATCGCCGAGCGCGTGCTGCGCCCCGCGCTGGTCACGGTGGCCGCGCCAAAGTAAAAAACGACTTGAAACCGCTCAAGTTATCCACAAGTTATTGAAATCGCAACCTTTACAGATCTCGGAGAAAAATCATGGGAAGAATCATCGGCATTGACCTGGGCACCACCAACAGCTGCGTCGCCATCATGGAGGGCAACACCACCAAGGTGATCGAAAACGCCGAAGGCGCGCGCACCACGCCCTCGATCATTGCGTACCAGGAAGACGGCGAAGTGCTGGTCGGCGCCTCGGCCAAGCGCCAAGCCGTCACCAACCCCAAGAACACGCTGTACGCCATCAAGCGCCTGATCGGCCGCAAATTCACTGAGAAGGAAGTGCAGAAGGATATCGAGCTGATGCCCTACAAGATCGCGCCCGCCGACAACGGCGACGCCTGGGTCGAAGTGCGCGGCAAGAAGATCTCGGCCCAGCAGGTCAGCGCCGACATCCTGCGCAAGATGAAGAAGACCGCCGAGGACTACTTGGGCGAGGAAGTGACCGAGGCCGTGATCACGGTGCCGGCCTACTTCAACGACGCGCAACGCCAGGCGACGAAAGACGCCGGCCGTATCGCCGGCCTGGACGTCAAGCGCATCATCAACGAGCCCACCGCGGCGGCGCTGGCCTTTGGCCTGGACAAGCACGAAAAGGGCGACCGCAAGATCGCCGTCTTTGACCTCGGCGGCGGAACCTTCGACATCTCCATCATCGAGATCGCCGATGTCGACGGCGAGAAGCAGTTCGAAGTGCTCTCCACCAACGGCGACACCTTCCTGGGCGGCGAGGACTTCGACCAGCGCATCATGGATTTCATCGTCGCCGAGTTCAAGAAAGAACAAGGCGTGGACCTGGGCAAGGACGTGCTCGCGCTGCAGCGCCTCAAGGACGCCGCGGAAAAAGCCAAGATCGAACTGTCCAGCTCGGCCTCCACCGACGTCAACCTGCCCTACATCACCGCCGATGCTTCGGGTCCGAAGCACCTGAACATCAAGCTGACCCGCGCCAAGCTGGAAAGCCTGGTCGAGGAGCTGATCGAGCGCACCATCGCGCCCTGCCGCATGGCCATCAAGGACGCCGGCGTGAGCGTGGCCGACATTCAGGACGTGATCCTGGTCGGCGGCATGACGCGCATGCCCAAGGTGCAGGAGAAGGTCAAGGAGCTCTTCGGCAAGGAACCGCGCAAGGACGTGAACCCGGACGAAGCCGTGGCCGTGGGCGCCGCCATCCAGGGCCAGGTACTCTCGGGTGACCGCAAGGACGTGTTGCTGCTTGACGTGACCCCCTTGAGCCTGGGCATCGAGACGCTGGGTGGCGTGATGACCAAGATGATCACCAAGAACACCACGATCCCGACCAAGTTCGCGCAGACCTTCTCGACCGCCGACGACAACCAGCCGGCCGTGACGATCAAGGTGTTCCAGGGCGAGCGCGAGATTGCCGCGGGCAACAAGCTGCTCGGCGAGTTCAACCTCGAAGGCATTCCGCCGGCCGCGCGCGGCCTGCCGCAGATCGAAGTGTCCTTTGACATCGACGCCAACGGCATCCTGCACGTAGGCGCCAAGGACAAGGGCACCGGCAAGGAGAACAAGATCACCATCAAGGCCAACTCGGGCCTGTCCGAGGCCGAGATTCAGCAGATGGTCAAGGACGCGGAACTCAACTCCGCCGAGGACAAGAAGAAGCTGGAAATCGTTCAGGCCCGCAACCAGGCTGATGCCTCCGTGCACAGCGTGAAGAAGAGCCTGACCGAGTACGGTGACAAGCTCGATGCTGGCGAGAAGGAAAAAATCGAAGCCGCGATCAAGGACCTGGAAGATGCCATCAAGGGCGACGACAAGGCCGCGATCGAGGAGAAGAACAACACCCTGATGGCCGCCAGCCAGAAGCTCGGCGAGAAGATGTACGCCGACATGCAGGCCGAACAGGCTGCAGGCCAGGCCGGTGCAGGTGCCGCGGGAGGCGAAGCCGGTGCCAAGCCGGCCGACGACAACGTGGTCGATGCCGAGGTGAAGGAAGTCAAGAAGGGTTGATGCCGGGGCGCCCAGGCGCTCCCTTCAGGTTGCCGCGTTTGAACGATTCCACTCCCGGAATCTTCAGCGCGGCTTTCTTGTTGATTTGGAAAGCCCGGGGCAGACGGAATGAAGGAGCCCTCCTTCATGATCCGAAGTGATGCTCACGCGTCTGATGAGAGTTATTTAGAGAACCACGATGGCCAAAAGAGACTTTTACGAAATTCTGGGTGTCGCCAAGAACGCCTCGGATGAGGAAATCAAGAAAGCCTATCGCAAGCTGGCGATGAAGCACCACCCTGACCGCAATCAGGGCGACACGACCACGGCGGCCGAGGTCAAGTTCAAGGAGGCCAAGGAGGCCTACGAGATGCTGAGCGACCCGCAAAAACGCGCCGCCTACGACCAGCATGGCCATGCCGGCGTGGACCCCAACATGCGCGGCGGTCCGGGTGCCGAAGGCTTTGGCGGCTTTGCCGAGGCGTTTGGCGACATTTTCGGCGACGTGTTTGGCGGCGGCCGCGGCCGTGGCCAGGGCGGCGGGCGCCAGGTGTACCGGGGCTCCGACCTGAGCTACGCCATGGAAGTCACGCTGGAGGAAGCGGCCAGCGGCAAGGACGCCCAGATCCGCATTCCCTCCTGGGACGAATGCGATACCTGCCACGGCACCGGCGCAAAGCCTGGCACCAAGCCCATCACCTGCACCACCTGCCACGGCGCGGGCGCGGTGCAGATGCGCCAAGGCTTCTTCAGCGTGCAACAGACCTGTCCGCAGTGCCAGGGCAAGGGCAAGATCATTCCCGACCCCTGCACCACCTGCCATGGCCAGGGCCGGATCAAGAAACAGAAGACGCTGGAAGTGAAGATTCCGGCCGGCATCGACGACGGCATGCGCATCCGCAGCACCGGCAACGGCGAGCCTGGCACCAATGGCGGCCCACCTGGTGATCTCTACATCGAGATCCGGATGAAAAAACACGACATCTTCGAGCGCGACGGCGACGACCTGCATTGCCAGGTGCCGTTGAGCTTCACCACCGCAGCGCTCGGCGGCGAGATCGAGGTGCCCACGCTGGCCGGCAAGGCGGCCATCGACATCCCCGAGGGCACCCAGGCCGGCAAGCAGTTCCGCCTGCGCGGCAAGGGCATCAAGGGGGTGCGCTCCAGCTACCCCGGCGACCTGTATTGCCATGTGTCGATCGAGACACCGGTCAAGCTCAGCGAGCACCAGCGCAAGCTGCTCAAGGAACTTGAAGAGTCCCTGAAAAAAGGCGGCGCCAAGCACTCGCCCACCGGCAGCAGCTGGACCGACCGGCTGAAGAGCTTCTTCAGCGCCTGACATTGCCCCCACGCTTGTCGCTTCGCGTACTGCGCTGCCCCCCGAGGGGGCCCAGGCCTGCTTGGGGCGGCCCGGCGCTGGCCTGATCCGGCGTGGACAAAGCGTCGGGCGCTCATGGGTATCATGAACCATGAGTGTCAACATCACCTTTCTCGGCGGCGCGGATACCGTCACTGGTTCGAAGTTCCTCGTCCAGCACGGGGGCCAGAGCCTGCTGGTGGACTGCGGGCTGTTCCAGGGCTACAAGCAGCTGCGGCTGCGCAACTGGCGGCCCCTGCCCGTGGTGCCCGGGCAGATCCATGCGGTCATCCTGACGCATGCGCACCTGGACCACAGCGGCTACCTGCCGCTGCTGGCGCGCGAGGGTTTCCGGGGCCGGGTCCACGCCACGCCCGGCACGCGCGACCTCTGCGCCATCCTGCTGCCCGACAGCGGGCACATCCAGGAAGAAGACGCGGCCTTCGCCAACCGGCATGGTTTCTCCAAACACACGCCCGCCCTGCCGTTGTACACGCGCCGCGACGCGCTGGACTGCCTGAAGCAGATCCACGGTGTGCCGCTCAACCATATCTTCCAGCCGATCCGCGGGTGGAACGCCAGCTTCACACCCGCCGGGCACATCCTGGGCGCGGCCAGCGTGCTGCTCGAAGTGGCCGGTCGCCGCATCCTGTTTTCGGGCGACCTCGGCCGCCCCGACGACCTGCTGATGAACGCGCCGGCCGATCCACCGGCTGCCGACACGGTG
>JAABQG010000020.1 GCA_011391595.1 Hydrogenophaga sp.
GGGCATCTGAAACTTTGTAGCGAAGGGTGACGACGGTGTCTTTTTCAATTTTCATGGCGGGGCGTGTTGAGTGGGGCTGTGGGTCTTTGGGAAGATTCTCGCTCAGACGGGCAGTTCCAGCTCAGTCTCAGCGGCTTTTTAGCCGATCGTGGTCGAACAGGTCCGCTTCAAGCAGCGCCCATCGTGCATAGGCCTCCACCTAGTAAAAGCGCCCAAACAGCGGGAAGCCCAGAACCCAGGCGGTCCAGGCGCTCACGCGGGACGCGCCGCTTGCTCGCGCCAGCCGGCGGCGCCGAGCAGCACGACCCGCATCTGCTGCACGAAGTTCTCGGTCATTTCGGCCTCCAGCAAGGGCTGGTCCGGCGGCAAGTCGAGGATTTCGGGCGCGACCGCGAGCATGGTGTTGACGATCAGCCCGCAGATCATCTGCAGCGAGGCGGTGGACAGAACCTTGTAGAGGCCCAGCAGGCGGAAGTCCTGCGCCATTTCGTGCGTGAAATGCGCCACGTCGTTGCGGATCGCCATGCGCAGGATCCGGCTGCCGCCCGAGCGCTCGCTGGAGATGAACAGGAACAGCAGGCGGTTCTGCTTCACGTACTGGTGATACACCTGCACCGAACGGCGCACCATTTCGCCCTGTGTCACGCCGGCCTGGCGGGCCTCCCGCAGCAGGCGCCGCAGGGTGATGCCCACCTCCTCGACCAGTGCCAGGCCCAGTTCGTCGGTGTTGCGGAAGTGCCGGTAAAAGGCGTTCGGCACCATGCCCGCCTCGCGCGCGATTTCGCGGATGCCCAGGCTGGTGAAGCTGCGCCCCTCGCCCATCAGGGACAACGCGGCCTGCAAGAGGCTGGCGCGCGTCACGTCCTTGCGTTCGCTGCGGGTCAGCGCATCCGCGCGCCGGGCGGGGTGTGAGGCCGAAGTCATGGCGACATCTTAACGTGTACAAGCGTATCTTTTCAATGTTTGCAAATCACAAAGAGAAGCCATTCCAATATTCTAGAAAAACTGACATTTCTCCCTAATTTCCAGAAACAATTTTTACTTTCAGTGTACGAACGTACACAATAAGACCGTCCACTCTCCAACTCGATTCAGGAGTACCTCATGACGGTTTCAAACCACCCCAACCCAGCACGCACTTGGGCCGAAACGCTTTCCTCGCCCCTTCGCACCGCCTTCCAGCATCCTTGGGTGGAGGGCATCGTGCGTCTTGGCGCCGTGGAAGACACCCTGCGTGCCGTGCACCCCATGCTGTCGATCACCGAGGCCCGGGCCAGGGTGGTGCGCATCGTGGACGAGACGGCGGACACCAGGACTTTCGTGCTGCAACCCAACGCCCTGTGGCAGGGTCGGCGAAGCGCGCGGGCCGGCCAGTTCGTGAAGCTGCGCCTGGAAATCGACGGGCGCCGGGTCGAGCGTATCTACAGCCTGTCGTCGCGCCCCGGGGCACGGTTGCTTGCGATCACGGTCAAGCTTCAGGCCGGCGGGCTGGTCTCTAAGTATCTGCACGAACAGGTCAAGGTGGGCGATGTGCTGACGCTCAGCCAGCCTGACGGTGACTTTGTCCTGCCCGACCCCTTGCCCGCAAAGATCCTGCTGCTCAGCGCCGGCAGCGGCATCACGCCGGTCATGGCCATGCTGCGCGATCTGCGGGCCCGCAGGTATGCCGGCGACGTGGTGTTCCTGCATGTCTGCCGCAACCCGGACGCATTGATTTTCGCGAAGGACTTGCGGGCCATCGAGGAGGAGTTTGCGGAGCTCTCGCTGCTGGTTCACTTCGACGACACGGACGGACCGTTCACGACTGAAAGTCTGCAATACGCCGTCCCGGATCTGGCCGAACGAAGCACCTGGATGTGCGGCCCCGGCGGCTTCATGGACCGGGTGCACCGCCACTGGCACGCGAGCGCCCTGAAAGCGCCGCTGCACAGCGAGCGCTTCGTGGCCATCCCCATGTTGCCCACGAGTGCGCCCGGCACGCCGGTGACCGTGATGCTGGCGACCAGTGGAAAGCACTTCGTGACCCAGGGCAACGATCCGCTGCTGATCCAGGCCGAGAAGGCGGGACTGACGCCCAAACACGGCTGCCGCATCGGCATCTGCCGGTCGTGCCAGTGCACCAAGCAAAGCGGCACGGTCGAGAACTTGCAGACCGGCGAGATCTCCGACAGGCCCAACGAGGCGATCCGGCTGTGCATCTCGGTGGCGCGCTCTGACCTGTCGCTCGATCTCTGAACCCGGTCGAATTTTGTCCCACCCGAACCCTGCGGAGTCCCCCATGAGTATTGCCCACCCGACCCATCTGACGCGTGAGCAGATTGACGTTTTCGAGCGCGAAGTCAACGCCATCCGCGACAGCGTGATGACGAACCTCGGCCAAAGTGATGTCGACCACATCCGCCGGATGATTCGCATCTGCCGCGCCAGCGAAATCGGCGGTCGCGCCCTGCTGCATTTCGGGATTGGCCCGATCAGCTGGGGGGCAGGCGTCATGGCACTGGCCAATGCCAAGATTCTGGACAACATGGAGATTGGCCACAACGTCATGCATGGCCAGTACGACTGGACGGGTGACCCGGCGCTGAACTCGCAGAAGTTCGAATGGGACATCGCCTGTGATGGTGAACAATGGCGTCATTCGCACAACGTCACACACCACACCTACACCAACATCCTGGGCAAGGACCGGGACCTGGGCTACTCGCTGCTGCGCATGACCGATGCGCAACGGTGGAAGCCACGTCACTGGTTGCAGCCGCTGGCCAATCTGATGCTGGCCCTGGGATTCCAGTACGGCGTAGGATCCCACGACCTGGAAATCGGCAAGTACACCCATGGCGCCATGCCCAAGCACGAGTTCAAGGCGCGCCTGAACCGCTTCCTGGGCAAGACCGGCAAGCAGTGGTTCAAGGACTATCTGCTGTTTCCGGCGCTGGCATCGTGGAGCGCGCCGCGCGTGCTGGCCGGCAACTTCGCGGCCAACCTGATCCGCAACCTGTGGACCTACGTGATCATCTTCTGCGGGCATTTCACCGAAGGCGTGGCCATCTACCGCGAGGAGGACACGCGCAACGAGACGCGTGGCGACTGGTACCTGCGCCAGCTGTCTGGCTCCAGCAACCTCACAGGTGGGCGTTTCTTTCACATCATGAGCGGCCACCTGAGCCACCAGATCGAGCACCATCTGTTTCCCGACATGCCCGCGCACCGTTATCCTGAAGTCGCGCCGAAGATCCAGGCGCTGTGCGAAAAGTACGGCCTGTTCTACAACACCGGCAGTCTGTTCAAGCAGTACCTGACCGTGATGAAACGCATCCTGACACACACCCTGCCGCCGCGCCGCATCGCACCGGCGCCCGTTTGACGTCGCACGGCATTCCACCACCAACCCGTTTTTTTCCCCGCAAACCCAACCCCAATGAATGGAGACATCATGGCCACCAAAGTCGCAAGCACGGCAAAATCCACCGCTCAAAAAACCGCCGCTAAAGCCCCGGCAAAGTCAGGCACCAAGTCGGCGGTCAAGCCGGCGTCAAAGTCTGCGGTGAAGAAGCCACTGGCAAAAAAACCTGCTGTAGCGCCAGCCAAGCCACCCGTTGCGGTCAAGGCCCCTGCGAGCAAGGCGCCCGTGGCACCCAAGGCCCCGGCCGAGCCGTCCATGCGTTTCTACCATTCGAGAGCCCTGCGGGAGAAGACCCATGCCGTGCTGGAGGCGCTGGAGGCGGCACCCGGCCATCCGCGTCATGGCGACGCCTTGGCCGATCTGGTGACCGAGCTCATCGAGGCCGGCATGGACTACTACTTCATGCGCGCGCTCAAGCAGGCCAAGGTCGGCTTTGTGACCGAGCAGTCCGCGCGTATGGGCATGTCGGGCGCCGTCAAGCTCATCAGTTCGGTGAACCGCAAGTTCATCGTGCGCATGGACAAAGACCAGCTCCTGGTCGTTGCACAGCACATCCGCGAGCTTGGCTGAAACCCGATCTGGCGCCGGGCGCGAGCCAGGCAGGGCCTGATCAGGTCCTGATAGCCGCCTGCGCGGCCGCCAGACGCGCGATTGGCACGCGGAACGGTGAGCAGCTGACGTAGTCGAGCCCGGCACCATGGAAGAACTCGACCGACGCCGGGTCGCCACCGTGCTCGCCACAGACGCCGGTTTCGATGCCCGGGCGTGCCTGCTGTCCCTTGCGCACGGCCATCTCGACCAGCGCGCCCACGCCCTTCTGATCGATGGAGCGGAACGGGTCGTGCTCGTAGATGCCCTTGCGCAGGTAGTCCGGAAGGAACTTGCCGGCATCATCGCGTGAAAAGCCCAAGGTCATCTGCGTCAGGTCGTTGGTGCCGAACGAGAAGAACTCGGCCTGGCGGGCGATGCTGTCGGCAATCACGGCGGCCCGTGGTGTCTCGATCATCGTGCCCAGCAGGTACTCCAGTTCCTCGCCGCGCTCGGCAAACACGGTGGCCGCTGTCTTGCGGATGACGTCCGCCTGGGCGTCAAACTCCCGGACGGTACCGACCAGCGGCACCATGATCTCAGCCTTGACCTCAAAGCCCCGGTCCTTCATGTTGAGCGCCGCCTCGATCACGGCTCGTGCCTGCATTTCGGTGATTTCGGGGTAGCTGATACCCAGGCGGCAGCCGCGGTGCCCCATCATCGGGTTGAACTCATGAAGTTCCTCGACCCGCATCTTGATCTTGCCCAGAGGCACGCCCATCTCGTTGGCCATGACCCGCTGACCAGCCTCGTCGTGCGGAATGAATTCATGCAGCGGCGGGTCCAGCAGGCGGATGGTGACGGGCAGGCCGTTCATTTCGCGGAACATGCCCTCGAAGTCACCGCGCTGCATCGGCAGCAGCTTGGCCAAGGCCTTGCGGCGGCCGGCTTCATCGTTGGCCAGAATCATCTCCCGCACGGCCACGATGCGGTCACCCGCAAAGAACATGTGCTCGGTGCGGCACAGTCCGATGCCGGTGGCGCCGAAGTTGCGCGCCACCTTGGCGTCGTCCGGCGTGTCGGCGTTGGCGCGCACATGCAAGCGCTTGTACTTGTCGGCCAATGCCATCAGCGCGCCGAAATCACCGCTCAGTCCCGCTTCCATGGTGGGGATCCGTCCCTCGAAGACTTCGCCGGTCGAGCCGTCCAGCGACAGCCAGTCGCCCTCCTGATACACCGTGTCACCGATCGTCAGGGTCCGGGCCTTGTAATCCACATGCACAGCGCCGGCGCCGGAAATGCAGCACTTGCCCATGCCGCGGGCCACCACCGCCGCGTGCGAAGTCATGCCGCCGCGTGCCGTCAGGATGCCGCTGGCCACGCTCATGCCGCGCAGGTCTTCCGGCGACGTCTCCAGACGCACGAGAATCACCACCTTGTCCTGCTTGACCCACTCCTCGGCTTCGTCGGCAAAGAACACGATCTGTCCGGTTGCGGCACCCGGCGAGGCCGGCAGGCCGCGCGCAATGACCTTGGCGGCCTTGACGGCGTGGGTGTCAAAAACCGGATGCAACAGCTCGTTCAGCCGTTCCGGCGAGACGCGCAGCAAGGCGGTTTTTTCGTCAATCATTCCCTGCTTGAGCATCTCCATGGCAATGCGCACCATGGCCGCGCCCGTGCGCTTGCCGTTTCGGGTCTGCAGCATCCAGAGCTTGCCCTCCTGGATGGTGAACTCCATGTCCTGCATGTCCCGGAAGTGGTTCTCCAGCAGCGTTTCGGCCTTCAGCAACTGCTGGTAGATTTCCGGCATCAGCTCTTCGAGAGAGGGGTAGGTCGAGCGACGCTCCTCCTCGCTGACCAGCGCCAGCTGCGCCCAGCGCTGCGAACCCAGGCGGGAAATCTGTTGCGGTGTGCGCACGCCGGCCACCACGTCCTCGCCCTGCGCGTTGATCAGGAACTCGCCGTTGAACAGGTCTTCGCCCGTGCCGGCATCGCGCGAGAAGGCCACGCCGGTGGCGCTGCTGTCGCCCAGATTGCCAAACACCATGGCCTGCACGTTGACCGCCGTTCCCCAGGATTGCGGAATGTCGTTCAGTTCGCGGTAGACCTTGGCCCGGTCGTTGTTCCAGCTTTCGAACACGGCAAAGACCGCGCCCCAGAGCTGCTCCCACGGGTCGGTGGGGAAGTCGCGCCCGATGCGCGCGCGAATCAGCGACTTGAAGCGCTGCACCAGTTCCTGCAGATCGTGGGTGTCCAGATCGGTGTCGAGCTTGACGCCGCGCTTTTCCTTCACCATGTCGATGATGACTTCAAAGGGATCGTGGTCTTCCTTTGACACCGGCTTCAGGCCCATGACCACGTCGCCGTACATCTGGATGAAGCGGCGGTACGAGTCCCAGGCAAACCGTTCGTTGTTGGCCTTGCGCGCCAGGCCGAGGACGGCCTCATCGTTGAGCCCCAGGTTGAGGATGGTGTCCATCATGCCCGGCATCGAAGCCCGGGCGCCGGATCGCACGGACAGCAGCAGCGGATCGGCCGGGTCGCCAAAGCGCTTGCCCATTTCGCCCTCGACACGGATCACGCCCTGGCGGACTTCTTCACGGATCAATTCAAAGACCTGGGTCTTTCCCTTGTCGGTGAATTCCGTACAGGCCTCGGTGCTGATCGTGAACCCCGGCGGAACGGTGATGCCCAGCCGGCACATTTCGGCCAGGTTGGCGCCTTTGCCACCGAGCAGGTTCTTCATGGCGGCTTCGCCTTCGGTCAAGGTGGCGCCAAAGGCATAGACGTATTTCACGGAACTGGACATAGAACCCTCCTTTGAAGATGGACAGCAGGCCCTAGTTTACCGGCCGACGGCCAGGGCTCATCCGCCGACCAGCCGCCTTCGCAGTTCGGTCTTGAGGACCTTGCCATAGTTGTTCTTCGGCAGTACGTCGACGATTTCATACCGTTTAGGGCGTTTGAAGCGGGCGATCTGTGCCAGACAATGGGCATCCAGTGCGGCAGCCTCCAGCGCGGTCCCTTTCTGCGGCACCACGAAAGCCACCACCACTTCGCCCCACTCAGGGTCCGGCGCGCCCACCACGGCCACTTCGGCCAAACCGGGCGCGGTCAGCAGGACCTCCTCGACCTCGCGAGGGTAGATGTTGGAGCCGCCACTGATGATCAGGTCCTTGCTACGGTCTTTCAGTGTCAGGAAGCCGTCCGCGTCCAGTGCGCCCATGTCGCCGGTCCAGAGCCAGCCGTCGCGGACAGCGGCCGCAGTCGCCTCCGGGTTGCGCCAGTAGCCGGCCATCACCGTGTCGCCACGCACCAGCACTTCGCCCACCTCGCCGGCGGGCAGGTCCTGGCCGGCGCTGTCGGCCACCCGCACCTGCACCGGCGTCTGCGCCACGCCGACCGAGGCGATTCGTGCCGCGTGGCGGGGATGGGCGGTGTCGGCCAGGTGCGCGCGCGAAAGCGCGGTGCCCACCATCGGTGTCTCGCCCTGACCGTAGATCTGCACGAAGCGCGGCCCCATCACACGCAGTGCGCGCTCGATGTCGGCCGCATACATCGGCGCGCCACCATAGACGATGGTCTTGAAGCCTTCGCCAGTTTCGCCGTGCGCCTCGGCATGGTCCACCAGGCGCTTGACAATGGTGGGTGCGGCAAACATCGACAGCGGGCCGGCCTTGCGCGCCAAGGCAAAAAGTTCTTCGGGTTCGACGCCACCGGAAGCCGGAACGACGTGACGCGCACCGGCCATCAGGTGCGGAATCGCATAGATGCCGGCGCCGTGCGACATCGGCGCGGCATAGACGATCGCATCCTGCGGCGCGATCGGATCGACATCGACAAAGTAGGTGAGCCCCATGGTCATGAGGTTGCGGTGCGTCAGCATCACGCCCTTGGGGCGGCCGGTGGTGCCACTGGTGTAGAAAAGCCAGGCGACGTCGTCGGGCGCACGCTCGACCATTGGTGCCGCAAGGGCCTGCAGCAGGGCGCCGTAGGCCGGGGTTTCCACGTCGATCTGCCGCTCCAGCCCATCGAAAGGCCCGGGCGCCACGTCGGCCGTTACGAACGCCCAGCGAGCCTGGGCGTTGTCGATAATCCATTGCGCCTCATTGGGATGCAGCTTGGCGTTCACCGGGACCACCACCAGCCCGGCCCACCAGGCGCCAAGCAGTACCTCAAGGTAGCGCGGGTGGTTGCGCAGGAACAGCACCACCCGGTCGCCGGGCTCCAGGCCGGCATCGCGCAAGGCGCCAGCCAGCCGGGCCGAGCGATCTTCCCAGTCCCGATAGCTCGCCACCGGCGCCGCGCCACTGAAAATGGCAGGGCGGTCGGGGTCGGTGCGCGCCGCTCGCGCCAGAAGTTGCGCCAGATTCATCGTGGGGGCCTATTGGTGTCCATTTTCCAGATGCGTTGCAGGTTGCCTGTGCGTGGCGATCGTCGCCATCGTCCACAGCCTTATTCAATCACAGCGCCACTGTGTGCGGACGCCGGACGGACCCTAGAATCGGTGAGACGCTCACGTCTGCGGTCCTCCCCTCATTGAAACGCCATGATCCTGTGCAGGTTCATCCCCCGGCTGCTGCTCGCAGCCGGCGCCTTCTTTGCCGGCTGCCTGGCGGCGGCAGGACAAGCCGTTCCCCCGACGTCGTCAGCAGGTGGTGCGATGCTGATGGCAGTGCGTGCCTGGACGCCAACGGCGGGCGCCGACGATTTTGCTTCCGCCCAGGTCGCGCTGCAGCAGGTCGATCCGCAGACGCTGTCACTTGATCGGCCCGAGTTCCGGGCTGAACCACGCCAGCCGGTCTGGTACGCGCTGGATCTGGCAGCGGACCCCCAGGTCCAGTCGCTGGTGCTGGAACTCACCCACCCGTCCATCCGGGCGGCCGATCTTTACCTGCCACAGATCGGAGCCCCCCCGATCATCCTGCGCAGCGGGCGCGACGTGCCCATGCAGGCGCGCGAGAAAGCACGCTTTCCTGCCACGCTGCATTTCCCGTCGGGTTCGCAGCCAAGGACGGTCTACCTGCGCCTGAAGGGCACGGTGCCCTTGCGCGGGCAGTTCCTGCTTCAAGCGAAAAGTGACTGGGAGCGACAGTCGTCTTGGCAACTTGGCGCCATGACCGTCTGCTTTTCCATTGCTGCACTGGCCGCCTTGTACGCACTCTGGTGCGCGTGGCGTTTGCGCAGCAAGGCCTACGGGCTGTACGCCCTGCTGGCATTGAGCATTGGTGTGACCGGCGTGTTCATTTCGGGCTACGGCGAAACCTGGGCTTGGCCAATGCTTTCGGACTGGCGCGCGGTCATTTCTTCGGCCATGGCGTGTATCTCGGCGGGTCTGGCTTTGTTGCTGGCGGAGCGCGCCTTTGCGATGGAGGTCCGTGCGCCGCGGTTCTCACGGCTGTTGCGGATGATGGGCGTGCTGTGTCCGATGGCGGGCGTTCTCGGAATGGCGTTCGACGTCACGGTTCATCAAATGTTGTCGCATGGTGCAGCCGCCGCTGCGATCGCGATGAGCCTGTGCAGCTTCTGCATTGCCTGGCGCACCGACAATCGTGTGGCGGTCTGGTTGCTGCTGGGGTTTGTGCCGGTGTCACTGGGTGTCGGTGTGACCACGCTGGCGGTGGCCGGCATCATCCCTTTTACGCCATGGGTGCTTATGGCCATGCCACTGGGCAGCGCGATCGAGGTGCCGTTCAACCTTTACGGCCTGCACCTGCTTGAACGGCGCCGTGCGCTGGTTCATCGCAGCCGGGCCGAACTGGCCCAGGTGACCGGACCGGCTGGCGAGACACGGCATGCGATGCTGCGGCGTTTGTCGATTCCCCCGGGTGACCCGACCGCGCCTGAGAGCCGCGGCACCTTGATGTTGCTGCGTTTCCAGAACCTCGCCCCGGGTTCGGCCCGGCTGCGAGCCCTCGACTCGGTGGATGTCGAACAATTTCTCCACGCGATGATGGAATCGGCCGTGCGACCGGGGAACCATATTGGGCGCCCATCGTTTCATGAGATCGTCCTGCGAAATCCCCAGCAGGCTTCAGAAGGCGCCGTTCACAGTCTGCTCACCGCGCTTTTTGCGCAGGCGCTGCGATGTGAGCGCTTTGGCATCGAGCCGCGCGATGCGGCCTTGCGCATTGCCTACGGCCGCCTGGACGATGCCTCCCCGGGAGTCGATGTGGCGCTGGATCGGCTGGTCAAGGCGCTGGACGCGCCAGCCCAGGCAGGCCTGCGAAAGATGGAGATCAGGCTGTGAATGACCAGCCTTGTATTGCGATAAATCAAGGGAAATGAATGCAGTCGGCATAGAGTCAAACACGCAAGTCCACTTTAAAGGAGATTGCCATGCGTGTTGATCGAACCCTTGTGACGCTGGCCGTGACGGCTGCCACGTTCGCTTTGACGGGTTGCTATGTGGTGCCCATGCAGGCTGCCGACGGTACCGTGCAATACCAGCACTATCCCCTGCCACCTGTCGGAACCCCTGTCCCGCCGCAGGCCACCGGTCCTGCGGCAGCAACTCTGAATGTCAGGCTGTATCCGGCGAATGAAATGGCCACACAGACTGGCATCGTGTCCGGAACAGTCACCAACATGATGACCGGCAAAGGCCGTTTTCTGGTCAATTACCTCGGCGAAGTGCTGACCGGCGAGGCCACGCGCGTGTCGAACGAGGAGAAGCGCGGCGTCGCCAGCGCCTTCAGCCCGAAAGGCATGTTCATGTCCTGCGAGTACCAGATGAACACGCCCTTCCAGGGCGCGGGTAGCTGTTCGTTCTCGAACGGCGCGAAGTACCAGATGCATATCGGCGGCAACTGAGGCGCCTGTTCCGGTCGAAGTCGGTGGATGGCTCCGGGCACTTGGTAGCGTGAAGGTTGCCCCGGCCTTCCAGGTCAGAAAATTTTTAAATGGAGCATTTCATGCCTAAACCCCTTTGGATTCTGGTGGCCAATGCGTCGGTGGCGCGCTGCTTTGAGCGCGCCTCGCCCACCGCCTCTCTGGTACTGGTCGCGAATTACCAGCACCCTGAGAGCCGAGCGCATGTGCGCGATCTGCAGACCGATCGAGGCGGCCGTACCCAGAAGGACGATGCCGGCCGTACCAGCTTTGTGCCCCGCACCGAACCCAAGGAGCGCGAGCGCGCAGAGTTCGCCCGCGAGATCGCCCGTGCGCTGGAAGCAGGCGTGGTCGAGCACCGTTGCAGCGGCATCGCGCTGTTTGCCTCCAGTCCGTTCCTTGGAGAACTGCAGGCCAACTTGACCGATGGCGCACGCAAGCTGGTGAATGCCAGCCATGCGCTGGATCTGACATCGTTCGAGGGACGGGAGCTGGAACAGCGCGTCATACGGGCGTTGACGGCCTGAGCGCGCTCAGGGGTGGCGACTCGTAGCCGGTCATGGGGTGTCACCCGGTTGACGCCAAGCCCGGTGTTGCCCGCCCACAATCTCGCCCATGATCGAACTTCGTTCCCCCCTTCAGGCCCAGATTGTTCAGTGGCTCGTCGCCCCGGGCGACACCGTGCGCGCGGGTGATGTGATGGTGATCCTGGAGGCCATGAAGATGGAGCACGAGCTGCGCGCCACCGGCGATGCCCGCGTGACAGATTTGCTGCTTGCCGCGGGTGACGCCGTGAATGAAGGCGAATTACTCCTGATTTCAGAGCGAATAACGTCAGATTCACGCTGGATTAGTGCCGAAATAGCATCAGATCCGCCGCCGCCGGCGCTTCCCGGGCAGCCGCAACAGGACGCGGCGGCCGTCGCGCTGCGCCCTGACCTGCAGCGTGTCATCGACCGCCACGCGTTCACGTTCGACGCCAGCCGACCGCAGGCCGTCGCCAAGCGCCACGCGCTGGGCCAACGCACGGCGCGCGAGAACATCGCTGACCTTTGCGACGACGGCTCCTTCATTGAATACGGCGCGCTGGCGGTGGCCGCGCAACGCAGCCGGCGCAGTGAAGACGACCTGATCCTCAACACGCCGGCCGACGGCATGGTGACCGGCATCGGCTCGGTGAACGGTGCGCTGTTCAGTACGGTGCCACCCCCCGAAGGCGCGCCCGACCCCACGCGCGCCGTCGTCATGGCCTACGACGCCACGGTGCTGGCCGGCACCCAGGGCATGCGCAACCACGCCAAGACCGACCGCATGCTGGGCATTGCGCTCGACCAGAGGCTGCCCGTGGTGCTGTTCGCCGAAGGCGGGGGCGGCCGGCCGGGCGACACCGACATGCCCATCGTCGCCGGCCTGCATGTCACCACCTTCGCCAGCTATGCCCGGCTGTCGGGACAGGTGCCGGTGGTCGGCATCGTCAGCGGCCGCTGTTTTGCGGGCAACGCGGCGCTGCTGGGTTGCAGCGACGTGATCATCGCGACCCGCGGCAGCAACATCGGCATGGGCGGCCCGGCCATGGTCGAGGGCGGCGGCCTGGGGGTCTTCAAGCCGGAGCAGATCGGCCCCGGCAGCGTGCAGCACCGCAATGGGGTGATCGACATCCTGGTGGAGGACGAAGCACGCGCGGTGGCGGCCGCGCGGCACTACCTGTCGTTCTTCCAGGGCCGCACGCGCGTCTGGATCACGCCTGATTCGCTGGCACTGCGCGCCGTGGTGCCGGAGAACCGCTTGCGCGTATACGACACCCGCGCGGCCATGGTGGGCCTCGTGGACACCGGCAGCCTGCTGGAGCTGCGCACAGGCTTCGGCATCGGCATCCACACCGCGCTGGCGCGCATCGAGGGGCGGCCCGTCGGCCTGATGGCGAACAACCCGTTGCACCTGGGCGGCGCCATCGACGCCGACGCCGCGGACAAGGCCGCGCGCTTCATGCAGCTTTGCAACGCGCACGGCCTGCCACTTGTCAGCCTGGTCGATACGCCGGGCTTCATGGTCGGGCCGGACATCGAGGAACAAGCGCAGGTGCGGCATGTGAGCCGGATGTTCGTGACCGCTGGCAGCCTGCGAGTGCCTTACTTCAGCATCGTGCTGCGCAAGGGCTACGGCTTGGGCGCCATGGGTATGACGGCCGGCGGCTTCCACGCGCCGGTGTTTAACGTCGCCTGGCCCACCGGCGAATTCGGCGCCATGGGCCTGGAAGGCGCAGTGCGCCTGGGTTACCGCAAGGAGCTCGAAGCCGTGCCCGAAGGTCCGGCGCGCGAGGCATTGTTCGAGAAGCTGCTCGCGCAGCAGTATGCCAACGGCTCGGCGCTGAACATGGCGGCCACGCTGGAGATCGATGCGGTGATCGACCCCGCTGAGACGCGTGGCTGGCTGGCGCGGGGGCTCGCCTCCAGCAAGGTGGGTGAGCTTACGGCGCGGTTTGTCGACACCTGGTGAGTGGTGCGGTCGGCCAGCCGGAGCTGGTGCGCGCGAGGAAGGCCCGTGCTAAGCTGACAGGTCCGATGGCGCGGCCCGCCGGCCAGCGCCCATCTCACTGAACAAGGAGACAACCATGTCCGGCCTGCTGCCTCACGTCGATCCCGACGGTCTGCTCGAATTCTCCGTGGTCTACACCGACCGCGCGCTCAACCACATGTCCAAAAGCTTCCAGGGCGTGATGAAGGACATCTCCAGTATCCTGAAAGAGGTGTATCACGCCCGCTCCGCGGTGCTGGTGCCGGGCAGTGGCACCTTCGGCATGGAAGCCGTGGCGCGCCAGTTCGCCGGCGACAAGAAGGTACTGGTGATCCGCAACGGCTGGTTCAGCTTCCGTTGGACACAGATCTTCGATATGGGTCGCATCCCGGCCGAAGCGACTGTGCTCAAGGCGCGGCGCGTCGGCAGCGGCAAGCAGGCACCCTGGGTGCCCGCGCCGATTGCCGAGGTCGTGGCCGCGATCCGCGAGAAGAAGCCGGACGTGGTCTTCGCGCCGCATGTGGAAACGGCCAGCGGCATGATCCTGCCCGACGACTACCTGCGTGCCGTGGCCGATGCGGTGCACGAAGTCGGCGGCCTGTTCGTGCTGGACTGCATCGCCTCGGGTGCGATGTGGGTCAACATGCAGGCCACCGGTGTGGACGTGCTGGTGAGCGCGCCGCAAAAGGGCTGGAGCAGCTCGCCCTGCTGCGCCATGGTCATGCTCAGCGAGCGCGCCCGCGCGGCCATCGACGCCACCACCAGCACCAGTTTTGCCTGCGACCTGAAAAAGTGGCTGCAGATCATGGAAACCTACGAAGGCGGCGGCCACGCCTACCATGCCACCATGCCGACCGATGCGCTCACGCGCCTGCGCGAAGTGATGAAGGAGACGCAGGCCTACGGCTTCGACAAGGTGCGCGCGGAGCAGATCGATCTGGGCGCCAAGGTGCGCGCGCTGTTCGAGAGCCGCGGCATTCCCAGCGTGGCCGCCGAGGGCTTCAAGGCACCCGGCGTGGTGGTCAGCTACACCGAAGATCCCGAGATCCAGTCCAGCCGCAAGTTCCTCGCCGAAGGCCTTCAGACCGCCGCCGGCGTGCCGCTGCAGTGCGACGAACCCGCCGATTTCATGAGCTTCCGCATCGGCCTGTTCGGGCTGGAGAAGTGGCACCACGTGGACCGCACGGTGGGACAACTTGCCGGCGCGCTGGACCGGCTGGGCATCGGCCAGGCTGAAAAGGTCGCCGTGGCGGCTTGATCTGGATCGCTTCAACCTGGGCCTCCTTCGTGGAGGCTTTTTTCATTCAGGAGTCGTCGGTCCTCAGTCCACGGCGAACCTGTGTTTCCACGTCACGACCGCCGCGCCATCCTGCGTCGCAACCGGGTCTGACTTTCTGCCCGGCCAGCAGGCGCCCGCCTGAGCGCGCCGCGGTTTCAGAGCATCCGCGTCACCAGCGGAATCAGCAACGACGCCAGCACCACCTGCAGCCCCAGCGCCAGCGCAGCCCAGGCGCCGGCATCGGCGTTGACCTGCAGGGCGCGCGCAGCGCCGATGCCGTGCGCGGCGGTGCCCAGGGCGAAGCCGCGCGCCATCCAGCCGGTGGCGTCGGTGTCGATGCGCAGGGCGTCAAACAGGTACTTGCCAGACAACGCCCCGACCATCCCGGTCACCACGGCGAAAACGGCCGCCAGCGCCGGAATCCCGCCGATCTTTTCGGCCACGCCCATGGCGACTGGCGCGGTCACTGATTTGGGCGCAAGCGACAACACGATCTCGACTGGCAGACCGAGCGCCCAGGCCAGACCGACCGCGCTGCCTGCCGCCGCTGTCCCGCCGATCAAGGAGGCCAGCAGGAATCGTCCCCAGCGTGCCCGCAGGGCGATACGTCGTTGCCACAGCGGCCAGGCCAGCGCCACCACGGCCGGGCCCAGCAGGAAGTGGATGAACTGCGCACCGGAAAAGTAGGTGGGATAGGCGGTGCCCGTGGCCGTCAACCCTGCCGCCAGCGTCACGACCGACCACAGCACCGGATTGGCCCAGGGTGCCTGGTCCATGCGTGCGTAGAACGCCTGTGCCAGCACGTACACGACCAGCGTAGCCGTCAGGCCGAACAGGGGCGTGGACGAGAGGTAGACCCAGAGCTGCACGAAGTCGGTCATGCCGCGTCCCTCTCACCGGCCGCCAAACCGGCGTCAGGCCTGTCACCGGGCATCAGTGCGCGCAGCACCAGCGCTGTCACGCCTAGGCCCACCCAGGTCGACAGTACGATGACCACGGCCATGCGCAGGCCATACTGGCCTAGCAGCCCGAGGTGGGTCATCACGCCCACGCCCACCGGGACGAACAGCAGCGACAGGTGCGCCAGCAGGAACTCGGCCACGGCCGCCACGCTGTCGCGCACCAGCGACCAGCGCAAGGCGACCAGCAGCAGCACCATGCCGACCACCGGGCCCGGAAAGGGCAGCTTCAACAGACGCGCCAGCGCTTCCCCTGCCGACTGCAGGACCAGCAACCAGGCGAATCCCTGCAATGCTTTCATGGTGTGATGATCAGGTCGGACGCAGCGCCGGGCCGCCCCAAGCAAGGCCAGCTCCCTCGTGGGGCAGTGACCCAGATGAAATGGGGGAACGTGGGGGCAACATTCCTAGAAGCGTTCCAGCTCGGGGTGCTTGATCTGTCCGCCACGTACCAGCATCTTGCCGTACTCGGCGCAGCGCTGCAGCGTGGGGATCACCTTGCCGGGGTTGAGCAGGCCCTTGCTGTCGAAGGCCCGCTTCACGCCGAACATCTGTTCGTTTTCCGCAGCCGAAAACTGCACGCACATGCTGTTGAGCTTTTCGATGCCCACCCCGTGCTCGCCAGTCACCGTGCCGCCCATCGCCACGCTGGTCTCCAGGATCTCGGCGCCGAACAGTTCGCAGCGATGCAGTTGATCGGGGTCGTTCGCATCGAACAGGATCAGCGGGTGCAGGTTGCCGTCACCGGCATGGAACACATTGGCGCAGCGCAGCTGGTACTTTTTTTCCATTTCCGCAATGGCCAGCAGGATGTCGGCCACGCGCTTGCGCGGAATGGTCGAGTCCATGCACATGTAGTCGGGGCTGATGCGCCCGCTGGCCGGGAAGGCGTTCTTGCGTCCGCTCCAGAATTTCAGGCGCTCGGCCTCGTCGCGGCTCACGGCAATCGCGGTGGCTCCGCAACGACGCAGCACCTCGCTCATGCGTCCGATTTCCTCGTCCACTTCCTCCGGCGTGCCGTCGCTCTCGCAGAGCAGGATCGCCGCGGCGCTGAGGTCATAGCCCGCATGCACGTAGTCTTCCACGGCGGCGGTCATGGGCTTGTCCATCATTTCGAGCCCGGCCGGGATGATGCCGGCGGCAATTACCGCCGCCACGGCGTCGCCGGCCTTGCGGATGTCGTCGAAGCTGGCCATGATGCAGCGCGCCAGCAGTGGCTTGGGCACCAGCTTGACAGTGACCTCGGTGGTGACGGCCAGCATGCCCTCGCTGCCGATCACCAGTGCCAGCAGGTCATAGCCCGGCGCGTCCAGCGCTTCGCCGCCGAACTCCACCGCGTCGCCTTCGATGGTGAAGCCCTTCACCTTGATGACGTTGTGCACTGTCAGGCCGTATTTCAGGCAGTGCACGCCGCCGGCGTTCTCCGCCACGTTGCCGCCGATGGTGCAGGCGATCTGGCTGGACGGGTCGGGCGCATAGTACAGGCCGTGCGGCGCTGCCGCCTCGCTGATGGCGAGGTTGCGCACACCACCCTGCACCACGGCCGTGCGGCTCACTGGATCCATCTTCAGGATCTTGTTGAATTTCGCAAGGCTCAGTGTCACGCCCAGCTTGTGCGGCATGGCGCCGCCGGACAGGCCAGTGCCCGCGCCCCGCGCCACCACCGGCACGTCAAGTGCGTGACAGGCTTTCAGCACCGCCTGCACCTGCTCGTAGGTTTCGGGCAGCGCCACCACCAGCGGACGTTCCCGGTAGGCGGTGAGGCCGTCGCATTCGTAGGGCGTGGTGTCCTCGGGTGTGTAGAGGACGGCGTGGGTCGGCAGGACGGCCTGCAGGGCAGCGACCACGGCTTGCTGACGGGCGGCGCGCTGCTGGCGTTCGGCCGGGCTTGAATCGGTGGAAGTATTCATGCGTCGACTCTACGCCAGCCGGCGGGCGTCGTGGTGAGGTTTTTTACAGGTCTTGTTGAAAGCGGCTACGGATCGCCGGCCGAGCCCCCGCGCCCGGCGGGCCGGTTCAGGCGACGCTTTTTTTCAGCCACTCGGCAAACGCCGTGCATTCCCATCGGTCCATGGCACCGGTGCGCCAGCACAGGTAGTGCGCATGTGGACTGGGCACGGTGCGCGCGGAAACGCGCTCCAGCGAGCCGTTTTCGATCCATTGGGCGGCCAGTTTCAGGCGGACCAGGCCAATGCCCAGGCCCTGCGCCGCCGCATCACACATCAGGCCAATGTCGTTGAATGAAGAGCCATCCACCGGTTCGGGCCAGTCCAGGTCGTGCGCGGCAAACCAGGTGCGCCAGGGCTCCAGCGGGCTGCGCAGCAGCGCCGCGGTCTTGAGATCCTCGGGCGTGTCGAACGGCCCGTTCTCGCGGATGTACGCCGGCGAAGCCAGCGGCGTGACCTCGTCCTTCATGAGGCAGACATATTCCACGTCGGCGTAGCGCCCGGTACCGAAGCGGATGGTGAGGTCGGCGTCTTCAGCCACCACGTCAAGAAGCGGGATGCTCACCTGCAATGTGATGTCGATCTCGGGGTAGGCCTCCATGAACTGGCGCAGGCGCGGCATCAGGATGGAGCGCGAAAACGTCGGGGTGACAGCCAGCTTGAGCTTGCGCTTGCCCGGCGCGGACGCCGCGCCAGGGAATTTCTGCAGGTTCGTCAATCCCTCGCGCACATGGGCCAGGTACTCGCTGCCTTCTGTGGTCAGCGAGAAATCGGCCCGGCCAAACAGCTTGGTGCCGATGATCTGCTCCAGCTGCTTGACGCGGTGGCTCACGGCGCTGGGCGTCACGCACAGCTCCTCGGAAGTCTGCGTCACGCTGCGCAGGCGTGCCAGCGCCTCAAAGGTCAGCAGGCACTGGATCGGGGGAATGCGCATGATCACTGCCCGAGGGAGGTTTTTCCGCCGGGCCGCCCCAAGGAAAAACGCGCCCCCCCGGGGGGCAGCGCAGTACGTGAAGCGACAAGCGTGGGGGCCATATGACTACTTGAAGATCACGGTCTTGTGACCGTTGAGCAGCACGCGGTGCTCGCTGTGCCACTTCACGGCGCGCGCCAGCACCTGGCTTTCAGTGTCGCGGCCCATGGCGGTCAAGTCTTCGACCGTCTTGCTGTGGTCCACGCGCGCCACGTCCTGCTCGATGATCGGACCTTCATCGAGGTCGGCCGTCACGTAGTGGGCCGTGGCGCCAATGAGCTTCACGCCGCGGTCGTGCGCCTGGTAATAGGGCTTGGCGCCTTTGAAGCTGGGCAGGAAGCTGTGGTGGATGTTGATGGCCTTGCCCGAGAGCTTGCGGCACAAGTCGTCCGAAAGGATCTGCATGTAGCGCGCCAGCACCACCAGCTCGGCCTCTTCGTTCTGGATGATCTCGAACTGCTTCGCTTCAGCCTGGGCCTTGGTCGCGGCAGTCACCGGAATGTGGTGAAACGGCACGTTGTAGCTGGCCGCCAGCTGGTAGAAGTCGCGGTGGTTGCTGATGATGGCGCGGATGTCCAGTGGCAACAGCCCGCTTTTCCAGCGAAACAGCAGGTCGTTCAGGCAGTGCCCTTCCTTGCTGACCAGCAGCACCGTGCGCATCGGCTGGCTGGTGGCGTGCAGGCTCCATTGCATGCCAAAGGGTTCGGCGAAGAAACGGAGTTGCAATTGAAGGTCTTCGCGTGTGACCTGGGCGCAGGCAAACTGCACCCGCATGAAAAACAGGCCGGTGCCGTGGTCGTTGTATTGCGCGGCTTCCTCGATGTTGCCGCCGTGCTCCAGCAGGAATCCGGAGACGGCGTGCACGATACCCGTGCGGTCGGGGCAGGAGAGGTTCAGGACGTAGGCTTGATTCATAAAGAGCGGATTGTCGCAGGGTGGTCGCGGCCGACGTTCGCAGGCCTGCCTCAGCGACCCGGCGCCATCTGCTGGCGCAACTCCGCGCAATAGTCCTTTGGCGGCGGTGCGGCAGTGAGCCAGACGGCATCGGCCGGCGTCATGTCGACCCCGGTGTCGGATGGGCGGTCGGGGCGCAGCACCAGCGATGCGCTGCGGACTTCGCGCCCCAGGTGCGTCGGCACGCCGAGCTCCCGATCCACGTGGCCGTTGCCGGCGATCAGCAGCACCGTCTTCCCGGGTTCAAGGGCCCCCACAATGGTCTGGGCCATGGCCGCATCACGTGCGGTCTGTATCCGGGTCATGGGGACGATCTGGGACGGTGGCAACAGCCCGCAATGCCCTTCGCGGATGATTTCCTGTTGTTTTTGCCACTTGTCCAGCTTCAAATGGCCATCCAAAGCTATGTTTTTCATAGCATCTTTCATCTCTCCAGCGGGCAAGTTGGCACCGATGACGGGCACGCCAGCCTGCACGGCGGCCATCACCGCCGGCCCATAGGCACCCCACGGCCAGCCTGCTTCGCGCCATTTGAGCGCAGCCCGCACCTGTTCCTCGGTGGCTTGCGGTGGCAGGCCTGCGGTGGAGGTGTTCCGATCCGCCATTTCCAGCGCCAGTGCGGCCAGCGTGCCGCGGGCGGCCAGCGCCAGGACGACGGCGCGCTGAAGCTGCTGGTGCGCTGGCGCGTCATGCTGTTCGCCTAACAACAGGACGTCGGCCGGCAGCAGTGCCTGCAGCCGACGATTCACCGCTTCGGCGTCGGGCGCTTCGGGGGCGGCCTTCACTGTGGCCCGCTCGACCGAGGCTGGGGTTTCCGGTGCGCGACCGGCGCAGGCGGACAGCAGGATGCACAGCAGGGCGCATCGGAGTCCGTGCGCGACAGCAGTTCGACAGTTCATGGCGCCATACTAAGCGCAACCGTCCTCGCCCGCATGCGCCTGCATTACACCCTTCGCGTTGCCCTCACCCTGCTGCTGGCGCTGGGCGCGGCCGCCCTCTGCGTGGCACTGCGCACGCCATTGCCCTGGATGATCGGCCCGCTGGTGGCCACGGCCGTGGCCTCGATGGCCGGCGCGCCGACGGAGAGCGCCGGCCCGCTGCGCAACGGCGGGCAGTGGGTGATCGGCGCCGCGCTCGGCTTGTACTTCACGCCGCAGGTCACGGCATTGGTCGCCAGCCTGTGGTGGGCCATTCTGCTGGCCATTGCCTGGGCGCTGGTGCTGGGCGTGGGTTTTGCCGCCTTCCTGTACGGGCTGCATGCGCCGCGCCTGCCCGACGTCGCGCCGCGCGCCATGCGGGCCACGGCCTACTACGCGGGCGCTGTCGGTGCCGCCTCGGAGATGACCTTGCTGTCCGAGCGGGTGGGCGCGCGCACGGACCTGGTGGCGGCGGCCCACAGCCTGCGACTGATGGTGGTGGTGCTGGTGATTCCCTTCGGCTTGCAGGCCAGCGGCCTGACCGGCGTGGATGTCACGCCCGCAGGGCCCCGGGTCGTGCACCCCGCGGGCCTGCTGGCGCTGGCTTTGTGCACCGGTGCCGGCGCCCTGCTGATGCAGCGCCTGGGCCGGGCCAACCCGTGGTTCATGGGCGCGCTGGTGGTGGCGATGGGGTTCACCATGGTCGGCGTCACGCTGTCTGCGGTTCCGGTGTGGCTGTCGAATGCGGCGCAACTGGTCATCGGCGTGAGTCTGGGCGTGCGCTTCACGGCCGGCTTTCTGCACACCGCGCCGCGCTGGCTGGCTTCGGTGGCGCTGGGCACGCTGGTGATGATGGGGCTGTGCGCCGGGTTTGCCTGGCTGCTCTCCAAGGGCACCGGCCTGCATCCGGTCACGCTGCTGCTGGGCACCTCGCCCGGCGGCATCACCGAGATGTCGATCACGGCCAAAGTGCTGCAACTGGGCGTGCCGGTGGTCACCGCGTTCCAGGTGTGCCGGCTGGTGGCGGTGTTGCTGCTGGTCAACCCGCTGTGGCACTGGCTGGAGGCGCGCCGCGCTCGCGACGCGGCCTGCTGAGCCTCTCAGTGCCGGAACGAGCCTTCGCGCGTCACGATGGCCAGGTCCACGAAGCTCAGGCCGGTGTGCTGGTCGCGGTTGTAGACCGCGCGCAGGCCGTTGAGGTCCAGGCTGGCATTGGTCAGGCCGGCCAGGAAGCTCTCGCGCGTCGGCTCCGGTCCGGCCAGCCTCAGCGCGGCCACCAGCGCCTTGGCCGTCACATACCCTTCCAGGCTGCCGTAGGAATATTCGCGCCCGGGCTTCTGCTTGCCGAACTCTTCCTGGTACTCCCGGGTGATCGCCGTCTTGCGCTCCCACGGGCTGGGAACCACCTGCGCGAACACCATGCCGTGCGCCAGCGGCCCGAGGTGCTTGGCCATCTGGGCGGAACCCGAATTCACTGCGTAGAAGTTGGCGGGAAGTCCTTTGGCGCGCGACTTGCGGATCAGCTTCTCATAGACGCCGGGCGAGCCGTGGTTGAACACGATCTGGGCCCTGCCTTTTTCCAGCTGGCTGACCATCTGATCGATCTGGGTGTCGGCGATGTCGGACTTGAAGGGCAGGTCGGCGACCAGCTCCATGCCGAGTTCCTGGCTCAGCAGTTTCACGTTGGCCAGGTGCTGCTGGCCGGTTTCGGAGTCGGCGCGCAGAAAGCCCACACGGGTCGCGCCGATGCTCTTGCCGTAGCCAAGCAGCGCCCGGAATTCCTCGCGGTGCTCCGCGCGCACCGGAAACACCAGCGGCTGGTGGGGCCGGCGCAGGGTCGGCGAGCCGGCAATCGGGCCGAAGAATGGCACTTTCAGGTCGATGGCTGCTTTCATGACGGCGGTGGACGGCCCGCCCTCGACGGAACCGAACAGGATGAACACCTTGTCCTGCTCGACCAGCTGGCGGGCATTGGCCTCGGCCAGGTTGCCCTTGTTGTCGTCGTCCAGCGTCTTGAGAACGATCTGGCGCCCGTTCACGCCGCCGCGCCCATTGATGAAGTTCAGGTAGGTCTGGATGCCTTCCTGTACCGCCACGCCGTAGTCGTTCTTGCCGCCCTGCAGCGTGATGTTCTGGCCGACAAGAATCTGGTTTTTCGTGACGCCATCGGCGGCCAGTGCCCACGACAGGGTCAGGGCCAGGCAAGCGGCAAGCAGGCGGGGCAGAAAACGGGGCATGCTGGAGGTTCCTTCAGGTCGTATTTTTCGGGCGACGGCCATGCGATCCACCTTGGGCTCGCTGCTGGCTGCGCGAATCTGAAAATACTACTGCAAAAGGTTTGCAGAAAAAGCCTTGTCTGCTGAAAAATCGGACGCAGCCCGAAAAATGCCCGGATCGGGCCTGGAGTTTGCGCTCAATGCACCAGCACCGGATGCTGGGCCAGCCCGCTGTAACTCTCCAGCGTGTCTTCCACTTCTTCCTGGGTGGGCGTGTTGACCTGCCAGGCGTTGATCTTCTGCTGGAACATCTCGGCCCATGAGCCGTCGAGGTAGACCTCTTTTCCACGGCGCTTGTCGACGATCTCGAAGCCGTGACGCGCCAGCATGGGCACGCTGGGCTCCGGCGCGCCGTCTTCCTGCGCGTTGGCCAGCAAATGCATGACGGCAAAAGTGTCGGACTCGTAGAGCGTGTTCATGGGATCATTCTCCTTCACGGTTGCTTGTCAGATTGCAACGACTGTGCCAGTTTCAAGGTTGACAGGGCAATTTGTGCGAGATCACCACACTTTTTCCATGTGTTCGGGGTCCTCGGGGCCGGGCAAAAGGTCACTTCAGGTCTTCTGCAGGCTCGGTGGCACGCAATTCCTGGTCGATGAAGTCGCCATTGGCCTGGGTGACGCGGATGCGCACGGGCAGGTAGTTCATCGACGGCGCGTACCACAACTCGACCCGGGTGTCGAACTCGCGCCGCGGGGCGCGGGTGAGCTTGAAGGCCATCACTTCACCGATTGGAAGGTTCAGCCGTTCCTCGCCTTCCGAAAGTATCACCCAGGACTCGGCATCGCGCGGGCTGACGGTCTGGAGCGTGAGGCTGTTGCCAGGCGCCAACTGACCCGGCTGGGCGGCCATCAGCGCGCCCAGTTGAATGAACAGGCTGAGCCGGTCCTGCGCGCCGGGAAGCAGGGGGGCGTCGGGGGTGTTGGCGCTGAAAGTGATGCGCTGCGTTTCACGGTTGAAATGCGCGGCTTGCTCGCCCCGCCACTTGTCGGCATAGCGCAACGGTGCCAGCCCTTGCGGGGTGATTTCGCCCTCGCTGGTCTGCGAGCGTGAACCGATCAGGAAAGCGCTGACGTACAAGCGGATCGCGTAGCGTCGACCATCCTGTTGCCAGAGCACCTCGCCACGGACGTTGTAGTCCATCTTGCGCGCCTGGCCGGTGAGGTTGTAGAGCAGGCGCACCGAAGCAGGCGCAGTGGCGATCAGGTTGTTGCCATCCGGTGGCCGGCTGCCGGAAACCGCCGACGCTGGCTCGGCGGGGGCGACCGCGGTGTCATCAGGTGCCGATTCAGTGTTCGTGGAATTTGCCATTGGATCTGTTGTGGATTCGCTCTGCTCGGATATCGGTTCCCCCTGGTTTGATGCGATGTCCGCTTCTGGCATCGGGCTGGGAGTTGCAGCAGCGGGTCGGGGCGGTTTGTTCACGACGGGTGGCCGCTTCTTCGCGACGGGGGGCGCCGGCGGTGTGTTGACAACATCGGGGGGTGGGGGGGCGGGTGTCAGGGTGCGGGTGTTGATCGCGGCCACGCGAACGATCGGCGCCTTGTCGGGAAGGAGCGACAGGGAGGCCTCTTGAAGCATCAATAGATGCGCGGCCAGGACGAGGGCCGTCAGGGCCGCCAGCGGCCGCAGCGCGACCGGCGCCCACGCTTTCATCGCCGGGTGTACCCCAGGTCGCTGGAAAGCCGGTTGGCCATGGCACGCAGCGGCACCTCGACCGTGCCCTCCCATTCGGCATCAAACGTGGCGGCCGAGCCCAGCGCCACGACACCCAGCACCATGCGGCCATCGGAATCGAAAACCGGCGCGCAGAAGCCGACCACACCGGGTAGCAGCGTATCGACCACCCGCGCCATGCCGCGCTGGCGTACGTCGTCGAACAGCGCCTCCACCTGCGCCAGAGTCGTGGGCAGGTCGGCACGGCACTGCGCGTGCGGAATGGCCTGCAGCCGCCGCAGCTCGTCCTGAACCATCGGTGCGATCTTGTCCAGCGTGCGGTCGGGCGTAAGGTGCGCGGCGAAGCAGCGCCCCGTGGCCGAAGTCAGCAGCGGCATGACATCGCCCAGGCGCAAGTTCACCGGGCTGGCCAAGGGCGACTCCTGCCAGTGCACGATGGTTGGCCCGTGATTGCCCCAGACTGCCAGCGCCAGCGTATGCCCCACCTGCTCAAGCAGGCCCGGCAGGCGCTCGCGTCCCATCTGCACGGCGTCCAGCCGAGACAGCGAGGCCAGGCCGAGCTTGAGCGCCGCCGGGCCCAGGTCGTAGCGCGTGGTGCCCGCGTCCTGCATCACCAGGCCCAGACGCTGGAAGCTCACCAGGTATCGGTGGGCCTTGGCCGCGCTCATGTCGGCGGCGGCGGCGAGGTCGCGCAGCATCAGCGGCCCGGCGGCGCGGGCCAGCACGTCGAGCAGTGCAAAGCCGACCTCGACGGACTGGATGCCGGCGCGTTCCTTGTCGTGCGGAGCCGCAGGCTCGTCGTTCTGAAGGCCTGAGCGCGAGTCGATCATTTGAACTAGAATTCCTGCTGCGTTTCGTTTAGTTAAACAAATTTACCAATACGTAATTGTTGCGCAAAACGCGCCGGCACGTATGGCTTTGATGGAGACACTGCTTTCATGAAGCTCGCCACTTACAAGGACGGTTCGCGCGACGGGCAACTCGTCGTTGTCTCTCGTGACCTGAGCACCGCGCATTATGCGACTGGCATTGCCAGCCAACTGCAGCAGGTGCTCGACGACTGGAGCTTCCTGTCGCCCCAGTTGCAGGACCTCTACGAGACGCTGAACAACGGCAAGGCGCGTCACGCGTTCCCGTTCGACCCGAAGATGTGCACGGCGCCGCTACCGCGGGCCTACCAGTGGGCCGACGGCTCGGCCTACTTGAACCATGTGGAGCTGGTGCGTGCCGCGCGCAATTCTGAAGTGCCGGCGAGCTTCTACACCGATCCGCTGATGTACCAGGGCGGCAGCGATGATTTCATCGGCCCCTGCGACGCTGTGGTGGTGCCCAGCGAATCCTTCGGCATCGACTTCGAGGCAGAGATCGCCGTGGTCACCGGCGATGTGCCCATGGGCAGCACGCCCGAGCAAGCACTGGAAGGCATCCGGCTGGTGATGCTGGTCAACGACGTCAGCCTGCGCAACCTGATCCCAGCCGAGCTGGCCAAGGGTTTCGGCTTTTTCCAGAGCAAGCCGGCCACTGCCTTCAGTCCCGTCGCAGTGACGCTGGACGAACTCGGGGAGGCGTGGGACCACGGCCGTGTCAACCTCACGGTGCAAAGCAGCTGGAACGGCCGCAAGGTCGGCCTGTGCGACGCCGGGCCCGAGATGACCTTCCATTTCGGCCAGTTGATTGCCCACATCTGCAAGACCCGCAACGTACGTGCCGGCTCCATCGTCGGTAGCGGCACTGTCAGCAACAAGGGGGTCGAAGTGAACGGCCGCACCGAGTGGCCCAAAGGCTACAGCTGCATCGCCGAGAAGCGCTGCATCGAGACCATCCAGGATGGCAAGCCCAGCACGGAATTCATGAAGTACGGCGACACCATCCGCATCGAAGTGAAGGGGCGTGATGGCCAGAGCGTCTTCGGTGCGATCGACCAGGCCATCGCTGCGCCGGCGGTCAAGTGAGCCTCAGAGCTGCTTCGCCAGCGCCTTGACCCCGCGGATCATCATCTCCACGGAGATCGCGACCAGGATCAGGCCCATCAGCCGCTCGAAGGCCATCACCACCCGGGCGCCGACGAGACGCTGGATGCGCTCAGCCAGCACCAGAACGACGGCGCACACCGCCATGGTCACGCTCAGGGCGGCCACCCATTCCAGCCGCCGCTCGGGCGCCTGGCTGACCAGCAGCATCACCGTGGCCAGCGCCGAGGGGCCGGCGAGCGCAGGGATGGCCAGTGGCACGATCAGCGGCTCGCCCTGGGGCTCGAGCACTTCACCGGGCGGCGGTGGGAAAATCATGCGCAGCGCGATCAGAAACATCACCACGCCGCCGGCGATCTGCAGCGACAGGTCGGACAGGTTCATCAGCCGCAGGAAGCCGTCGCCGACGAACATGAAGGTCAGCAACAGGCCAAAAGCGATCAGCACCTCGCGCAGGATGACCCACGGCCGGCGCGCCACTGGCACATGGCGCAAGGCACTGGCAAAGATCGGGATGTTGCCAAACGGGTCGGTGATGAGCAGAAGCAGGATGGTGGCCGAGGCGAAGGTGTAAGTCATCCATGCCCCCACGCTCGGCACTTCGTGTCCTTGCTGCCCCCGGAGGGGGCCGTGGGCCTGCTTGGGGCGGCCCGGCGCTGGCCCATGCCGCTCATGCTGCGTACACCTGTTCCAGGGAGCGGAATCCCTTGACCTCGATCGGGTTGCCGAACGGGTCCAGGAAGAACATCGTCCACTGCTCGCCGGGCTGGCCTTCAAAGCGCAGGTGTGGTTTCAGCACGAATTCGGTGCCGGCGGCCTCCAGTCGCTGCGCCATTGCCTGCCAGTCCGGCAACTCCAGAATCAGGCCGAAATGCGGCATGGGCACGAGGTGCTCGCCGACGCGGCCCGTGGCGGCGGTCTTGAGGGGTTCGCCCAGGTGCAGCGAGATCTGGTGGCCAAAGAAGTCGAAATCAACCCAGGTGGCCGTACTGCGCCCTTCCTTGCAGCCCAGCACGTCCCCATAGAAGCGACGGGCGGCGTCGAGGTCGGTGACATTGAAGGCGAAATGAAACAGGCTGCGCATCCGGCGAAGGATAGCGCAGCCCGTAGAGCCGGAGCGTCAGGCCCCGGCGGGGATTTGAAACGGAATCAGGCCATCGAAGGGTCGACTGCCATTGCGTCATACTTCTTGAAGTACTGGCGGGCCATTGCCACCAGCTGGCCATCCGTGGGGTGATCAGCGGCCATGGAATCGACGATGACCCGGCTGATGGCGCCTTGGTGGCCCGCGCACCAGTCGCGGAACAGCGTGCGGGCCAAGCCGGGCCCGGCCAGCAGCACTTCGTGGGTGCCGGCGAGCGCTGACGCGATGTCAGCAAAGAATACGGCGTTGTCAGCGGCCTTACCCTGGTGCTTGTGATGGCTGCGCGATTTGATGCGCTGGGCCTCCATGTGTTCGCGGTCGAACATCACGACATGGGCTTCAGAATTGTCCATCCAGACAACGGCATGGAATGTGCTCATACGGTATTTCCTTTGGAAAAAATAGTGGGAATTCGGGTCTGGCCGGTAATTCAGGTCGGGTGTTTCTTCTCGAAGCTTTCCTGGCAATGAATGCAGCGCGAGGCCTCGGGCGTGGCTTGCAGCCGCGCTACCGGAATGTTGACGCCGCAATCGATGCATTCGCCGTAGGTGCCGGCTTCAATGCGCGCCAGCGCCGCATCCAGGGCGTCCAGCTCAGCGACTTCATGCTCGCCGATGGCGAATTCAATCTCCTTCTCGGTCGCCAGTTGCGCCGGTGAATCCTCAGGGTGCCCGAAATGGGCGGAAGCCGCCTCGGCGCGGCCGACCTGCCCGCCACGCTGTTCGGCCATCTGGGCCAGAAGGGCGGCGCGCATGTCGACCAGTTGCTTCTGGCTGGCGGCGAATCTTTGCTTGTCCATGGAAAACGCTCCTTCTTGTTTACAAATTCATCATGCGTCACGGCATGCGCAAGGTCTTTGATGAAAGTCAAGGTCACATGGTTTGGGCAAGCCGGTGGGAGCAGGCGGCTTTAACGTGGAAAATCCGCCTTCAGCCCCTCGAGGCAATTTCGTTTTCAAGGAGACCGCATGACCCATTCCGCCATCGACTACACGCGCTACCAGACGCTGGCCATCACCCGCCGTGGCGTGAACAACGGCGTGATCGACGTTCAGATGAAGGCGCAAAACGGCAAGCTGCCCACCGCAGGCCATGAAGGGCACTGGGAACTCAGCGAGATCTGGCGCGACATCGACAAAGATGACTCGGTGCGTTGCGCCGTGCTGCGCGGCGACGGCCTGGGCTTCTCCGGCGGTGGCGACCTGGCGCTGGTGCAGGACATGGCGAGCGACTTCGGCGTGCGCACCCGCGTCTGGAAGGAAGCGCGCGACCTGGTCTACAACGTCATCAACTGTGACAAGCCCATCGTCAGCGCGATGCACGGACCGGCCGTGGGCGCCGGGCTGGTGGCGGGGCTGCTGGCCGACATCTCCATCGCGTCAAAGACCGCGAAGATCGTCGACGGCCACACCCGCCTGGGCGTGGCGGCTGGCGACCATGCGGCCATCGTCTGGCCGCTGCTGTGCGGCATGGCCAAGGCCAAGTACTATCTGATGCTGTGCGAGGCCGTGAGCGGCGAAGAGGCCGAGCGCATCGGCCTGGTCTCGCTGGCGGTAGACGAAGACCAGTTGCTGCCCAAGGCCTATGAAGTGGCGGACCGGCTGGCCTCCGGCAGCGCCACCGCCATCCGCTGGACCAAGTACTCGCTGAACAACTGGCTGCGCCAGGCCGGTCCCACGTTCGACACCTCGCTGGCGCTCGAATTCATGGGCTTTGGCGGGCCCGACGTGCACGAAGGCGTGGCGTCCCTGCGCGAGCGCCGGGCGCCGAAATACTGACAAAGTTCAGGCCTTGACCTTGGCCATCATCAGTTCGGTGTTGGTCTTGCGGTCCGCGTTGACCTTTTGCAGGTTGGGCATTTCACCCAGTTTCTTGAGGTAGTCGCGTACCGGCAGGTCGGCCAGCATGTCGCTGCCATAGATGATCTTGGTGGCGGCGGCCACCAGAGGCAGGTGCACGGCGGCCGCGCAATCGGCCATCGTGAAGGTGTCGCCGGCGATGAAGGGCGAGAATTTTGCGAGTTTGCCGAACGCGGCAATGTTCTTCTCCAGCTGCTGCCGGGCCTTCTCCTTCGCGCCGTCGCTGACCTTGCCGCCGAAGAACGCCTCCGGGTACAGGTTGCGTGCGACCAGTTCCAGGTGCAGTTCGATGAAACGCAGCAACTCACGCACCTTGCAGGCGGCGAACGGGTCGGCTGGCAGCAGCGGGTGCTGCGGGTATTTCGACTCGATGTACTCCAGGATCACGGTGGACTCGCAAAGCGCACCGTCGTCGGTGATGATGTAGGGAACCTTGCCCAATGGGCTGGCCTCTGGGTCGGTCTTGCCCACCCAGGCCATAACCTCCTCGAACGGCACGCCTTTTTCAAGCAGCGCGAATTTGACCTTGTTGTAGTAGTTGCTGGCGGCAAAGCCACAGAGTTTGAGCATGGTGAGGTGTCTCCGGAAAGTGAGGGTGCAAGCATCCGCGCCTTGGCCGGCGCAGCCCTCAAGCGTAACCGCGTGGCGGCGTCCGGGTGCGTCTCCAAGTTGACCTGTCCGGCCCGGCGCGTTCCGGCTTTCTTGCGGCTGGGCGATAATCCGCGCCATGCAGCCGCTTCGCAACGCCCGTCTCATCACCCGCCTGGTGCTGGTGTGGTTTGCGTTGACATTGGGCGCGGCCATCGCTTCGCCGCTGGCGGCGCCCAAGGCCATGCTGCTGGTGTGTTCCGGCGCCTCCGTGAAAATGATCGTTCAGGGCGTCGACGGCGAGATGACGGAAATGGGGCATTCGTCGCTCGATTGTCCGTTGTGCGCGGTAATGAACGCGCCGCCGCCCGTGGCGAACGCCAGCGTCCAGCCCCCGCATGCGCTGTCACACGCCCTGTTCCCCATCGAGACGGCGCGCATCGCCGCACGTATCGGCACCCCCTGGCAGGCCCGCGCCCCGCCACTCTTTTCCTGAATTCCTGTATTCATAGCTGACCATGACCAGTTGACGCTGGGAAACGGCCTATTTGATCGGTATTTTCAGGAGGAAGCATGGCTTTCACCGCCCGGACCGCGTTCCGGTCTTTCCTTGTCCTCGCGCTGGCTGCGCTGACGGTGCTTCTGGCTGGCTGCAACCGGACGGACAATGCGGCAGCGCCCAGTTTCCGCGGCCTCGACCTCACGGGCGCGCCCTACGGCCGTGGCTTTCGCCTGACCGACCCCGAGGGTCGCGAGCGCACCCTGGGCGACTACAAGGGCAAGGCGGTGCTGATGTACTTCGGCTTCACCCAGTGCCCCGACGTCTGCCCGACGGCGCTGATCCGTGCTGCCGAGGTCAAGAAGCTGCTGGGCGCCGATGGTGAGAAGCTGCAGGTGATCTTCATCACCATCGACCCGGAGCGCGACACGCCCGAGGTGATCAAGGCCTACACCGCCGCCTTCGACCCGAGCTCCATCGGACTTCACGGCGACGCAAAGCGCACCCGCGAGACGGCCGACGAGTTCAAGGCGTACTACAAGGCCGTGCCGACCGGCGGCTCCTACACCATGGACCACTCGGCGCTCTCGTATGTTTTCGATCCCCAGGGGCGACTGCGGCTGGCCATGCGCCATGAACAGACCGCCGACGACTACGCCCATGACATTCGCCAGTTGCTGGCCGGGAAATAGGTTTCACCGAAATACCCGCGGAATCCGACTCTCCGGCATTCATTCCTTCTTCCTCGACTTTTCTTTCACCAACCCATGGGGTTCAACATGAAATTCTTTGCTTACCTGCTGCTTGCCCTGTCACTGCTTGGCGGCACTGTCACGACCTCCGCCGTCGCCGGCGACACGGATCCGCTGTTCGTCAACCTGACGACCGACGACCCCCATCGCGCCAACATGGGCATCACCTTTGGCGGCAACCAGCATGATCGCGGCCACCCGCTGACCATTTTTCTCAACGACAAAGGCGTCCTGATCGGCTCAACCGCCAACACGGAAAAGTTCGGTGCGCACCAGAAGGCGCTTGCCGAACTCATGAAGAAGGGCGCGGTGGTCCTGATCTGCCCGATGTGCATGAAGCACTACGGTGTCAAGGAGGCCGATCTGTTGCCGGGTGTCAAAGTCGGCAGCCCCGAGGTCACGGGTGGCGCGCTCTTCAAGGACAACGCCAAATCGCTGACCTGGTAAGCCCATTGGCGGGTGGCCCGAAATGCGGGCCGAACTATTTTCTTTAACCTGACTCAGGAGTTTTTCATGAAACGTTACGCACTCACCCTTGCCGCGCTGGCTTTTGCCGCTGCTGCCCATGCCCAGGTCACCGTCAAGGACCCTTGGGTGCGCGCCACCGTGCCGCAGCAGAAGGCCACCGGTGCCTTCATGCAACTGACGGCCACCAAGGAGGCACGGCTGGTTTCCGCCGCCTCGCCCGTCGCCGGCGTGGTGGAAATCCACGAAATGACCATGGTGGACAACGTCATGAAGATGCGTGCCCTACCAAGCGGGCTGGAACTGCCGGCCGGCAAGGCGGTCGACCTGAAGCCGGGCGGGTACCACGTCATGCTGATGGACCTCAAGGGCCAGGTGAAAGAGGGCGACGTCGTGCCGGTGACCCTGGTGGTCGAAGGCAAGGACGGCAAGAAGGAAACCCTTGAGATCAAGGCCACGGCCCGTCCGCTGAACACCGCCGCCCGGACCGACCCGAGCCAGGGTGGTGCCCATGGCGCTATGAAGCACTGACAGCGCGGTCGCCCGTTTGTCCGGGGCCTGAACCCTTGCGTCGGCCGGATTTGCAGGGTGTCATGGATATTGCCAATCCGCGCGCGTGGCGTCCTTGCAAACACTGATCCAGCCGGGTCGCCATGGCGCGCGCGTTGGAGTAAGCTTTGTAATAGGTTCAACAAAAACGGAGCAACCCATGAGCGATTCACCCCTTCCTGGTTTTGGCAAGTTCGTCCCTGGCTTTGATTTCCTGCAAAACCTGGCCAAGGGCGCCACGCAGAACATCCCCCAAATGCCCAATCTCGGCAACTGGGTGGCGCCCACGCTCAACGTGGAAGAGCTGGACAAGCGCATCGACGAGCTCAAGGCGGTGCAGTTCTGGCTCGACCAGAACGCCATGGCACTGAAGGCAACGATCCAGGCGCTGGAAGTGCAGAAAATGACGCTGGCCACGCTCAAGGGCATGAACTTCAACATGGGCGACGTGGCGAATGCCTTCAAGCTCAAGGCGGCCGACAAGGTCATGTCCGGCGTGCAGAAGGTGACCGATACCGCTGCCGGCGCGGCGGGCGCTGTCTCCGGCGTGGCGGGCGCCGTGACCGGCGTGGCCTCGGGCATGGCGTCGATGGCGTCTGACGTGGCGTCGGCCGCGACGGGCAAACGGGCAGCGGCCAAGGCGGCGACCAAAAGTGCGGCGACGCCCGGCGGCATCGTCGATCCCCTGCAATGGTGGGGTGCCCTGACCCAGCAGTTCCAGCAGATTGCCGCCAGCGCCATGAAGGACGCGGCGAAACAGACTGCCGTGGACACCACCCGGCACATGGCCACCGGACTGGCCAAGGAGGCCATCAAGTCAGCCTCCGGCATGGCCCGCGCGCCGGCCCGCAAGGCCGCGAAGAAGGCGGCTGGCAAGGCATCAGCCAAGACTTCCGCTGCGCGCAGGCGCTGATGAAACTGTTTCCCCACGCTCACGCGACGCATCCGCAGTGGCGCATGGCGGTGGGGCTGGTGCTGACGCAGTTGCGTGCCCAGATGACGCTGCCCGGATATGCGGGCGCGCCTACGCTGGCCCTGCTCTACATCACCGACCATTACGCGGCCGAGGCGCGCGAGATTCTGGACACCCTGAGCGCTGAATTGCCTGAAGTCACCGACTGGGCCGGCACCGTGGGGGTGGGCGTGGCGGCCAACAACGTCGAATATTTTGATGAGCCCGCCCTGGCGGTGATGCTGTGCGACCTGCCGGCCGACCAGTACCGGGTGTTCTCCGGCGTGGCGCCGCTGGGCCTGGGCTTCGAGGCCCATACCGCCCTGGTCCACGCGGACGCTGGCACGCCCGACGTGGCCGAACTCATCGCCGAGATGGCGGGGCGCACCACCACGGGCTACCTGTTCGGCGGCCTGGCTTCGAGCCGTTCCACCGCGGTGCAGTTTGCCGCCGGCGGCGACGGCTACATCAAGGGCCAGGGCGCGGCCGGCGGGGTGTTCCGCGGCGGTCTCTCGGGTGTGGCTTTCGGTGCCGGCGTGCACCTGGTGTCGCGCGTCACGCAAGGCGCTTTGCCTGTCGGACCGGTGCACGAAATTACGGCCGTGGACGGGCATGTATTGCTCAAGCTCGACGGCGAGCCGGCCCTCGATGTGCTGGAGCGCGATCTGGGCATCACGATCGACCAGCCCCAGGGACCCGGCCTCAAGGCCGCGATCGATGTGGTGCGGGCCACGCTCGTGGGCCTGAGCGAGGCGGGCAGCGATGCGGTCGGGCGCAGCGGCAACTTCGGCAGCGACGTGATCGTGCGCCACATCATCGGCCTGGACCCGGTACGCCGCGGCGTGGCGATCGCCGCGCAGCCCGGCGAAGGCATGCGCCTGGCGTTGTGCCAGCGCAATGTGCAGGCCGCGCGCGCCGACCTGACCCGCATCTGCGCCGAAATCCGCGAGGAACTGGAGCCCCAGGAGCTGACGCACGAAGCCGCCGCCATGTTGTCAGCCGCCGGTGCTGGAGCCCAGCAGCACCCCGCGCCGCATCCGGCACGGCGCATCGCCGGAGCGGTCTATGTGAGCTGTGCCGGTCGCGGCGGTCCGCACTTTGGCGGGCCCAGCGCCGAACTGCAGATCGTGCGCCGCGCTCTGGGCGACGTGCCGCTGGTGGGCTTCTTCGCGGGTGGCGAGATCGCCCGCGATCATCTGTACGGCTACACCGGCGTGCTGACCGTGTTCACCGACTGACCAGAGTGTTCGGCCGGGTGGGCGCCAGGCTGCGCCCCGTCTGCCACCCGATCTGGCCAGAATCGGAAACCCCACGCAACCGCAGGAGATCCCCATAGGGCCGTAGGGGTCCGGTCAACGAGGCACCACCCGCGACAGCACGCTGCAGCCCTTCAAGGGCGGCATTGGGAAGGTGCTCAAGCGCGCAGGTTGCCGCCTTGGCCGTGCCGGTGATCCCGATGGTGCTGCACCGGAGCTGAATTATGAATAAAAATAGTACTTCCCCAGCGCCATCAGGTCATACTTTGCTAGTATAAATATAGCATTCCAGAATTCCTCTGAAAGACCTCACCATGAGCAAAGCCCTGCGCCTGTCCGAAAAATGGTTCCACCGCGGCCTGTGGGTCGTGGCCTTTGTGTTTGCCGGCTTCCTGATCGGGCTGGGCGGCACCATCGTGGGCGACCTGCCCAAGGTGGAGCAGCGCGCCACGCTGGAAGACTTCATGGACCGCAGCGCCGCGGCGCAGGCGCGCCAGACGGTCAAGGACGCCACGCGCGCCGGCCAGGAGGCACGCGACGCGCTGGCCCAGACGCAGCTCAAGCTCAAGATCGCGCAGGCCGACAGCCAGAGCGCGCGCGAGACCTTTGGCAACTGGCTGGCCACGCGCCGCGCCACCGAGCGAGCCGATCAGGACCCTGAACTCATCGAACGCACTGCGCGACTGGACGCGCTGAAGGCGGCCGAGCGCACCGCGCAGTCCGCGGTGGAGGCCCAACAGCAGGCAGCCCTTGACGCCAGCCAGGCAGTGGCCCGCGCGCAGACGCGGCTGCACGACCTGGAGCGCGACGCCCAGGATGCCCTGCGCAAGGCCCAGCGCGCGCAGGAACTGCGCGTCTTCCTTTACCGCCTGGCGCTCACGCTGCCACTGCTTGTGGCCGCCGGCTGGCTGTTCGTCAAGAAGCGCAAGGGCACGTACTGGCCTTTTGTGTGGGGTTTCATCTTCTTCGCACTGTTCGCGTTCTTCGTCGAGCTGGTGCCTTACCTGCCGAGCTACGGCGGCTACGTGCGCTACATCGTCGGTATCGTCATCACCGCGCTTGTCGGGCGCTACGCCATCCTGGCGCTGAGCCGCTATCTGGAGCGCCAGAAGCTGGCCGAGAGCCTGCCCGACGCCCAGCGCCGCGAGGAACTCAGCTACGACGTGGCGCTGGCGCGCCTGGCCAAGGGCGTGTGCCCGGGTTGCGAGCGTACGGTGGACCTGAAGGACGAGAAGAACGACTTCTGCCCGCACTGCGGCATCGGCCTGCACGACCACTGTGGCCAATGCCAGGCGCGCAAGAGCGCGTTTTCACGCTTCTGCCATGCCTGCGGAACACCGGCGCGGGCCACGGGCGGTACCGCGCCGACGTCGCCGGCCTGAGATCCGGGGTTTGCGGCTTCTGAAGCCGGAATATGAGCCAAAAGCGGGGTGACCTACTGTAAATAGGTCGCTGGATGCTATCAAGTCAGGATTGAATTTGGGCCGGGCGATTCGGCTCAACCCCGGCCCCACGCCCGTCGCCAGGCCTGCCAGCGCCGGCGCACCCGGCGCTTGAGCACGCGCGCGGCACGCCACGGCCAGGACGCGCGTACCTGCGTCAACAGCGCGGTTTTCCAGGCTGTCCAGCGACCGTACAGGGCAGCGAACCAGGCCAGGCGCATCAGGGACGGTTGCGTCAGGGTGAACAGGCGTGCCACCACGGCCGTGCCGACAAGCTTGGCCCCCACGATGACGGCGCCACCGGCCAGCACCTGACCGTGCCCGATCAACCAGAGCGCGCCCAGCTTCACCGGCAAAAGCGCCATCGTGGGCAGGACGAACAGCGCCAACGCGGCCCATGGCGACAGCCGGCGGATGACGTCCTCCAGCCGCCGCAGGTGCAGCCAGGCACCTAGCCGCGCCAGCGCCGCTTGCAGCGGCTCCCAGCCCCATTCCTCGAACAGGATGAGCAGGGCCAGCAGCCAGCCGACGAGGTGTTCCAGCAGGCGCAGCGGCACCAGCAGCGCGCGCCGTTTGGGGCCAAGGGGGGCGTTGGGATTCATTCGGAACTTTTTTGGCAAAACCCGCCGTCATTAGGTCATTATCTGCTCCTGGTTCAGGAGCAACCAGGTGACGCTTCTCTTACACCCCGCGCGCCCGCGTCGCCTTGAACTGTGCCCGGAACTCGCCAAACCGCCCCGCGTCCAGCGCCTCGCGCACTTCGCGCATCAGGTTCAGGTAGTAGTGCAGGTTGTGCACGGTGGCCAGCATAGGGCTGAGCATTTCGCCGCACCGGTCCAGGTGGTGCAGGTAGGCGCGGCTGAAGCCGTCGCGGCCGCCGTCGGCCCAGGCCACGCCCGCACTGCCGGCGCAGGCGTAGCAGGTGCAGCTCGCATCCAGCGGTTGTGGGTCGCTCTTGTGGCGGGCGTTGCGGATCTTCAGGTCGCCGAAGCGGGTGAAGAGTGTGCCGTTGCGCGCGTTGCGCGTGGGCATCACGCAGTCGAACATGTCCACGCCCTGCGCCACGCCCTCGACCAGGTCTTCGGGCGTGCCGACGCCCATCAGGTAGCGCGGCTTGTTGGGGGGCAGGCGGTGCGGGGTGTGCGCCATGATCTGCAGCATCTGCTCCTTGGGTTCGCCCACGCTCACGCCGCCGACCGCGTAGCCGGGGAAGTCCATCTCGACCAGCTGGTCAAGCGATTCCTGGCGCAGGTTCTCGAACATGCCGCCCTGCACGATGCCGAACAGCGCGTTGGGGTTCTCCAGCTTCGTGAACTCGGCCTGACAGCGCTTCGCCCAACGCAGCGAGAGTTCCATCGAGCTGCGCGCCTCGCGTTCGGTGGTGAGGTGGCCCTTGGTCTCATAGGGCGTGCATTCGTCGAACTGCATGACGATGTCGCTGTTCAGAATCGTCTGGATCTGCATGCTGATCTCGGGCGTGAGGAACAGCTTGTCGCCGTTGACCGGGCTGGAGAAGCGCACGCCTTCCTCGCTGATCTTGCGCATGTCGCCCAGCGACCAGACCTGGAAGCCGCCCGAGTCGGTGAGGATGGGCTTGTCCCATTTTTCGAATTGGTGCAGGCCGCCGAAGCTCTGCATCACGTCCAGCCCAGGGCGCATCCACAGGTGGAAGGTGTTGCCCAGAATGATCTGCGCACCCATGTCGATCAGGCTGCGCGGCATCACGCCCTTGACCGTGCCGTAGGTGCCCACGGGCATGAAGATGGGGGTTTCGACCACGCCGTGGTTGAGCGTGAGGCGGCCGCGCCGCGCGTGCGTGCCGGGGTGGCCGCCCTGGGCGGTGTCGGTCCTGAGCGTTTCAAATGTCAGCATGGTCGGATTGTCCTGCGGTTGAGCGGGTAAGCAGCATGGCGTCGCCGTAGCTGAAGAAGCGGTACTTCTGCGCGATGGCATGGGCGTAGAGCGCCATGACGCGGTCATAGCCCGCAAAGGCGCTGACCAGCATCATCAGCGTGCTTTTGGGCAGGTGGAAGTTGGTGACCAGCACATCCACCACCTGGAACACAAAACCCGGGGTGATGAAGATGGCGGTGTCGCCGCTTGCCTGGCCCCCGGCCAGATCGGGGCCGGTGCAGGTTCGCGCCCAGGATTCGAGCGTGCGAACGGTGGTCGTGCCCACGGCCACGACCCGGCCGCCCCGCGCGCGGCAGTGGCGAATAGCTTGCTGCGTGGCTTCAGGCACTTCGTACCACTCGCTGTGCATGGTGTGCTCGGCGAGGTTCTCGGTCTTGACGGGCTGGAAGGTGCCGGCGCCCACGTGCAGCGTGACGCTGGCGCGCCGCACGCCGCGGGTGTCGAGCTGCGCCAGCAAGGCCTCGTCGAAATGCAGAGCGGCCGTGGGTGCGGCCACTGCGCCTGGGTTCTTGGCGAAGACGGTCTGGTAGCGCTGCGCGTCCTCGGCGGTGTCGGCGTGGGTGATGTAGGGCGGCAGCGGCACGTGCCCGTGCTGTTCCATCAGCGCATGGGGCTCGCCGCTGAACTGGAAGTGGAACAGCGCGCCGTGCTCGTCGGGCCAGCGCCCCAGCAGTTTTGCGCTGAAGCCACCGCGTGAGCCGCCGGCCATGTAAAGCGTGGCGCCCGGCAATGGCTTTTTGCTGACCTTCATGTGGGCGACGACTTCGTTGCCTTGCAGCACCCGCTCGACCAGCAGCTCCACCTTCCCGCCCGAGGCTTTCTCGCCATAGAGGCGGGCCTTGACGACCTTGGTGTCGTTGAACACCAGCAGGTCGCCGGGGTTCAGCAGACCGGGCAGCTCGCGGAAGACGCGGTCCACTGGTGCCGGGCCGCTGCCGTCGAGCAATCTTGAGCCGCTGCGCTCGGTCGCAGGGTGCTGGGCGATCAGTTCAGGAGGGAGCGAGAAATCGAAATCGGTCAGCGTGAAGGCGCGGTTTGAATCTGGCAGGGAGGTCGACATGTCGCTTGAGGGCTGGACGAGCCCGTTCCAAGGGTGGGGAGGGGTTGAATTGTCCCATGACGCACCGAGGGCGCTGCAGCACCTGGCGGTAACGTCGAACGGTGCGGGCGGTGGACAATGCGTGCCATGCCCGCCTTGTCCAGCCCGCCCGAGCCGGGGGTCCAAACGCCCCGCACGCCGCTTTCTGCGCCCCAGAAGGCCCTGCGCAAGCTTGGACTGGTGCGCGATATCGACCTGGCGCTGCATCTGCCTCTGCGCTACGAAGACGAGACGCAGATCGTGCGGCTGGGTGATGCGCGCGAAGGTGACACGGTGCAGATCGAAGCCACGGTCACGGCCTGCGAGGTGACGATGCGTCCGCGCCGCCAGTTGCTGGTGACGGTGGATGATGGATCCGATACTTGTGTGTTGCGGTTTTTCAGCTTCTACCCGTCCCACCAGAAGGCGCTGGCGGTGGGCAAGCGCGTCCGCGTGCGGGGCGAGGTGCGCGGTGGCTTCATGGGGCTGGTGATGATGCACCCCGCGTTTCATTCGGCGGGTGGCGAGCTCCCGTCAGCGCTGACGCCGGTCTACCCCACCGCTGCCGGCTTGCTGCAGGCTTACTTGCGCCGCGCGGTGGCCGGTGGACTGGCGCGTGCCGATCTTTCGGAGACCCTGCCCGACGATATTGGCGACAACCGTCAGCCTCGACCTCTTTGGAGCCTGCAGGCCGCGCTATCGTACTTGCATCATCCGGCGCCCGATGTCTCCCTTGCCCAGATCGAAGACCGAAGTCACCCGGCGTGGCAGAGGCTGAAAGCAGAGGAGTTGCTGGCCCAGCAGCTGTCCCAGCTGACGGCCAGGCGCGAGCGGGCCCACCTGCGCGCGCCGGTTCTGGCGAAGGCGGACCCGGCGATGGCGTCGCGGCGCAGACCCCTGCACGAACAATTGCTGGCGGCGCTGCCTTTTGCGCTGACGGGCGCGCAACGCCGTGTGGGCGAGGAGATCGCGGGCGATCTCGCGCGCCCTGTGCCCATGCACCGGCTGCTGCAAGGCGATGTGGGCTCGGGCAAGACCGTAGTGGCCGCCATGGCCGCGGCAATTGCCATCGAAGCAGGCTGGCAGTGCGCGCTGATGGCGCCCACCGAGATCCTGGCCGAGCAGCATTTCCGCAAACTGGTCGGCTGGCTCGAGCCGCTGGACATCCGGGTGGCCTGGCTGACCGGAAGCCAGAAGAAGAAGGAGCGCCGGGCGATGCTTGAACTCATCGAGTCCGGCGATGCGGCGCTGGTCGTGGGCACCCACGCGGTCATCCAGGCGCAGGTGAAGTTCAGGAACCTGGCGCTGGCCGTCATCGATGAGCAACACCGGTTTGGCGTGGCCCAGCGGCTGGCGCTGCGCAGCAAGGTGGACGAGGGCGGACAGGAACCTCACTTGCTGATGATGTCTGCGACGCCCATCCCGCGCACCCTGGCCATGAGCTACTACGCGGACCTGGATGTGTCCACGCTGGACGAACTTCCGCCCGGGCGCACACCGATCATCACCAAGGTGGTTGCCGACAGCCGGCGCGACGAGGTCATTGATCGCATCCGTGGTCAGCTGGCGCAGCAGCGGCAGGTCTACTGGGTCTGTCCGCTGATCGAGGAAAGCGAGGCGCTGGACCTGAGCAACGCCACCGCCACGCACGCCGAGCTCAGCGCGGCGCTTCCGGGCGTGCTGGTCGGCCTGCTGCATTCGCGCATGACACCCGCTGAGAAAAAGGCGGTCATGGGGCTTTTCAGCGACGGACTCGTGGGCGTGCTGGTGTCGACCACGGTGATCGAGGTGGGCGTGGACGTGCCCAATGCGTCGCTGATGGTGATCGAGCATGCCGAGCGGTTTGGCTTGTCGCAACTGCACCAGCTGCGCGGGCGCGTGGGACGCGGCGCGGCGGCATCGGCTTGCGTGCTGCTTTACAGCCAGCCGGAGGCAGGGCGCCTGAGCGAGGCCTCGCGCGAGCGCCTGAAGGCCATGGCCGAGACCCATGACGGCTTCGAGATCGCCCGACGCGACCTGGAAATCCGCGGGCCGGGCGAGTTTCTGGGCGCCCGCCAGTCGGGCGCGGCCCTGCTGCGTTTTGCCGATCTGGCGACCGACAGCGCGCTGCTCGAGTGGGCGCGCGCCCTGGCGCCGCGCATGCTGGACCGGCATCCCGATCTGGCGCGCCGGCACGTTGCGCGCTGGTTGGGAGGAAAATCGGAGTTCCTGAAAGCCTGAACCTGTTTCCCGATGCGCCATCCATGACCCTCACCGAACTCAAATACATCGTCGCCGTCGCGCGCGAGAAGCACTTCGGCAAGGCGGCCGATGCGTGCTTCGTGTCGCAGCCGACACTGTCGGTGGCAATTCGCAAACTGGAAGACGAGCTGGAGGTCAAGCTCTTCGAGCGCAGCGCCAGCGAGGTGAGCATCACGCCGCTGGGCGAAGAGATCGTGCGCCAGGCGCAGAGCGTGCTGGAGCAGGCCGCGGCCATCAAGGAAATTGCCAAGCGCGGCAAGGACCCGCTGGCGGGCGCGCTCAAGCTGGGGGTGATCTACACCATTGGTCCTTACCTGTTGCCTGATCTTGTGCGCAACGCCATCACCCTGTCACCGCAGATGCCGCTGATGCTGCAGGAAAACTTCACCGTCAAGCTGCTGGAGATGCTGCGCACCGGTGACATCGATTGCGCCATCCTGGCCGAGCCGTTTCCCGACACGGGCCTTGCCATCGCACCACTCTATGACGAACCCTTCATGGCGGCGCTGCCGAGCCACCACCCGCTGGCGGCCCACAAGTCGGTGACGTCCGGGCAGCTCAAGAGCGAGACCATGCTGCTGCTGGGCACCGGCCACTGCTTTCGCGACCATGTCCTGGAAGTTTGCCCCGAGTTCGCGCGCTTCGCCAGCAATGCCGAGGGCATCCGGCGGAGCTTTGAGGGGTCGTCACTGGAGACCATCAAGCATATGGTGGCCGCCGGAATGGGTGTGACGCTGGTTCCGCGCCTGTCGGTACCGAAAGAGGCGTTGAGCGCGGGACGCAAGCGACGCAAGGACGAGGATGCGTTCGTCAAGTACCTGCCGATCGCCGACGAGCATGGCGCCGCGCCGCCCACGCGCCGCGTGGTGCTGGCCTGGCGGCGCAGTTTTACGCGCTACGAGGCGATTGCCGCGCTGCGTAACGCGATCTATGCTTGCGAGTTGCCAGGGGTGAATCGGCTTTCCTGAGGTTGGTCCGGTTTTCTGTTCGTTGAATTCGTTTCGATGGAGTTGATTGAAGACATGAAATCCGCACAAGCCGGCATCCTGGCCCCGGTGTCCCCTCAGGGCCGCTACCTTTTTTTCTCGCTCAAGCACACGGAAGCCCTGGGCGATTGCCTGTTGCATCTGGCAGCCTTGGCCGACGGCCGCAACGTCGTGGCCGGGCTGGGCTGCGCGCTGGTCGACGCGCTGGGCGCAAAAGTGCCAGGGCTGCGCGAGTTTCCGGTGATCGGGGGAAACGGTGCCGAAGTGCCTTCAACACCCACGGCCCTGTGGTGCTGGTTGCGCGGCACCGATCGCGGCAAGCTGGTGCTCACCACGCACGCACTGGAGAAGGCGCTCGCTCCTGCCCTTCATCTGGATCGCGTGATCGAGGCGTTTCGTCATGGGCGCGGGCCCAATGGCCACGGCCGCGACCTGACGGGTTATGAAGACGGTACCGAAAACCCGAAGGACGCGGCGGCCGAAAAGGCGGCGCTGGTGCACCGCCAGGGCGCCGGCATGAACGGGTCGAGCTTCGTGGCCGTGCAGCAGTGGGTGCATGATTTCGACGCCTTCGAGGCCATGAGCACGCGGGAGCAGGACAACGCGGTGGGCCGGCGCCGCCGTGACAACCATGAACTGCAGGATGCGCCGGCGTCGGCGCACGTCAAGCGCACGGCCCAGGAAAGTTTCACGCCGGAAGCTTTTGTGCTGCGCCGCTCCATGCCGTGGGCGCTGGGTCACAAGGCGGGGCTGATGTTCGTGGCGTTCGGCAAGTCGTTCGACGCCTTCGAGGCCCAGATGCGGCGCATGGCCGGGCAGGAAGACGGCATCACCGATGCCTTGTTCCGCATTTCCAGGCCTGTCTCAGGCGCTTTCTTCTGGTGTCCGCCGGTGCGGGCGGATGCGCACGGCGGGCGTCTGGACCTGCGCCAGATCGGCCTGTGATGCACCTTCGGGCCGGCTGGCCAGGCTGATGCGCGCCAAGCTGCACCTCTATCTCGACCTGATCCGCTGGAACCGCCCGGCGGGCTGGTTGCTGCTGCTGTGGCCGACGCTTGCCGCACTGTGGATCGCGGCCGGGGGGTTTCCGGGCTGGCACCTGGTGGCCGTGTTCACTCTGGGCACCATCCTGATGCGCAGCGCAGGCTGTTGCATCAATGACGTGGCCGATCGCGAGTTCGACCGCCATGTCAAGCGCACCGCCCAGCGGCCGGTGACCAGCGGCAAGGTGGGTGTGAAGGAGGCGCTGACCGTGGGCGCGGTGCTGGCCCTGGCGGCATTCGGGCTGGTGCTGACCACCAACCAGGCGACGGTGGCCTGGTCGTTCGCGGCGCTGGCGATCACCTTGCTCTACCCCTATGCCAAGCGCTTTGTCTCGATGCCGCAGGCGGTGCTGGGCGTGGCGTTCAGCTTCGGCATTCCCATGGCGTTTGCCGCGGTGACTGGCGAGGTGCCCGGGCTGGCCTGGGGACTGTTGCTGGGCAACCTGTTCTGGGTGCTGGCCTATGACACCGAGTACGCCATGGTGGACCGCGACGACGACCTGCGGATCGGCATGAAGACTTCGGCCATCACGCTCGGGCGCTTCGACGTGGTCGCCGTGATGGCCTTTTACCTGATTTTTCTGTCAATCTGGGGTTTTTCCAGCGCCCAATGGTCATCTGTCGCTATCATTTTAATTTCAAACATCGCTGCGCTGGCGCAGGTGGCATGGCACTACGCCCTGATCCATGAACGAAGGCGTGAGGGCTGCTTCCAGGCGTTCAGGCTCAATCACTGGCTGGGATTTACCGTGTTTGCCGGCGTCGTTCTGTCGTATCCGCTTGGCTAGACCGACACCGGCCGAGCGGCGCCTTCAGGCCCCGAACTCGTCGCCCAGCTCATGCGCCCGGCGCCGGGCTGCGTGCAGCGCACGCATGAACAGATTCTTCACGTTGTCCTCCTCCATGGACATGATGGCCGCGTAGGTGGTGCCGCCCTTGGAAGTGACGCGCTGGCGCAGCACTTCAGGGGGTTCTTCAGAGGCACGCGCCAGCTCGGACGCACCCACGAAGGTGCCCACCGCGAGCTGGTGCGCCTGGTCGCGTGTGAGCCCCATGTCGGTGCCTGCCTGGGTCATGGCTTCAAGAAAATAGAACACGTAGGCCGGGCCGGAGCCTGACAGCGCCGTGACGGCGTCGAGCTGGCTTTCCGGCTCGACCCACAGAAACTGGCCTGTTGTGGCGATCACGCGCTCCACCTGGCGCCGGTCTTCGACGGTCGCGGCCGCCCGCCCGAACATGGCCGTCATGCCTTTTCCGACCAGGGCGGGGGTGTTGGGCATGGCCCGGACAATGCGTTGCGTGCCAAGCCAGCTGGCGATGCTGTCGCTGCGTATGCCCGCAGCCACGCTCAGATGCAGCGCGTGCTGGGTGTGCTGGCTGGTTTGCAGCGCCGCCTCCTTGAAGGTCTGGGGCTTGACGGCCCAGACCACGAGGTCGGCCTTGGCCAGTGCCGGTCCTGGTCCGTGGAGTGCCGTAACGCCAAACTGCGAAAGAAGCCTGGCGCGCGCTTCGGCAAAGGGTTCGACCACGTCGATCTGCCGGGGCGTCATGCCCTGCTTGAGCAACCCGCCAATGATGGCGCTGGCCATGTTGCCGCCGCCGATGAAAGTGATGTGTGTGGTCATGGTAAGGGAGCTGATTGCTTTGGACGGTTCACGGCGGCCGCGATGGCGCGCCCGTGCGGGATTCAAATTGTCGTCTTTTGCCGAGACAGTTGCCCAGGGTCGCCGGATGATGCGGAGCGCCGCGCAGCCCGGCACCGTTCCGGCTCGATCGATGGACGGCGTTCATTGGGTTACGCTTCAACCCCATGGACTACATCCTTTCGCTTGATCAGGGCACCACCAGTTCACGCGCCATGCTTTTTGATCGCAAGGGGCAGGTTGCGGCGGTGGCGCAACGGGAATTCCGGCAGTATTTTCCGCGGCCCGGCTGGGTGGAGCATGACGCCACCGAAATCTGGCAATCCCAGTATGGCGTCATGCAGGACGTGCTGGCCCGCCAGGGCGCAAGTGCCAGAAATATCGTCGCCATCGGCATTGCCAACCAGCGTGAGACGACGGTATTGTGGGACCGTGTCACCGGGGATCCCGTGGCGCCCGCCATCGTGTGGCAGGACCGCCGCACCGCGGGGCGTTGCGCCGAACTGCGGGCGCAGGGCAAAGTCGGGCTGATCCAGCGCAAGACCGGGCTGATGCTCGATGCGTACTTCTCCGCCACCAAGCTGGAGTGGTTGCTGGACCATGTTCCCGGCGCGCGCCGGCGTGCCGAGCGCGGCGAACTGGCGTTCGGAACGATTGACGCCTGGTTGGTATGGAAGCTGACCGGTGGACGCATTCATGCGACGGACCCAGGCAATGCCTCTCGCACCCTGCTGTTCAACCTGCACACGCTGCAGTGGGACACGGAGCTGCTGCGCCTCTTCAATATTCCGGCCACTGTGCTGCCGCAGGTCGTGACCTCAAGCGGCATCCTCGGCGAATCCGACCCGGCCTTGCTCGGCCTGCCGGTCGCGATTGCCGGCATGGCGGGAGATCAGCAGGCCGCATTGTTTGGCCAGGCCTGTTTTGCCCCGGGCATGGCAAAAAATACCTATGGCACGGGCTGCTTCATGCTCATGAATACCGGAACAGCGCCGGTGCCCAGTCGCAACCAGTTGCTGACGACAGTTGCCTGGCGGGGCCCGCCAGAGGCGCGCCATCGCACGGCCTACGCGCTGGAAGGCTCTGTGTTCATGGCGGGTGCCACGGTGCAGTGGCTGCGCGATGGACTGGAGGTCATTCGTTCTGCGTCCGAGGTGGAGGCCCTTGCAGCCAGCGTCCCCGATACCGGCGACGTCTATCTGGTGCCGGCGTTTGCCGGCCTTGGAACGCCAGACTGGGACGGGTATGCGCGCGGCACGCTTCTGGGCATGACCCGTGGCACCACCCGCGCCCACGTGGCGCGTGCTGCGCTTGAGTCGATTGCGCTTCAGGTGGCGGACGTTTTCGGCGCGATGGCGGCCGACTCCGGTATCGAACTGAAGGAGTTGCGCGTGGATGGCGGCGCCAGCAGCAACGACTTGCTGATGCAGATGCAGGCTGATTTTCTGGGTGTTCCCGTGGTGCGCCCCCGGGTGACCGAGACCACGGCGCTCGGGGTGGCCTACCTCGCGGGCCTGGCAACAGGCTTCTGGACCGGCGCCGACGAGATCTCGTCGCAGTGGGCGGTTGATCGACGGTTTCAGCCGTCGCTGAGCCCTGGCGCACGCGCGTTGCGCCTCGCGCGATGGCGACAGGCCGTCGAGCGCGCCAAGGGTTGGGCGACAATTCACGCATGACAAATGCGGATGCTTTTCCCCGATTGACGCGGCGCGCTGACCTGGTTGCGGGGCTTGCCGAAGACCGTCAATGGGACGTGGCCATCATCGGCGGTGGCGCCACGGGCCTGGGCGTGGCACTGGATGCCGCATTGCGTGGCTTCAGTGTGGTGCTGATCGAGTCGCACGACTTTGCCTCGGGCACCTCATCGCGCGCCACCAAACTCGTGCACGGGGGCGTGCGCTACCTGGCGCAGGGGAACCTGCCGCTGGTGCGCGAGGCGTTGCATGAGCGGGCCCATTTGTTGCACAACGCGCCGCATCTGGCGCAGCCGCTGGCCTTCGTGATGCCGGCCTACCGATGGTGGGAAGCACCGTTCTACGGGATCGGCCTCAAGATGTATGACGTTCTGGCCGGCCAGGATGGCCTGGGCAGCACTGAATTCCTGGGCCGTCAGCAGACCTTGCAGTGTCTCCCGGGTGTCCAGGCACGGGGTCTTCTGGGCGGCGTCAAATACTGGGACGGCCAGTTCGACGATGCACGGGTGGCGCTGGCGCTGGCCCGCACCGCGGCAGCGCAAGGTGCGTTGCTGGTCAATCACTGCGCGGCAACGGCTTTGATTCACGAAGCGGGACGAGTCGCCGGAGTGGTCTGCGAGGACCATGAAACCGGGCAGGCTTATCCGCTGCGGGCGCGCTGCGTGATCAATGCCACAGGGGTTTGGGTGGATGTCCTGCGCCAGAAAGATGGCGAAGCCACGGGTCGACCGGCGCGACCCATGGTCGCGCCCAGCCAAGGCGTGCATCTGATGGTGGATCGCGAGTTTCTCCCCGGCGACCATGCGCTGCTGGTGCCCAAGACAGCCGATGGCCGGGTGCTTTTCGCCGTGCCGTGGTTGGGCAAACTGATTCTGGGCACCACCGATACGCCACGGCATGACCTGGCGCGGGAGCCCCGACCCTTTGCCGACGAGGTGGCGTTCATCCTGAGCGAGTCCGCGCGTTACCTGAACCGGGCCCCGACCCGAGGTGACGTACGCAGTTGCTGGGTGGGCCTGCGCCCGCTGGTCAAATCCCCCCAGGACGGTGAAGACGACACCAAGGGCCTGAGCCGGGAACATACGGTGCTGGTCAGTCGAAGCGGCCTGGTGACGGTGACGGGCGGAAAATGGACGACTTACCGTGCCATGGCTGAAGACGTGCTACAGAAATGCATGGACGAAACACTTCTGCCCTCAAGATCTGGCGGAGCGAGCACTCACCTCTTTCTGGTGGGCGCGCAGGGGCAGCGGGGCGCCGCCCGTCCCCTGAGTGCCGTGCCGGGACTGTCGGTCTACGGGAATGAGGCTGGTGCCGTATCGGGGTTGCCGGGCGCGCAGCGTCCACTGGGCGGTGGGTTGACGGAGGCCATGGTGCGGTTCGCAGTTCGACACGAATATGCGCGCACCGTCGAAGACGTGCTGGCGCGCCGGTCCCGCTTGCTCTTTCTTGACGCCCGACTGGCGGGAGAAATGGCCTCGGAAGTCGGCGCCATCGTAGGCGAAGAGACCGGGCGCGACCCCGAAATTGCAGCTTTTGAAGTGCTGGCACGGAAATATCTCGAATTACCGGTTCAATAGCGCTTGACAGCCGATCCCAGCCCTGCCATAATTCGAGGCTTCGCTTGAAAAAGCGCAAGTTTCTTGCCCAGTAAAAGCGCCGTGAGTGGTTCATGGCGTGGACGACGGGCCCAAGACTGATCCGGCGCGCCCTGCCTGCGGGGCGCAACGGGTGCAAGTTGGGAATATTGAAATGATCCAGACAGAATCTCGGTTAGACGTTGCCGACAATACCGGCGCCAAATCCGTCCTTTGCATCAAGGTGCTCGGCGGCTCGCGGCGTCGTTACGCCAGCGTCGGTGACATCATCAAGGTGAGCATCAAGGAAGCCGCTCCGCGTGGCCGCGTCAAAAAAGGCGAGGTATACAGCGCTGTGGTGGTTCGCACGGCCAAGGGTATCCGTCGCAGCGATGGCTCCCTGGTCAAATTCGACGGCAACGCAGCAGTGTTGCTGAATGCCAAATTGGAGCCCATCGGCACCCGCATCTTCGGCCCGGTCACGCGTGAACTGCGTACCGAGAAGTTCATGAAGATCGTGTCCCTGGCTCCTGAAGTTCTGTAAGGACACGTCATGAACAAGATTCGCAAAGGCGACGAGGTCATCGTGATCACCGGGCGCGACAAGGGCAAGCGCGGCAAGGTTTCGCTGCGCAAGGACGACTCGATGCTGGTGGTTGACGGTATCAACATGGTGAAAAAGCACACCAAGCCCAATCCGCTCAAGGGCGCGCCGGGCGGCATCGTGCAAAAGACCATGCCAATCCATCAGTCCAACGTGGCCATTTTCAATGCGGCCACCGGCAAGGCTGATCGCGTGGGCATCAAATTGCTGGCGGATGGCAAGCGCGTTCGCGTTTTCAAGTCCAGTGGCGAAGAAATCAAGGTGGCATGACCATGGCACGACTCCAGCAAATTTACCGCGAAAAAATCGCTCCCGAATTGATGGCCAAGTTTGGCTACAAGTCGCCGATGCAGGTGCCGCGCCTTTCCAAGATCACGCTCAACATGGGTGTGAGCGAGGCAGTCGCGGACAAGAAGGTCATGGACAACGCCGTGAGCGACCTGACGAAGATCGCCGGCCAGAAGCCTGTGGTGACCAATGCCAAGAAGGCGATCGCCGGTTTCAAGATCCGCGAAGGTCAGGCGATTGGCTGCATGGTCACATTGCGCGGCGTGCAGATGTACGAATTCCTGGACCGTTTCGTGACGGTGGCGCTGCCTCGGGTCCGTGACTTCCGTGGTATTTCCGGACGCGCATTCGACGGGCGTGGCAACTACAACGTCGGCGTCAAAGAGCAGATTATTTTTCCTGAGATCGAGTACGACAAGGTGGATGCCTTGCGCGGCCTCAACATCAGCATCACGACAACGGCCAAGACCGACGAGGAGTGCAAGGCGCTTCTCGCTGGTTTCCGTTTCCCGTTCAAGAACTGAGGTGACCTGTGGCAAAAATGGCTTTAATTGAGCGCGAGCTCAAGCGGGACAAACTGGTCGCCAAATACGCGAAGAAACACGCGGAATTCAAGGCGATCGCCAACGATGCTAAGCGTTCGGATGAAGAGCGTGCAGCTGCCCGCCTGGGCTTGCAGAAGCTCCCGCGCAATGCCAATCCGACGCGTCAGCGCAATCGGTGCGCCGTCACTGGGCGTGCTCGTGGAACTTTCCGCCAGTTCGGTCTGGGTCGTTCGAAGATTCGTGAAATGGCTTTTGCAGGCGATATCCCCGGTATCGTCAAGGCAAGCTGGTAATCGGCAGGAGATTTAACATGAGCATGAGTGATCCCATTGCCGATCTGTTGACCCGCATTCGCAACGCGCAAATGGTTGCCAAGGCAACCGTACTGATTCCGTCTTCCAAAGTGAAGGTGGCCATTGCGCAGGTGTTGAAGGACGAGGGTTACATTGACGGATTCCAGGTCAAGTCCACCGACGGCAAAGCCGAGCTGGAAATCACCCTGAAGTACTACGCCGGACGTCCCGTCATCGAGCGTATCGAGCGGGTAAGCCGTCCTGGCCTGCGCGTTTACAAAGGCCACGATGCCATTCCCACCGTGATGAACGGTCTGGGCGTCGCCATCGTGACGACTCCGAAGGGGGTCATGACTGATCGCAAGGCGCGCGCTACCGGTGTCGGTGGCGAAGTGCTCTGCTACGTGGCTTGACCGCGGCATTGAGGAGAAACTGAAATGTCCCGTGTAGGAAAAATGCCTGTGACCATCCCCGCTGGCGTGGATGTGTCCATCAAGGAAGATCAGATCAGCGTGAAAGGCTCGGGCGGCACGTTGCAGCTGAAGCAAAACATGCTGGTCACTGTGGCGAATGACGCCGGCAAGCTGACGTTCGCGCCGGCGAACGAGTCCCGGGAGGCCAATGCCATGAGCGGCACCATGCGTCAGCTGGTGAACAACATGGTGGTGGGGGTCAGCAAGGGCTTCGAGAAAAAGCTGAGCCTGGTCGGCGTGGGCTACAAGGCCCAGGCGCAAGGTGCCAAGCTGAGCTTGACCGTGGGGTACTCCCATCCCGTCAACAAGGAAATGCCCGCAGGAATTACCGTGCAGACGGCGACGCCCACCGAGATCCTGATCAAGGGGGCCGACCGTCAGCGCGTGGGCCAGGTGGCTGCCGAGATTCGTGCCATCCGTCCTCCCGAGCCCTACAAAGGCAAGGGCATCCGTTATTCGGATGAAAAGATCACGATCAAAGAGACCAAGAAGAAATAAGGAGCGGCATCATGTTGACCAAAAAAGAGCAGCGTCTTCGCCGGGCCCGTCAGACCCGAATCCGTATTGCCATTCAAGGTGTTGCGCGGCTGACGGTGAATCGCACCAATTTGCACATCTATGCCAACGTCATTTCCGGCGACGGCACCAAGGTGTTGGCCAGCGCATCCACCGCGGAAGCGGATGTGCGCAGGTCGCTTGATGGCTCGGCCGGCAAGGGCGGCAACGCTGCCGCCGCGAAGGCCGTTGGCAAGCGCATTGCTGAAAAGGCAAAAGCGGCTGGCGTCGAGAAAGTGGCGTTTGATCGCGCTGGCTTTGCGTATCACGGTCGCGTCAAGGCGCTGGCTGATGCGGCGCGTGAAGCTGGCTTGCAGTTCTAAGCGGATCGGAAACAATCATGGCTAAATTTCAGGCAAGAGCGCAAGGTGACGGTCCCGAGGACGGCATGCGCGAGAAAATGATCGCGATCAATCGCGTGACCAAGGTCGTCAAGGGCGGCCGTATTCTTGGTTTCGCGGCGTTGACCGTGGTCGGCGACGGCGATGGCCGTGTCGGCATGGGTAAGGGCAAGTCCAAGGAAGTGCCGGCAGCTGTGCAGAAGGCGATGGAAGAAGCCCGCCGCAACCTGAACAAGGTTTCGTTGCGCAATGGCACGATCCATCACAACGTGACGGGCCATCATGGCGCGGCCTCGGTCATGATGGCGCCGGCGCCAAAGGGTACCGGCATCATCGCGGGCGGCCCCATGCGCGCTGTTTTCGAAGTGATGGGGATCACTGATATCGTCGCGAAGAGTCACGGTTCCTCCAATCCGTACAACATGGTGCGCGCCACGTTGAATGCGCTTTCCAACTCGACCACCGCGTCGGCAGTTGCGGCCAAGCGGGGCAAGACCGTCGAAGAAATCTTCGTCTAACCGGGGTTGACCATGACTACACAACAACAAACCGTCAAAGTCCAGTTGGTGCGAAGCCCCATTGGATGCAAGGAATCGCATCGCGCCACCGTTCGCGGTCTCGGCCTGCGCAAGCTCAACAGCACCAGCGAATTGCAGGATTCACCTGCAGTGCGCGGCATGATCAACAAGATCAGCTATCTGGTCAAAGTTCTCTGAGAGGTTGCTGATGGAACTCAACAACATTAAACACGCTGATGGCGCCAAGCACGCCAAGCGCCGCGTCGGACGCGGAATTGGTTCTGGTCTGGGGAAGACCGCGGGACGCGGCCACAAGGGCCAGAAATCCCGGGCCGGTGGCTACCACAAGGTCGGTTTCGAGGGCGGTCAAATGCCCTTGCAGCGTCGCCTGCCCAAGCGCGGCTTCAAGTCTCATTTGCTGAAGTTCAATGCCGAAGTGACCCTGACCGCGCTTGAGCGACTGGGTGCATCAGACGTCGATCTGCTGGCATTGAAGCAGGCGGGCCTGGTGGGTCAGCTTGCCAGGGTGGTCAAGGTCATCAACACCGGCGCCATTTCGAGGGCCGTGACGCTCAAGGGCATTGGTGCTACCGCCGGTGCGAAAGCGGCCATCGAGGCTGCTGGCGGCGCCTTGGCTTGAATGCGGTATTGAAAGTAGATTTCAGTGGCAACTAACGCGGCACAAATTGCTAAGACGGGCAAATTCGGCGACTTGCGTCGCCGGCTGGTGTTCTTGTTGCTGGCCCTTGTTGTCTTTCGGGTCGGTGCGCACATACCAGTGCCTGGAATTGACCCTTCACAACTGCAGCAGCTTTTCAAAGGGCAGCAGGGTGGCATCCTGAGTCTGTTCAACATGTTCTCCGGTGGTGCGCTGTCCCGGTTCACGGTGTTTGCGCTTGGGATCATGCCGTACATATCGGCGTCCATCATCATGCAGTTGCTGACTTATGTGGTTCCCACATTTGAGCAACTGAAGAAGGAAGGCGAGTCAGGGCGACGCAAGATCACCCAGTACACGCGTTACGGCACACTGGGCTTGGCCCTGTTCCAATCTTTGGGTATCTCAGTCGCGCTTGAAAGCTCCGCTGGGCTCGTGATTGATCCGGGGATGGGTTTCCGGATGACTGCGATGGTCTCCCTGACCGCCGGCACAATGTTCCTGATGTGGTTGGGAGAGCAGATCACCGAGCGCGGTCTCGGTAACGGCATTTCGATCATCATCTTTGCTGGTATCGCGTCAGGTTTGCCCAGTGCCATTGGCGGTTTGCTGGAGTTGGTCCGTACGGGTGCGATGAGCATCCTCGTCGCGATTCTCATTGTCACCGTCGTTGTGCTGGTGACCTACTTTGTTGTGTTCGTCGAGCGGGGCCAGCGGAAGATCCTGGTCAACTACGCGCGCCGGCAGGTTGGAAACAAGGTCTATGGCGGCCAGTCTTCTCATTTGCCGCTGAAGCTCAACATGGCCGGCGTGATCCCGCCAATTTTTGCTTCTTCCATCATCTTGTTGCCGGCAACGGTTGTGAGTTGGTTCAGTTCTGGCGATTCAATGCGCTGGCTCAAGGACATCTCCGGTGCGTTGGCGCCGGGACAGCCAATCTATGTGATGCTGTACGCTGCCGCGATTGTGTTTTTCTGCTTCTTCTATACGGCGCTTGTGTTCAATAGTCGAGAGACCGCAGACAACTTGA